>CAMLIL010000124.1 GCA_946480015.1 uncultured Oxalobacteraceae bacterium | reverse complement strand
GCTGTTCGACGTGGCCGTCACCGTCAACGACTGGTGCATCGACCTCGACAGCGGCGTGCTGGACGAGGCGCGCGTGCGCGCCATGCTGGACGCCTATCACGCGGTGCAGCCGTTCACCGGGAATGAGCAGGCCGCCTGGCAGCCGATGCTGCGCGCCGCGGCGCTGCGCTTCTGGCTGTCGCGCCTGTACGATTTCCATCAGCCGCGCGAAGCCGAAATGCTTACACCGCACGATCCGACCCATTTCGAACGCATCCTGCGCGAGCGCATCCATCACGCCGCCCCGCGTCTGTTCTGATGAGCCTACCCGCACGCACCGGTTGGCAATGGTTCAAGGCAGGCTTCGGCCTGTTCCGCACCCAGCCGGGTAGCCTGACCATCCTGCTCTTTACCAACCTGCTGGCCAGCCTGCTGCTCAGCGCCGTGCCCATTGCCGGCCCGATGCTGACCATGGTCCTGATTCCCTCGTTCAGCATGGCCGTGCTGCAAGCCTGCGCGGAAATCGATCACGGCAAGCGCACCGGGCTGTCGGTGCTGGCCACCGGTTTCCGCATGCCGGGCGTGGTTGCGCTGTGCAAGCTGGGGCTGGTGTATCTGGCGATCTCGATCATCCTCACCCTGCTGACCCACAGCACGGTCAATCCCGGCTTCCTGCAACAGGTTGCCGGGCCGATCGATCCGAACCGGCCACCGACTCTCGCCGCCTCCGACGTGCTGGCCATGCTGGGGATACTTACGCTGCAAAGCCTGGCGCTGATCCTGCTCAGCTTTGCCGCACCGCTGACCCACTGGCAGAAAATGGCGCCGTTCAAGGCCAGCTTTTACAGCGTCTTTGCCGTGCTGGGCGCCAAGCGCGCCTTCGCCACCCTGCTGCTGAGCTGGTTCGGCCTGTTCTTCGCGGTCTTTATGGTGGTCACCGCCATTCTCGGCGGCGGCAACGCCGCCCGCGTGCTGGTGGTCTGGATCGTGCTGCTGTTCGTGCTGCTGCTGCAGTGCGCGCTGTACGCGGCATACCGGCAGATTTTCGGCATGCCGGATGTTACTTTGTCATCGGAATCCGGGACACCCTGAATTCCGGGACAAGTCACGGCGCCGGCAGGAAGCTGAAAGCTTGCCGCCGGCGCCGAGGATGGGAAAACAGCCGTTTTACGGCTTCTCGGCTTTCGGCGCCGAGGCAGCGGCCACGTAGGATACCGCCGGCACGGCCTTGACAGGAATCGTCAGGGTCGCGGGCTGCAGGCCCTGTGCGGTGGCGCGCACTTCGATCGCGCCGCTGCTGTCCCAGTTGCTCTGCACGATCAGCTGCGCCAGGCCATTGAACAGCTTGCGCGTCTTGCCCTTCTCGTCTTCGTGCGAATTCGGGTCGCCATTGCCGTGGCCAATGGACTTGCCGGCACCAACGATCTCGAAGCTCACCTCGTCGTTCGCGAGCGGCACCGCCCTGCCTTGCGCATCGAGTGCACGCACGGTGACCGGCATGGCGTCGCGGCCGTCGCCGGCGAGCGCTGCGCGGTCCGGCACCAGTTCCAGCGCGACAGCCTGGCCGGTGGTCTCGACACTCGTGCGCGCCACTTCCTTGCCGCCGGTGTAAGCGATCGCCTCCAGCTTGCCAGCTTCATATTTCACCTTGAAGTCGTTCATGCGGTAGTTGTCGACCTTTTGCTCGCCGATCTCGCGGCCATTGAGCAAGAGTTTCACGCGCTCGACGTTGGCCATCACCCTCACCACAATTTCCTGGCCCTCCTTGCCGGCCCAGTTCCAGTGCGGCGCAATGTAGACCAGCGGGCGGTCCTTGATCCATTGGACCTGGTGCATGTAGTACGCCGCCTTTGGAAAACCGTTCAGGTCCATGATGCCGAAAAACGAACTGACCGAAGGCCACGACGCATACGGCCACGATTCGCCGTGATAGTCGAAGCCGGTCCAGACGAAGCCGCCGGCGACGAAGTCGCGCGTGCCGATCGCCTGCCAGGCGTCGCGATGGGTATTACCCCAGGCTGGAGCTTCGACGTCGTAGCTGGTCTCGATATGCCGCGCCTTGTCGGTCGCGAATTCGCCGCGCGTCATGAACGCCGACGTATCTTCCGAGCTCGTGAACGGCTTGTCCGGATGGGCCGCATGGAATTTGTCGTACTCGGGTATCTGGTAATTGGCGCCAACGACATCGACCGCGTGCGACACGTTCAGCGGCGTCAGCAGGCCATTGCTCATGGCGGCGGTGGTTGGCCGGGTCCCGTCGAGCGCCTTGGCCACGGCCACCATGCGCCGCGCCATTTCGTAACCGACCTCGGTCGCCTGCACCGGCTCCTCATTGAACACCGACCACAGAATCACCGAGGGATGATGGCGGTCGCGCTTGAGCATCCACTCGAACTGCTTCATGTAATCCGGCGACGGATTGAAGTTGCGATTTTCGGCCATCACCAGGAAACCCATGCGGTCGGCCATGTCCAGCACCTCCGATGCGATCGCGTTATGCGAGAAGCGGATCGCGTTCACGCCCAGTTCCTTCAGGCGGCGCAGGCGATATTCCCAGATCGAAATGGGAACGGCGACGCCGACGCCGGCATGATCCTGGTGCAGACAGACGCCTTGCAACTTGACGTGCTTACCATTCAGGAAAAAGCCTTGCGCGGCATCGAAGCGCAGCGTGCGAAAGCCGGTGTCGAGAGCAAGCCGGTCGATGGTCTTGCCGTCGCGGCGCACGGTTGCGGTGACGTGGTAAAGCGTCGTTTTGTCGAGCGACCACAGCGACGGACGGCGTATCGTCAACGGCAAGGACGCGCTGACCTGCGTCAGCACCGGAACATCGATCGACGTGCTGCGGCGCGCCACCTGCTTGCCGTCGGGGCCGGTGACGAGCACCTCGACGTCGACGCGCGCGGCCTGTTTGCCATCGTTGTCGAGCGTGACCGTAGCCGGGATTTCCCAGGTGAGCGCATCGACCTGGCGCGGCGTGACGCGCACGCCGTCCGGCACGACGTGCACGGCATCGGTCTTGACCAGCCAGGTGTGGCGGTACATGCCGGCGCCTTCATACCACCAGCCTTCCATCGCATTGGCATCGGCCCGGATCGCGATGACGTTGGGATTCTTGTCCCCATACTGCAGGTAGGGCGTGATGTCGATGCGAAGCTCGTTATAGCCGGACCAGTTGTGATTGACGAGGTTGCCGTTCACCCAGACAGTGGCATGCGTGGCGATGGCGCCGAGCTCAAGCTCGACGTGGCGCCCGCGGTCGCTCTCCGGCACGGCCAGGTAGCGCCGGTACCAGCCGATGCCGCGCTGACGAAATCCCTGTGCCACGTTGGCCTTGGGATCGAACGGCTGTTCGATCTGCCAATCGTGCGGCAGGTCGAGCTTGCGCCATGCGGTATCGTCGTACTTGACTGCAGCGGCGCCGGATGCAAGGCCGGCCTTGGTCGCATAATAGGTCTCGTCCTGGGTGGCGGGAACGTGAAACGGAACGTCGCCGAGATGGAACAGCCAGCCGCGATCGAGCGACAGCCGTTCGCGTCCGCTTTCCGCGTGCGCCGGCAGGAACAGCAGGCCGGCCAGCACGGCGAACAAAAATTGACGGCAGAAGAGCCGCCGACTAAAAAACGTATACCTATCGAGCTTCATTGAATGTCTCTCCAATCTTAATAAACATAGGGCCAGCCATCCGCGGTAAAGCCAACGCGGTTGACTCCCAGCGTTTCATTGCCGTTATTGTTGCCATCGTAGTAGTGGTACACCATCAAGGGACCATCGCTGTCGGTCATCAGGCTCTGGCCGCCCGGACCTTTAATGTTGCCGTGCGCGCTCAAGACGATGGTGCCGCCCCCGTTGAGCATGTTGAGACCGCCTCGATCCAGGTAAGGCCCGGTAACCGAGCTGGAACGGCCCACGATGATGCGATACGTGCTGTTGGCGCCGCTGCAGCAGTTATTGATCGAAGCGAAGAGATAGTAGTACCCGTTGTAGTAGTACAGGTAAGAACCTTCCAAGCCCTTCGCTCGCTGGGCCAGATGATAGATGGTGGTATTGGCCGTTGATTGCTTGCCGGTCGATGGGTCCAGTTTGATCATGTACAGGCCATTCCACCACGATCCATACGACATCCACCAGCCACCGCTCTGGTCCTGAAGGATGCTCGGGTCGATCGCATTGTAGGGACTCGAGGCGCTCGACGAAATCACAATGCCTTTGTCCGTCCAGGCGGTGCTGTTCGGGGTCGGCGCCGTGGCGAGGCCGATTGCCGAGGTCTGCGATCCGAAGCTGGAAGTTGAGTAGTATTGGTAGTACTGGTTATTCATGTACACCAGATTGGGCGCCCACAGGGTGCCGCCCTTGGTGTACGTCGTTGTCCAGGAAGGCACGGGGTTCAGGGCGCTGCCGGCACTGGCGAAATTGATGCGGTCGCTGGACGAGGCGATCGTATTGTTGGTTCCGTAAAGCCAGTAGGTTCCCCCCGAGTCTCTCATCATGAAGGGGTCGTGTACGCGCGTACCGCTACCGCTCACTGTTCCTGGCAATGGATAGGGATCGGTGCCGGTGCTCACCAGTTGCCATTCCTGGCAAAGGCAACCGGACGCACTCCATTGATCGATGGTCGCAGCCGTCGATTTGCTTCCCTGATAGACATCGAGGTACAAGCCGCTGTTGACGTTCTTGATCAGGTAGTTGCCACTGGACGCCTGGGTGATTGTCCAAAGGTGATCGGCGGTGCCGTTATCGGCCCATTGCACGATCTGTGCACCATTGGATTTCGAGCCGCTCGACACCCCCATCAACTGGTGCGTCGCCATGTTCTCAATGTTGTACTGGCCACTGCCCATCGGGATGAAATGCCACAGCTGTTCGGCGCTACCGGTGTCGCTCCATTGAATCACACCGGTTCCAGCGCTCTGGCTTGCGCCGGGAATAGCCAGAACCAATCCGCTATTGACGTTCTTGATTTTGAATTGCACGCTGTCGCTCACGGTCACTTGAGCGCGTGCCTGAGCCACCAATGCAAACAGCAATACGAATCCGTATGCGTACTTCTTCATGGACATCTCCTGATCGGGTCCTGTTATGGGAAACGCTGTCGTGTGGGCGATAAGCGCATGGGTCATTGCCCGCAGCGTGGGCGCAATATATGGCACAAAAATAGTAAGTTCCAATCCAATTAATTCGGCGTGCGATATCGCTTTTCAGATGCCGCCGAGGTGGCGCTGAAAACAGAAAAAATCGTACGCTAACCGCCTGTCCGGCTTATGGCTGGGGAAGGGCCGGTTGCCGGCGCATCAGGTCAAAAAAAAGGCAGCCGAAGCTGCCAAAAACTGCCATTGCTGACAGGAAGAGACCGAGACCATGTTCTTACTGGATTTTCCGGTGCACCAGGACACCGGCTGAACGAGCGTAGCGGCGGACATTGCCGAGCTGATGTTCAAGCAGCGCCAGCCGATCGCGCAGATAGCGCTCGCGCGCGGCGCCAGCGGCAAGCGGCGGTTCACTGGCCCGCTGAAGTACGCTGATTTTTTTGACGGGCAAGCGGCGCGCGTCGGCATTCTTGAATCGCTGCGCGCCCTCGACCCAGATATCGCCACAGCGCAGCGCATTTTTCAATTCGTCCAGCGCGCAAATTTCGTACAGGCGGCGATCGATGCCGGCCTGGCCGGTCAGCAGCGGCCGCCACTCCGGCTTGATGAAGGTGTTTGGCGCATGGGCTGGCACTTTCAGTGCATTGCTCGCGTTCATGCTGCGCAGCACCTCGATGGCCTCCAGCAGGTCGCGGGCAGCCGGCCTGGCATGCAGCGCCAGGACATCCAGCAACGCCGGCGCGTAGCCGCGCAGCGTGCTGAAGTGCCTGCTCACCAGGCGCAGCTGGCCGAACGATGCCGGCACGGACTGGCCGCGCGCGCAATCGTCGCCGGCGTCGACCGCCTCCATGGCGGCATATTTGATCTCAGCGCTGGTGAACAGATCGACCAGAATGCGCTCGTGCAGCTCGACGATCTGGTCGGTGATGGTGGCCATCCGCTCCAACAGCACGGCAAGCAGCGTAGCGTAACGCCGATCGCTGTCGAATTTGGCGAAGCCGGCGGCCGGGATATGCGCGCCCGCACGGGCGAGCTTCTGCAGCCGGCTCTGCTGGACCTTGCCGGTGCCATGCGGCAGCCCCAAGGCGCGCAGCGTCTTCAGACGTTCAATATGCTCGAGCATGCAGCGCGCCGTCGGCTTCGGCGGCGACTGGCGCAGCCACGTCAGCCAGGTCAGATTGCTGTCGGGCCTCATCTGCAACAGGCCGTCGACGAGTTGACGATGGCGTTCGCTCAAGGATGCCACCAGCGCCGTGCAGGTGCGCCGGCTGGCGCGGGCGAGCGCTTCCGCGCAAGCGCGGTCGATCACGCTCATGGCAGGCGCGATGGTGCCGCGCTGGCGCAGCATCGCCATGGCCTGTCCGGCCAGTACCAGCGGATCGTCCGTGTGGGCGGCGGGGCCGGTCAGCGCGCGCACCAGAAAGCGGAAGTCCGACAGGCCGAAGGTGGACAAGCCGAGGTAGGCGCGCAATTCCTGGGAATGTTCGCGCCGTGTCTCTTCGCGCGCGCCATAGCGCGCCCAGGCACTGGCTGCTACGCCTGCCTGCCCGCCTATCCATTCGATGACCGCCTGGGGAATCCGCGCGCCGGTTCCGAGGGCATGGCCTGGATAGCGCAGCATGGCCAGTTGCACGGCAAAACCGATGCGATTGGCATCGCCCCGGCGCCGCCGGATCAGCGCCATGTCCGACTCGTTGAACGTATAGAAGCGCAGCAGGTCCTCTTTGCTTTCCGGCATGGCAAGCAGGGTGGCCTGTTCGGCGGCAGACAGTAGCGAGCGACGCGGCATGGTTAGTCTCCCATTTGCAAATAAGCCCCGGACATCGGGAGGTTTATCGTTAAACCTAGTCAGCCAAAAAAAAGCGGGCCGCAGGCGGTCGCTGATCCTCCCCCGAAATTTGGCCTCGCAATGACTTCTTGAACCAAGGCCAGCAAAGAGTTTTCCAGGTTGGTACCGATATTAGTTGAACGTAAAACTAAATTCAAGGAAAATCTGCGCACTTATCATGTCGACATACTTTTGGATTGAACAATGGCAACTATCAAGGAAGTGGCGGCGCAAGCCGGCGTTACCCCGACCACCGTCACCAATGTCCTGCGCGGACGCGGCAAGACCAGCGAAGCGACACGCCAGCGCGTGCTCGACACTGTGGCGCTGTTGGGCTATCGGCCCAATCTCACGGCGCGTGCCCTGGTGGAACGCAAGGCGCCCACGTTCGCGCTGATGCTGACCTGTATCACCAACCCGTTCTACCCCGAGTTCATGTTGCACGTGGATCAGGCGGCCCGCAAGCGCGGGCGTTACCTGATCGTATGCAACACCGACTACGAGTCGGGCAAAAAAACCCGCTTCCTCGACGAGGTCGCAGGCTCGCTGTCGGACGGCGTGATCGTCGCCAACAATCCAGACATCAATCTCGAGCAGCTCAAACAGGTCGTGGCCAGTGGCACCCCTGTTGTAATTAATCTGTGGGAAGATCCCGGCGCGCATCCGGGAGTGCCGTGCCTGGCATTCGACGGCCGGCACACGGGCCGCATCGCGACCGAGCATCTTGTCGGCCTCGGGCACCGGAAAATCGGTGCCATCATTGCCAGCCCCAAAAACGGCATCCACGACCTGCGTTATCAAGGGTTTCGGGATGTACTGCGTTCAGCGCGGATAGCCTGCCCCGCCGCAACCGTTCGATATTGCGCGGATACCTTTGCTGGAGGAAAAGAGGCAGCCATCGACCTTCTTACTTCCGCGCCCGAGCTCACCGCAATCTTCGTTTCGAACGATCTGGCTGCTTTGGGCGTCCTGGAGGCAGCGGCAAGCCTGGGACGGACCGTGCCCGACGATCTTTCCGTCGTAAGCATCACCAACACGATGGTGTCGAGCCAGTCTCGCCCGGCATTGACAACGGTCGCCATTCCAACCGCCGTGATGGCGGCCCGTGGTGTCGAGCTGCTGATCGAGATTCAGGAAGGCAGACATGAGGCTGCGCCGATGGAATGCATCGCCGGCCTGGAACTGATTGTGAGAGCATCCACTGCCAGGCCGGCGATGTAAGGGATGGAACCGGGGCGCTGCCATGCGAACCATGGCCAGGCCCCGCGCACGGTCAGTTCCTCCAGTTCAGCGACAGGCCGATGGTGCGGTCATACCGGCGGGTATCGCGTGGATACAGGTTTTGGTTATCCCAGTAGTCGACATACTGGAAGTTCAGCAGGTTGGTACCGGTCAGGTTGACCGACAGGTTCGGGGTGAACTTGTAGCTCAGCGAACCATCCAGGGTCGACAGCGGCGCCGCGATCAGGTCGCGTGCCGGCGCGGTGCCGGAATTGCTCGGGTGATCGCCATAGACCTGCACGAATTTCGAGCGCCAGTTGTAGGCCAGGCGCGCCGATACGCCCGCTCTTTCATACAGGGCGACCAGGTTGTACGAGTTCTTCGACATGCCGCTGAATGGCTTGCCCTGCAATCCGGGAACGATCGACGAGGTCAGCCCGCCTTCCATGTAGCTGACGTTGGCCTCCATGCCAAAGCCGCCCAGCCAGCCCGGCAGCGAGTCGAAGAACTGGCGGTACGACGCTTCCACGCCCTGCAGATGGCCCTTGTCGGTATTGAACGGACGGCTGGTGTCGTACTTCACGCCCTGGAAGACTTCCGGTACCGTCTTGTTGATGATGTAGCCGTCGAAGTTATGCCGGAACACGGTCAGGCTCAGCATGCCGGTCGGCGCGAAATACCATTCCAATGCCGCATCCAGGTTCTGGCCGGTGAATGGCTGCAGGTTCGGATTGCCACCCTGCGCGGTCGCTTGCACCGTGGTGCCGTTCGCGGCGACGTAAGCGGTGCCTGGGTTCAGCTGCGAGAAACTCGGACGGGTCAGGGTCTTGGCGTAGGCCACGCGGCCAATCAGGTCATGCGGCAACTTGGCTTTGAAGCTGGCGCTTGGCAACACATCGGTGCCGCTGGCGCTGACCGGGGTCTCGACGTACTGGCCATTGACCACGCTCTTGCCGATCAGGTCGGAATCGGTCCGGGTCACGCGCACACCGAGCAAGCCGTCGACCGGAACGGCGCCCAGGTCGAAGCCGATTTTGCCCGACACATACATCGAATAGTTCTTCTCGACGTCCTTGAAGAAGGAACCGGGATCGAGCCCTTTCGCGGCCGGGTTGCCCGTCACCGCCTGGCGCACCACCGAGGTGCTGTCGATCAGGTAGCTGGCGCACGGGGTGTACCAGTTCTGCGTGCCGTAATCGCGCGACATCGTGGGCGTGGTGCAGGTCATGCCGGGAATCGTCGACGCCTTGACGTTGTTCGGTGCGGAAGCGCTACCCTCGAACGACTTGATCGACTCCGCCGTACGGTGATTGACGCGTACGCCCGCCAGGAATTCCGTGAACAGGCCGTCGCTCGCCGGCGTAAACACTGCGTCGGAGCGGAAGTCGGTGGAAGCGCCCTTGTCGTTGCCGTAACGGTCGAACAACTGCAACAGGTTGATGTTGGCCGGATTGGCGATATCGATGCCGCTGTACTTCACATACGCCCCGCCATCGACATTGGTCTTGCCGTACGCATTGGGAATGTTGGTGATCATGTCCAGGATCGGATTTTGCCAGACGTATTTCGAGTCGGTACGCGCCAGTTCGGACGTCAGGCGCAGGCCGGGCGTCACCCGCCACTTGGCCCCGACGGCCACCTGGGACGTTTTGTTGTCCGAGTAACGCGCTTGCGTCGACAGGATGGTGTTGGCATTTTGCGAGGTCACCGTATCGACTTGGGTGGAACCGGGAATCTTCGTTGCGCTGCTTGCGCTGGCCCAGAATGGAAAGCCGACGAGGAGGTCGGTCTGATCGTTGCCCTGGTAGTGGGACGCCAGGCCTTCGGCATAGATTTCCAGATCGCTGTTCGGGCGGTACTGCAGGGCGAAATTGGCGGCGGTGCGTTGGCGCTCGCCAAAGATGGTCTGCAGGCCGAGGACATCGGGGCCAGTCATACCCGGCCCCAGCCACTCTTTCTGGATCGGGAACGACTGGAAGGTGCGCTCCTCCCAGTAATTGCTCCTCACATACGACAGGCCGGCCAGCGCGCCGAACTCGCCGGCGCTGGTCTTCCAGCGGTTCGAGAACAGGGCGTTGGCTTCCGGATCGGTGCGGTGGGACTTGTCCTGGTTGCGTGCACCGACGCTCACGCTGGTGGTGGCGCCCTTGAAGTCGAAGGGACGGTTGGTGCGCACGTCGATCACGCCGGCGATGCCGCCTTCGAGCAGTTCGGCGCTCTGCGATTTGTAGACATCCACGCGCTGCAGCATGGTCGATGGAATGTCGGCCAGCTGGATGTAGCGGCCGGTGGTGGTGAACATTTCGCGGCCGTTGAGCAGGGTTGAAATGCCTGGCAGGCCGCGGATCAGCACGGTGTTGGCTTCGCCACCGTCGCGCCGCACCTGGATGCCGCTGACGCGTGCCAGGGTCTGCGCCACGTTGGTATCGGGGAATTTGCCAATATCGTCCGCCACGATCGAATCGATCACGTTGTCGGCGTCCTGCTTGATCTTCTGCGCCGTTTGAGCGGCCCGGCGTACACCGGTGACCAGGACGACATTGACGTCGCTGGCTTGTGGCGTGGAAGCCGGGGCGGCTTCCTGCGCCCATACTGATGCACTGCTCAGAACGCCAGCCGATGCCAGCGCGGCGACGGTCAGCTTGAGCGCGAACTGCGCGGATTTTTCCGTTCTCATAATGGTCTCCTGTTGATTTTTTACTGTAATAAAACAAACTACTTCGACCGCGCGGCGTGTCTGTTCAGCCTGGCGAGTGGACGCAATGTAGCCGACGAAAAAAACTAATTCCAATTCATTTTCTCCGGGGGGCGATATTGTTTTGGGGATGCTGGTGAGGTCTCGCAGAAAACAGGAAAGAACCGTACGCTAAGGCGGCATGGGGAGTGCCGCGCTTCCCGGCCGACGGTCTTGCGACCGTACATTTCAGCTATCAGGGACCGGGAGAAGCAGTGGCCAGCCACAGTGGCTGGCAGGTCGCGCATGGCCCGGCATCAGGGCTCAAAGCGGGTATGATTGTTGTATTATTCGTCGATGTATACCGCAATCAAGCTGATAGTGACCTACATCGGCCTTTCCGTTGTGATGGGACTGATGTGGGTCATCCTCTCGTACCCCGACACCCCGTCCACGGCAGCTCAATGGCTCTGGTTATTTGCGCTTGCTCTCCCGCTGCAATTGGCAGGAGAGTTCGCAGGCGAGCTTTTATTGAATAACAAGGCGACACGTTTGGTGGAGCAAAAAACGGCCACGAAGCCTTTCTCAATGCTCCGCATTTGTTATGGTGTCCTGCTTTTCCTGGTGATCGCCGGTCTGCTGTTGGGAGCCGGCTACGGATGGCGAGTACTTAGCGGCCGACTGTAGAGGACCTCGAAAGAAAATCAGACGCTGTACCCGTTACGTACAAGGAGATACGATGTCCGAACTAAAAGTACAATGTTTCACCATCTCGCTCGATGGCTTTGGAGCAGGCGCGAACCAGAGCCTGGAAAATCCAATGGGTGAGCGCGCGATGACGCTGCACCAGTGGTTCCGCGGCACTCGCACTTTCCAACGCATGATGGGTGATGAAAGCAAAGGCGTAGACGGTCCGGACGAAGATTTTGCCGCCCGCGGCCTTGCGAACATCGGCGCCTGGATCCTGGGCCGGAACATGTTCGGTCCAATCCGTGGACCATGGACAGACGACGAGTGGAAAGGCTGGTGGGGAGAGGAACCTCCGTATCATGTCCCCGTGTTCGTGTTAACCCATCATCCCCGCGCGCCGCTGGAGATGAAAGGTGGCACTACCTTTTATTTTGTCACCGACGGCATCGAGTCCGCTTACGCTCAAGCCCGCCGAGCAGCAAACGGCAAGGATGTGCGTCTAGGGGGTGGCGTGGCGACTATTCGCGAGTATCTGCGCGCCGGCTTGATCGACGAGATGCATCTGGCAATCTCCCCGGTATTGCTCGGATCGGGCGAATCCTTGTTCGCAGGACTTGACCTGCCAAGTCTGGGATTTCGTTGCACCGAGCACGTGCCGACCGAAGCCGCAACGCACGTCGTGCTACGGAAGAACTAAGAAACTACAGCGCCTCCTGGTTCAGCGGCCTGGCAGTTGAATCGGAGACGCCCGTGTTACCGCGCCGTTTTGCAATCGATAACAAGTAAGACGCCCAGGAGGCATCATGACGGTGAAGCGAATGGACAACGTCGGCATCGTGGTTGAAGACATCGATGGCGCCATTGAGTTTTTTTCCGAACTTGGCCTTGAGCTCGAGGGGCGCGCTCCAATCGAAGGAGACTGGGCAGACGGCGTCACTGGATTGCCCGGCATTCGCGTCGAGATCGCCATGATGCGTACGCCGGACGGTCACAGCCGGCTCGAGATATCCCGATTCCTTGCGCCACCGGTGCTCGCCGATCACCGGCGCACCCCGGTGAACGCCCTCGGTTACCTGCGCGTCATGTTTACCGTGGAGGACATCGACGATACGCTCGCCCGTCTCGAGAAACGCGGCGCGGAACTCGTCGGCAAAGTGGCCCAGTACGAAAACACGTACCGGCTCTGCTACATACGGGGCCCCGAAGGAATCCTCATCGGGCTCGCTCAAGAGCTCGGGCATGGCGCCTAGCCCGGTGTAGTTCGAGCGGAACGGCGACCACCAGAAGAGCAAGGCAGGCAAGCAGCAGCGCCAGGGAAAGTACCAATATGGAGACGGTATGTTCCTGCCGGTATTGAGACGCGCCGCTGATCATGACGATAGCCGCGACGAGTCCCCAATACCGTTTGATGACGCTCTTGAGTGCAGTTTTGAGCATTGAGGTTTCCTGAAAGCGCCTAGCGCCCCACGCGCTCCAGTTTTGCCACCGACAGGTCGAGCATCTTCATGCCGGCGCGGCCGAAGTTGATCTGCGCGCGCGCATTGCTGCCGCCGCCTTCGATATTGACGATCACGCCCTCGCCGAACTTGGCGTGCGCCACCGATTCGCCGATCCGCCAACCGGGACCATTGCTGGCCTTCTGGGTGATCTGCTGGGCGATCTTGTTGTCCGAGCCGCCATTGAACTGCACGTCGTCCCAGGCCGACTTTTTGTTGGCAAACCAGTGCGATTGCACGCGCGGCGTGATCCACCTGAGCGCTTCTTCCGGCAATTCATCGAAGAAGCGCGATTTGGTGTTGTAGCGGGTCTGGCCGTGCAGCATGCGCGACTGGGTAAAGCTCATGTACAAGCGCTTCTTGGCGCGCGTGATGGCCACATACATCAGGCGCCGCTCTTCGTCCACGCCATCCATTTCGCGCGAGCTGCTGTCGTGCGGGAACAAGCCTTCTTCCAGGCCGGTGATGAACACCGCGTCGAATTCCAGGCCCTTGGCCGAATGCACCGTCATCAGCTGCAAGGCGTCCTGGCCGGCCTGGGCCTGGGCGTCGCCGGCTTCCAGCGAAGCATGGGTGAGGAAGGCCGACAGCGGCGACATGACAGTCGGCATCGGCGCATCGGCATCGAGCAGTTCGACGCCATCGGCGTTGACGATGGGCGCGCCGGCCTGGGCATCGGCGCGCGGTCCCAGGTGCGCCGGGGCACCGGGGCCGAAGCCTTCCTCCTGCACGAACTGGGTGGCGGCGTTGACCATCTGCTCCAGGTTTTCGATGCGGTCGGCGCCTTCCTTTTCGTTCTGGTAGTGGGTCAGCAGGCCGCTCGCTTCCAGCACCACGCGGACCATTTCCGGCAAGGCCAGTTGCTGGGTCTCGAAGCGCGCGCCTTCGATCAGGCGCACAAAACCACCCAGCGCCGAACCGCCCTTGCCTGCCACGTACGGCACCGCCGCGTACAGCGAGATGCGGTGCTGTTCGGCCGCCATCTGCAATTGCTCGATGGTGCGCATGCCGATACCGCGCGTGGGGAAATTGA
>CAMLIL010000123.1 GCA_946480015.1 uncultured Oxalobacteraceae bacterium | reverse complement strand
ACGGCCACGATCACGCGCACGACCACCCGCACGGCTTGCGTCGCTGGCTGTTCGCGACCAACCACAAGGATATCGGTACCCTGTACCTGTGGTTCTCGTTCATCATGCTGCTCTCGGGCGGCGTGCTGGCGCTGATGATCCGTACCGAACTGTTCAAGCCGGGCCTGCAGTTTTTCCAGCCTGAATTCTTCAACCAGCTCACCACCATGCACGGCCTGGTGATGGTGTTCGGCGCGATCATGCCGGCTTTCGTGGGCTACGCCAACTGGATGATCCCGCTGCAAGTGGGCGCCTCCGACATGGCCTTCGCGCGCATGAACAACTTCTCGTTCTGGCTGCTGCCGCCGGCGGCGATCCTGCTGGCCACCTCGTTCCTGGTGCCTGGCGGCGCCACCGCGGCCGGCTGGACCCTGTACGCGCCACTGTCGACCCAGATGGGGCCCGGCATGGACATGGGTATTTTCGCGATGCACCTGATGGGCGCCTCGTCGATCATGGGTTCGATCAACATCATCGTCACCATCCTGAACATGCGCGCTCCCGGCATGACCCTGATGAAAATGCCGATGTTCTGCTGGACCTGGCTGATCACCGCCTACCTGCTGATCGCCGTGATGCCGGTGCTGGCAGGCGCCATCACCATGACCCTGACCGACCGTCACTTCGGCACCTCGTTCTTTAACGCGGCCGGCGGCGGCGACCCGGTCATGTACCAGCACATCTTCTGGTTCTTCGGCCACCCCGAGGTCTACATCATGATTCTGCCGGCCTTCGGCATCGTCTCGCAGATCCTGCCGGCCTTCGCCCGCAAGCCGCTGTTCGGCTACGCCTCGATGGTGTACGCCACCGCCTCGATCGCGATTCTGTCGTTCATCGTCTGGGCCCACCACATGTTCACCACCGGCATGCCGGTGACCAGCCAGCTGTTCTTCATGTACGCCACCATGCTGATCGCGGTGCCGACCGGCGTGAAAGTGTTCAACTGGGTCGCCACGATGTGGAAGGGCTCGATGACCTTCGAAACCCCGATGCTGTTCTCGGTCGGCTTCATCTTCGTGTTCACCATGGGCGGCTTCACCGGCCTGATCCTGGCGGTCACCCCGATCGACATCCAGCTGCAGGATACCTATTATGTGGTGGCGCACTTCCACTACGTGCTGGTGGCCGGCTCGCTGTTCGCCCTGTTCGCCGGTTTCTACTACTGGTCGCCGAAATGGACCGGCCACATGTACAGCGAACTGCGCGGCAAAATCCACTTCTGGGCATCGCTGATCACGTTCAACGTCACCTTCTTCCCGATGCACTTCCTGGGCCTGGCCGGCATGCCGCGCCGCTACGCCGACTACCCGGCGCAGTTCACCGACTTCAACACCATCGCCTCCATCGGCGCATTCGGTTTCGGCCTGTCGCAGGTGTACTTCCTGTTCTTCGTGGTCCTGCCGACCATCCGTGGCGGCGCCAAAGCGGCCGACAAGCCATGGGATGGCGCCGAAGGCCTCGAGTGGACCGTTCCAAGCCCAGCGCCGTTCCACACGTTTGAAACGCCGCCGCTGGTTAAGTAAGATGTTTTGACGGGAGCGCGGCGTGCCGCGCTCCCGCCGTGTCAGGTAAATGTTATGACTGCGCCAAAAAAGCCGAACAACCTCAGGACTGGCCTGATCATTGGCGGCATCGCCCTGTTTTTCTTCGTGATGGTGTTCGTCAAGCGCATCTGGCTGAGCTGATATGAGCGACGAACGGCAAGCCCGGTACGAACAGTCCGGACGGCTCCAGCTGAACCGGACCATGCTCGGCAAGCTGCTGGTGGTGGCGGTGCTGATGTTCGGCTTCGGCTACGCGCTGGTGCCGGTCTACAGGCAATTGTGTGAAGTGATGGGCATCAACGTACTGACCCAGCCGGACGGCACGGTCGAACGCGATCCCAACACCCAGATCGACAAGTCGCGCACCATCACGGTGGAGCTCGACGGCAATGCGCAGGGACCATGGCGGTTTCGCCCGACCACGCGCAGCATCCAGGTGCATCCGGGGGAGCTGGCCACGGTGACGTACGAAGTGGTCAACACCCAGGCGCGCACGGTGCAGGCGCAGGCGATTCCCAGCTATGCGCCGCAGTCGGCGACGCCGCATTTTAAGAAAGTCGAGTGCTTCTGCTTCAAGCAGCAGACCTTGAAGGCCCATGAGGCCAGGCAGATGCCGGTGGTGTTCTTCATCGATCCGGCCCTGCCGCGCGAGGTGAAAACCATCACGCTGTCGTACACGTTTTTTGAAATTGCCGGCACCCAGGCAGCGGCCAAATAAGGGGACGCGCGATGGACGAGTTAAGCAAGGCAACCCGGCGCAAGGCTTCGTTCGGGGCCACGATGAAAGCGGTGTTCTGGTCGTTTTTCGGCATCCGCAAGCGCAGCGATTACGAGAAGGATTCGGCCAGCCTGAATCCGATCCACGTGATTATTGCCGCCCTGATCGGCGTGCTGCTGTTCATCGGCGTGCTGGTGGCGCTGGTGCGGGTGGCCGTGAGCCGGTAAGGTTTAGCAGTAACAGTAACGCAGGTAATAAACACGCGCAGCAAGCAATTCACCGCATACAAGTTTGATTGAGGAGATGAAGATGAGTTCACCACACGCCGCACCGTACTACTTCGTACCCGGCCCATCCCGCTGGCCGATGATGGCCGGCCTGTCGCTGCTGGTCACGATGGTCGGCGCGTCCGGCTGGGTCAATGGCGCCTCCTGGGGCCCGCTGCTCAACATCGCCGGCATCCTGGCGACCATCCTGGTGCTGTACTTCTGGTTCGGCGACGCCATCGGCGAATCCGAATCGGGCCAGTACGGTCCGCGCATCGACCTGTCGTTCCGCTGGTCGATGAGCTGGTTCATCTTCTCCGAAGTGATGTTCTTCGGCGCCTTCTTCGGCGCGCTGTTCTATGCCCGCTCGATCACCATGCCCTGGCTGGCCGACCTGGACCATAAACTGCTGTGGCCGGATTTCGCCGGCCAGTGGGGCACCGGCGGCCCGGCCGGCGTGGTGGAAAGCTTCACCACCATGGGCCCATTCCCGATCCCGACCATCAACACCGCGCTGCTGCTGACCTCGGGCGTGACCCTGACCATCTCCCACCACGCCCTGCGCGCCGGCCACCGCGCCCAGACCGCGTTCTGGCTGTTCGCCACCGTGCTGCTGGGCGCGGTCTTCATGGGCTTCCAGGCTTACGAATACTCGCACGCTTACAGCGAACTGAACCTGAAGCTGACCTCGGGCATCTACGGCTCGACCTTCTTCATGCTGACCGGCTTCCACGGCTTCCACGTGACCATGGGCGCGATCATGCTGTCGGTGGTGCTGTACCGCGTCATGAAGGGCCACTTCACGCCGGAACACCACTTCGCCTTCGAAGGCGCGGCCTGGTACTGGCACTTCGTCGACGTCGTGTGGCTGGGCCTGTACATCGTCGTGTACTGGCTGTAAGTTTTACTGAGCGGCGAGGGCCAGGCCTTCGCCGGCTGAACCGGGGGCGTGATTAGCGGGGCGAGAATGGCCCGGTTGACCGTTCCCGGTTTTTGTTTGTGGGCGGGGAATTAACGCAGGCCGGTCGGCGCGATCCAGCCCATCTTGTAGGCGCCCATCAGCAGCAGGAACAGCGTGACCGACAGCCCGACCCGCATCGCCAGCGCATGCACCGTGCGGTTGCTCTTGCCCTTGTCGCGCATGAGGAAAAACAGCGCCGAGGCAAGGCTGCCGAGAATGCCGATGAAGGCGAGCGCGACCAGGATTTTCATGTTGGGTGTGTTGTCAAATGTGTGAGGCATCATTGTAATGCGTATCGGCTTCCGCTTTCGTGCTATTCCCCTGATCGCCACCGTGCTGCTGGTCGCGCTCGGGATCTCGCTCGGGCGCTGGCAGGACCGGCGCGCGGCCGAGAAAACCGCACTGCAGCTGCAGCTGAGCGAGCGCGCCAGGGGCGAACCGCTGCAGATCGGCGCCGCGCCCATCGCCGCCGGGGCGGTGCAGTATCGGCCGGTGCGGGTCACCGGCGAGTTCGTGGCCGGCTATCCGCTGTTTCTCGACAATCGCCCGCTCAACGGCAAGACCGGCTTCTATCTGCTCATGCCGCTGCGCATCGCCAATTCCAATATGCATGTGCTGGTGGCGCGCGGCTGGCTGCCGCGCTACACCGCCGAGCACGACCGCCTGCCGGACTTTGCCACCCCGGTCGGCACGGTGACCGTGACCGGCATCGCCAAAGACAGCATGGGCCATGTGATGCAGCTGGGCGATGCGGCGGCCGTCAAGCCGCGCGCCATCCTGCAAAATATCGCCGTGGCCGATTTCGCGGCTGCCAGCAAGCTTGCCGTGCAGCCGTTTTTCATCGAGCAGCAGGCCCCGGCCGGCGCCGGCGACCGGATCGAGCGCGCCTGGCCCGCGCCCGCGCTCGGTGTCGACAAACACAAGGGCTACGCCTTCCAGTGGTACGCGCTGGCGGCGATGGCGCTTCTCTTTTTCTTAGTGACAGGATTTCGACGTGCAAGAAACGATGAATAAGGCGGCCACGCGTGGCGCTGGGCGGTGGAAATTGCTGGCCGTGCTGCTGGTATGCGCGGCCCCGCTGATTTTTTCCTACCTGACCTATTACGTGATCAAGCCGGCCGGGCGCACCAATTACGGCGCCCTGATCGACCCGCGAGAGTATCCGATTCCCGACCTGAAAGCGACCACGCTGGACGGCAAGCCCACCAGCCTGGAGGCTTACAAGGGCAAGTGGCTGCTGGTGAAAGTCGGCCCGGCCGACTGCGCCGACGCCTGCCGCAAGCAGCTGTTCGCCATGCGCCAGCTGCGCCTGATGCAGGGCAAGGAAATGGAGCGGATCGAAAGAATCTGGCTGATCACCGACGACGCCCCGCTCGACACCATGCTCATGCGCGAATACGACGGCATGCGCCTGCTGCGCGTGCAGCGCGACGCCGTGCTCAAGTGGCTGCCGGTGGAGCAGGGCGGCGATGCGGCCGCTCACATGTTCATGATCGATCCGCTCGGCAACCTGATGATGCGCTTCCCCAAGGACGCCGCCGACAGCACCGACAATGCCGGCAAGGTCAAGAAGGACATCTACAAGCTGCTCAAAGCGTCCGCGATCGGCTAAGCGATGCAACTGTCTTCCGCAGCACAACTTGCCATCACCGGCCTGCTGGCGGCCTCGCTGCCGCTGGCCATGGTATGGATGTCGTCCGACGCCAATAAATACCGCAAGCTGGTCTGGGTGACGGCGTTCCTGACCTTCGACCTGATCGTGTTCGGCGGCTTCACCCGCCTGACCGATTCCGGCCTGGGCTGTCCGGACTGGCCGGGCTGCTACGGCGCCGCCAATCCCTTCCTGGCCCATGCCGAGATCAGCGCCGCCGAAGCCTTGCTGCCGAGTGGACCGGTCACGGTGCTCAAGGCCTGGATCGAAATGATCCACCGCTTCCTGGCCATGGGCATCGGCATCCTGATCATCGCCCTGCTTGGCACCGCCGTGCTGCAATGGCGCCGGTCGCGCCGCGCCGAATTCCACCCCGGCCTGCCGGCTGCGCTGTTTCTGTTCGTCTGCCTGCAAGGCGCGTTCGGCGCCTGGACCGTGACGCTGAAACTGCAACCGGTGATCGTCACCATCCACCTCCTGCTCGGCATGGGGCTGCTGGCCATGCTGGTCTGGCTGGGCGCGCGCCAGAGCGGCCTGCATGCCGATGCGGTGCCGAACCGGCTGCGTACGCTGGCCCTGTGTTCCGGCCTCATCCTGGCTGTGCAGATTGCGCTGGGCGGCTGGGTCAGCACCAACTACGCGACCCTGGCCTGCACCGAATTTCCGCTGTGCGGCGGCAAGCTGGTGCCGGACATGGACTTCCAGCATGGCTTTACCCTGTGGCGCGAACTGGGCAAGACCGCCGCCGGCCACTACCTGCCGTTTTCCGCGCTGACCGCGATCCACTGGGTGCACCGCAATATGGCCTTCGTGGTGCTGGCCGTGCTCGGCCTGACCGCCTGGCGCGCCCGCCGGGTGCCGGGCCTGGCGCGCAGCGCGCGCCTGATCCTGCTCGTGCTCGGCATTCAGATACTGAGCGGCCTCGCCACGGTCTTCCTCAACTTCCCGCTCGCCATTGCGGTCCTGCATAACGCGGGCGCCGCCGCCTTGGTTGTATTGGTGACCATGTTAAACTACGCGATTCGGCGCGCAGCACGCAACGCAACCTCATGACGACCCAGACCGCCACCCACAAATCCACCAGCCGCGCCGCGCAATATTTCGCGCTGACCAAACCACGGGTCACCCAGCTGGCCGTTTTCTGCGCCGTGATCGGCATGTTCCTGGCCACCGACGGCTTGCCGGACTGGCGCGTCGTGATCGCCGCCACGGTGGGCATCTGGCTGCTGGCCGGCGCCGCGTTCGCCTGCAACTGCCTGCTGGAAGCCGAGATCGACGCGCGCATGGCGCGCACGGCGCGCCGCGCCACCGCCATGGGCGAGCTGACCAAGACCCAGACCGTGATCTTTTCCGCCGTCATCGGCGCGCTCGGCATGTGGGTGCTGTATGCGCTGGTCAATCCGCTGACCATGTGGCTGACCCTCGTCACCTTCGTCGGTTACGCCGTCATCTACACCTTGATCCTGAAGCCGGCCACGCCGCAGAACATCGTCATCGGCGGCCTGTCGGGGGCGATGCCGCCGGCGCTGGGCTGGGCCGCCATCGCCAACGAAGTGCCGATGCAGGCCTGGCTGCTGGTACTGATCATTTTCGTCTGGACTCCGCCGCACTTCTGGGCGCTGGCCATGTACCGGCGCGAGGATTACAAGCGCTCCGGCCTGCCGATGCTGCCCGTCACGCACGGCATGAACTTCACCGGCTTTCACGTGTGGCTGTATTCGATCGCGCTGGCGGCCACGACCTTGCTGCCGTTCGCCGTCAGGATGAGCGGGCTGATCTATCTGGCGGCTGCGGTGATCCTCAACGCCGTGTTCCTGTGGCACGGCTGGCAGATCTACCGCCACTATTCCGACCTGCGCGCGCGCAAGGCCTTCACCTGGTCGATCATTTACCTGTCGCTGCTGTTTGCCGCGCTGCTGCTGGACCATTACGTCAAACTCTGATGAAACGATTTCTTGCCCTGTGCATGCTGGCGCTGTCGCTGGTCGCGTGCGACAAACTGACCAGCAAACCGCTAAGCTTTCAAAACACCGACCTGACCGGCCTGGACTACGCGCAGGACTTCGCGCTGACCGACCACACCGGCAAGCCGCGCACCCTGGCCGACTTCAAGGGCAAGGTGGTGCTGCTGTTCTTCGGCTATACGCAGTGCCCGGACGTGTGCCCGACCACCATGGCCGAGATGGCCAATGTGCTCAAGGCGCTCGGTCCGCAGGCCGACCAGGTGCAGGTGCTGTTCGTCACGCTCGACCCTGAACGCGACAAGCAGGAATTGCTGGCGCAGTACGTGCCGGCCTTCGATCCGCGCTTCATCGGCCTGTACGGCGACGCTGCGGCCACGGCCAAGGTCGCCAAGGACTTCAAGGTGTTCTATGCCAGGCAGCCCGGCAAGACGCCCGACAGCTACACCGTCGACCATACGGCCGCGACCTATGTGTTCGACCGCAACGGCAAGATTCGCCTGTTCATTCGCAACGGCCAAACCACCGACGCGATTGTGCACGACATCAAGCAACTGTTGAACTGATGGGGGAGCCTCGCGCAAGCGGGGACTTATGCCGAGCGGGCGAAATGGGGTCCCCGCGTTCGCGAGGGACGACGAGGATATGGACACACGACCAAGCAAGCCTGCTGCCCGTAACTATGCCCAGCTCGGCGCCATCGCGCTGCTGACCATCGGTTGCCTGTATGTGCTGCGGCCGTTCGCCGCCGCCATTCTGTTTGCGGCGGCCATCGCCATTTCCACCTGGCCCCTGTACACGGCCGTCCTGCGCCGCCTGAACGGCCGCCGCACCCTGGCAGCGGCCATTCTCACGCTCACCCTGGTCCTGCTGATCATCCTGCCGATCGCATTGGTGGCCTACAACCTGGCCGACGACGTCGGCAATTTCTACGACCAGCTGCGCAATGCGGTCGCGTCCGGCCACGTCACGCCGCCCGGGTGGATCCGCCGCATCCCCCTGGTGGGCGAGCCGGTCGACAACTACCTGCGCCAGCTGGTGTCCAGCCGCGAACAGATGATGGACCTGGCGCGGCGCATGCTCGAACCGGCCCGCCACTACCTGCTCAGCGGCGGCATCGTGCTCGGCACGGGGGTGGCGCAGCTCAGCCTGGCGGCCTTCGTCAGTTTTTTCCTGTACCGCGACGGTTACCGCCTGCTCGAAGCCATCGACGTCATGATGCACAAGATCATCGGCGAGAACGCGGCCAAGGTGGCCGCCACCGTCAGCAATACCGTGCGCGGCGTCATGTACGGCCTGCTCGGCACCGCGCTGGCGCAAGGCGTGGTGGCGGCGATCGGCTTTGCCATTGCGGGCGTGCCGGCGGTGCCGCTGCTCAGCTTCGCCACCTTCGTGATGTCGCTGGTGCCGATCGGACCCCCGCTGGTCTGGGGCGGCGCCACCTTGTGGCTGTTCGATCAGGGCAAGGCCGGGTGGGGTATTTTCATGCTGGTGTGGGGGCTGGTGGTGATCAGCGGCGTGGACAATATCGTCAAGCCGATGCTGATCAGCCGCGGCAGCAGCCTGCCATTCCTGCTGGTGCTGCTGGGGGTGCTGGGCGGCGTGATCGCCTTCGGCTTCATCGGCATCTTCATCGGCCCGACCCTGCTGGCGGTCGGCTACTCGCTGATGCGGGAATGGACCGGCATCGAACCGGCGGGCGTCAGCGCGCCCGAGTAATCAATCGCGCTCGTCGCTGTCTTCCTGATCGCGCCCGGGCTGGGGAATCACCTTCACCAGCACGATGCGCGGACCGTTCATCTTCTTGACTACGATATCGAAGCGCGGGAACTCGATTTTCTGACCCTGCTTCGGGATATCGCCCAGTTTCACCATCAGCAGCCCGCCCACCGATTCGACTTCATCCAGACCCAGGGTTTCGTTATCGATGTCGATGCCGAGGATCTTTTGAGTGAAAAGATCGGCAGGCTGGCCTTGCCGACCAGGGTGGTGTCCGGCTGGCGCAGCCAGTCGTTTTGCGCGGGATTCGACCACCATCGAACCGAGCATATTGTCGAGCCTGTTGAAGCCGATCGGGTGCTCGCTTTTTCGCGGATCAAGGTGATGTGTGGCGCGTCCTCGCGGAAACGGCGGAACATCTGGTGTGCCTGGGGGCGACACGGTTTTCAAAGGTGGTAGATGACACCTTGAATTAACTGTGAACTTGGGGTTGCTGTGATAATTTGTGAGCTTTTTGTTGGTTGCAATTTGATATCATCGTAGGCTGTACTCAGAAATAATGGCGTCTTCCAGTTAGTTCAATCAGGACATCGATATCGCGCCGGTTTATTCATTTGATGTGGCAATCAACAATAATCCATTTTAATCTTCTTGCAAGTCCAGACAGAAAACATCAACGTGCCCTTCATCAACGAATACATTCCCGAGGCCGATGTCAAGAAATACGATCTGGGGGAGATCGATAAGCGCTTCATTGTGGGTGGCACGTATGCGCGCGACTGGACTATTGATCGCGAACGCGACATCTACTTGCGAAGAGTCGCGAATGGACGCGAAGAGTTTCGGCAGCAGTCCACGTGGTCCTTTTACTGGAAAGGTACTCTACTTACTGTAGAACTCGATACAATTCGCGGGGGCGGCGTAAGAGGCGGGCATGGTTGGACTCATTATAAAATGCGCCAGATGTGGATGCCGCCAAGCCTAGTAAGCGCTCGCGAGGAAATTATTGCTGACTTGCGCGAAGCTCTGACGGCTGAAAAGGGGGGCGGAGTCTATTCCACACGGACCACGAGCGACACCACGCTTGATATGGTCTGATTGGAAGGTATAGCATGAGCCCTACTGCCCAAGCCATCGAGCTACTTTGTGCCAACCCCAATGCCTATGATACCGCTGCCAGCTGGCGCGCCAACGGTGAGAATATTAGTGTAATCGACAAGACTGAAGCAGCTAAGTTTCTCGATAGTAGGGATTTTCGCGCAGCGGTCGCGCGCGCATTTAATATTACTGAATCGACTCTCAATGTGGCTGGCCACAGGGGGCCAGCCACAGATTGGCGGTCCGACGCCAAGGCGGGACCCTTGGGCCCACGCTTCGGCACGCTTCGTCGCCACCAGCACCGGCGAGGTCAGGCCCGCCACGCCATTCGTGAGCACCGAACGAGTCTACTGTCTGACCGAATTGCCGGTCTTGCTCGAGAACACCAACGTTACCACCGTCAACGGGATGGCACGAGAGGCGCTGGTGGGGCTGCGCGACAGCCTCGATAGTGGCGCGCAAGCGAAATTGCAGGGGCGCCTCACAACAATCAAATTTTATTTCTTAACAATTCCAACAGAAAAACAACATGGCCTTTATCAACGAATACATTACTGAGTCCGATCTCAAGAAATATGATCTGGAGGAGATCGATAAGCGCTTCATTGTGGGTGGAACGCATGCGCGCGCATGGACAATTGATCGCGATCGCGATATTTACTTGCGAAGAGTCGCGAATGGACGTGAAGAATTTCGGCATCAGTCCTCGTGGTCCTTTTACTGGAAAGGCACTCTACTTACTGTAGAACTTGACACCATTGGCGCGGGCGGTGAAAGGGGCGGGCATGGATGGACACATTATAAACTGCGCCATCTGTGGATTCCACCAGAGCTAGACGGCAAGCGTGAGGAGATTCTTGCTGATCTGCGCGAAGCTTTAACGGATTATAAGGGAGGCGGAGTTTACTCCAGTCTGAGCACGTGCGACACCACGCTTGATGTCTGATTGGAAGGGACAATATGAGCCTAACTTCCACCGAAGCCGTCGAGCTGCTTCGCGCTAATCCCAATGCTTATGATACCGCCGCCAGCTTGCGCGAGCTCGCCGCCCAAGTGGATGTGTCCGCTACTGGCAAGGTGACCGTACTGTATAGCGGACCGATTGGTAACAATGTAAGTTCCGGTCAAGTCATCACCGGCATGCTCGCCAACGGTGAGGATATTCGTGTAATAGACAAGACTGAAGTAGCGAATTTTCTGCAAAACGAGGATTTTCGAGCAGCTGTCGCGCGCGCATTTAATATCAACTTTGCAACTCTTGATGAGGATGGCTACCGTGGCCCAGCCACAGAGTGGCTCTTCGACGCCAAGGCCGGCCCTTGGGCCGACGCTTCGGCCCGCTTCGTCGCCGCCACCACCGGCGAGGTCAAGACCCTCACGCCATTCGCGAGCACCGAACGAGTCTACGGTCTGACCGAATTGCCGGTCCTGCTCGACAACACCAACGTCACCACCGTCAACGGGATGGCACGCGAGGCGCTGGTGGAGTTGCGCGACAGCCTCGGCAGCGGCGCGCAAGCGAAATTGCAGAGTGCCATCGATCTGTTGTCATGGCGAACAGCAGCCGATCTGGAAATCGTCACAAACGGCAACGGGAGCTATCTCGTCGACGCAAGCAAGTTCCTCTCGGATACTTCCACGCGTACCGCGGCGGAATTCGCGGCCGACATGCCCGCCAAGCTGTCCGGAGCATCGGTCATGAGCAGCCTGCTCGATGCCAATAAGACGGCGATACTGGCGGACGCTGAGTATTTGTCAAAGATAGACCTTGTTGCCAAAGGGTTATCCAAGCTTGGCACGGCCGCAGCGATCGTCGATCTGCTGTTGACCGTCACCGAGGCCAACGCGGCGGTGAACGCTGGCGATACTGCCAAGGCCGGATCGCTGATGGCCGAATGGGCCGCCAAATTCGGCGCCGGCATGGCAGCTGGCGCACTTGCTGGCGAAATCGTGGGTTCGGCTCTGGCACCGCTTTACCTCACCGGGCCGATCGGTGCCGGAGTGGCGGTGACCCTGACACTAGCTGCCGGCCTTACTGCAGGCATTCTTGGGACGCTGGGGGCCGAGTCGCTTATCCGCACTCTCCAATCGTCCTTCCAAACCGCGCTCGTCTTCGACCCCTTGACTCTCGACCTTGACGGCAACGGCGTCGACACGATCAGCAGGGCCTCCGATATTCATTTCGACCACGATGGCAACCATTTCGCTGAAACCACAGGCTGGGTCGGCAAAAACGACGGTCTGCTGGTTTGGGACAAAAACGGCAATGGCAAGATCGACAACGGCAGCGAACTGTTTGGCACGAATACATTACTGGCCAACGGCAGCAAGGCAGCCAACGGCTTTGCCGCGCTGGCTGAATTTGACACTGATCATGACGGCAAAGTGGACGCCGCTGATACCGCCTTTGCCCAACTGCGTGTTTGGAAAGACAGCAACAGCGACGGGGTGGTGGAAGACGGTGAGTTGTTGACGCTGGGTGCGGCCAGCATCAAAAGCCTGAACACTGGATTTACCTCGCCAGGCATCACCGATGCACAGGGCAACCAGCATTTGCAGGCGAGCGCGTATACCCGTACGGATGGCAGCACGCGCGCGATGGACGACGTAGCCTTCGCCGTCGATACAGCGCGCACGGTTGATCAGGATCTGGTCGCGGTGAGCGCAGATATTGCTGCCATGCCGGAATTAAACGGATTCGGCAACGTACATAGTCTGCAGCAGGCGATGGCGCGGGACGCCAGCGGCAAGCTTCGGCAACTCGTGCAAAGTTTTGCATCGACGACTGACACTGACGTCCGGCATGCTCTGATCGATCAGACTATCTGGGCTTGGACGGGCGCCGACCAGCATGCTGCTGACAGTCGCGGAGCATATATCGACGCGCGGCAGCTGTATTCGCTGGAGGCATTCTTGGGACAGGTGTACACACGTGGGGGTAGTAATAATCCTTTTAATGCCACTATTGCTGGCCAGTTAATCGGGGCCTACGCTAACCTACGCCAAACGCTGTACGACCAGCTGATGGCGCAAACCGTGTTTAAGCCGCTTTACGACAGCGTCGAGCTGACCTGGAGCAATTCAACGCAAACGTTTGACATCGACGTGACCGCGGTCGTATCCACGCTACGCTCGCAATACCTTGCAAATGCGGGGACGGGATTGACCCAGATGCTGGAGTTTAGCGAAGGCTTGGCCGCTAGCGGAGATTTCGGAAAACAGGTATTGCAAAAAATTGTTCAGTTAGGAAATAGTGCGGGTCAAGAGTTCGATCTCTATTTAACAGCGCTTGGGTATAACCGGGTCAACGGCGGCGATGGGAATGACACCTTGACCGGGTTGTCTGGTTCATCAAACCTTATTGTTGGCAACACCGGCAACGACACCATCACAGGTGGCAAGCAGACCGACGTGCTCAACGGCGGCGCCGGCAATGATGTGATTAATGCTGGCGCCGGTGTCGACGCCTTCGTCTTTAACCAGGGTGACGGCCAGGATGTCATCAATGAAACCTACTTGTACTTCAAGACCGGTAGCAAGAACCTGGACGTGCTGCGGCTCGGTGTCGGTCTGCTGGCCTCTGCGACACAGGTCGTGCGCGGCGTAGGTGCCACCAGCAACGACTTGACGCTGGTGTTCGGCGGTGGCGACCAGGTCACGCTGGCCAGCTATTTCAACAGCTCCTACCGTCTGCAAGCTATCCAGTTCGCCGATGGCGCGAAGTGGGATTACCAAACCGTTACCGGAAAGCTGGTCTACAACGGCACGGCCGGCAACGACACCCTGACCGGATTGACGGACGCGCCCAACGTTATCAACGGGGGCGACGGCAACGACACGGTCAACGCGGGCAGCCTCAATGACATCCTCTCCGGCGGCATAGGCAAGGACACGATCAATGCCGGCGTCGGTATTGATACCTTCGTGTTTAACCAGGGTGACGGCCAGGATGTCATCAATGAAACCTACTTGTACTTCAAGACCGGCAGCAAGAACCTGGACGTGCTGCAGCTCGGTGCCGGTCTGCTGGCCACTACGACACAGGTCGTGCGCGGCGTGGGTGCCACCAGCAACGACCTGACGCTGGTGTTCGGCGGTGGCGACCAGATCATGCTGACCGGCTATTTCAGCAGCTTATACCGGCTGCAAACCATTCAGTTCGCCGATGGCGCGAAGTGGGATTACCAAACCGTTGCCGGCAAGCTGGTCTACAACGGCACTGTTGGCAACGATACCCTGACCGGGTTGACGGACGCGCCCAACATTATCAACGGGGGCGACGGCAACGACACAATCAACGCGGGCAGCCTCAATGATGCCCTCGCCGGCGGCACGGGCAAGGACACGATCAATGCCGGCGCCGGTGTTGACACCTTCGTCTTCAACCAGGGTGACGGCCAGGATGTCATCAATGAAACCTACTTGTACTTTAAGACCGGCAGCAAGAACCTGGACGTGTTGCAGCTCGGCGCCGGTCTGCTGGCCTCTGC
>CAMLIL010000122.1 GCA_946480015.1 uncultured Oxalobacteraceae bacterium | reverse complement strand
GATATCGACGCCTTCAAGGCCTACAACGATACCTACGGCCACCAGCAAGGCGACGACACCCTGATCAAGGTGGCCGCGGCGCTGTCGGCCATGCTGCAGCGCCCGCTCGACCTGATCGCCCGCTATGGCGGCGAAGAATTCGCCGTGGTCTTGCCGGAAATGGATGCGGCGCAAAGCGCGGCCCTGGCCGAAACCATGCGCCAGCGCATCGTCGCGCTTGATATTCCGCATAGCAGCGCGCCCGACCACGGCAGGGTTACCGTCAGCATCGGCGTGGCCACCAACAGCGCCGACCATCCGGCCGACATCCCCACCCTGCTGGGCAACGCCGACCGCGCCCTGTACACCGCCAAGCACAGCGGCCGCAACCGCGTGGTTACGCATCAGGCTGGCTGATCAGGGGCAGGCAGTGTGCGCTGCCGCCGTGACCATGCGTACCTGTAAGGCGCCCGCCTTTTCGATCAGACAGAAGCGCGCCCGATACAGGCGTGGCGCCTGCGCCGTGGCGGATTCGGCCGTGATGACGACATCATAAGTTTTGCCAGGACGCAGCGGCGCCGCCGGCGTCTGCGGCAACACCGGTGGCCGCCCCGCATACGGCACGCACATATAGTTCAGCACCGCAAATGTGCGCTCGCGCGGCATGACCATCTTCCACATCGACGTGTTGCCCGCCACTTCCGTTACCTGAATGGACCGGAAATTGGGTGCCCCGTGTTTCTTTTCCTCGCTCGGGGCCACGGTAAAGCAGGGCAAGCCATTGCCGCCCTGGCGCACTTCGATCTCGCCCACCCGCGCCGCCGCGCCGGTTTCGCCGGCCGCCGTCAGCACGATGCAAAGAAACAGAATTTTGCGCCACATCGCCCGCTCCGCAAGAAATGCATAGAAGGGACAGACTACGATGTTGCCGCACAGCAGCATTGACGCTACGCAGAGGTCGGGCAGCACAGCTCGGCAAGGAGCTGCAACAACGCCATGCCCATTTTGAAACAGCCTCTAGAACAGGCGACGCGGCAGGGAACGCCGCTGGGACGGATCGGCAAGGAAAGAAGCGAGCACGGCCTCGAACATGGCCAGCGCATGCGCATACTGGCGCTGGCGCATGGCCTCGGGCGCATGCAGAAACTTCAGCACGAAATAATCGGCCAGCACGTCCCCCTGCGCTTCCATATTGAAATCGGCCAAAGTCTTGCCCGCCTCCAGGCGGTAGCGGTACGACAGCCCCAGCCGCACGGCGCCGCGCAGGCGCACCGGATAGCCCAGCTGATGCTGCCAGACATGCACCATCTCATGCATGAACCAATGGCGCGCGTGCACGCTCCCGGCCGAAAAATCGGTCAGACAACAGGATTTATGAAAATACATGGCGCCGTTGGGCGTCATGGCGCAGTTGCGGGGCTGGAGCCCGAAGGGAAGATAGCGGCGCCGGTAGATGCGCACGCGGCTGTAATCGATGGCGCCGCCGAACAGCAGCGACGCCATCGCGATCTCGCCCGCCGCCAGAGGGCGGTGCTGCCCCGCGCCGGAGAGCAGCCTCATGGCGAACCTGAACGCCGGCGCTTACTTGCGCAGCGCGGCAGCGGCCTTGGCCAGCTCGGTGATATGCGCCCAGTTGCCGGCCTTGATCGCGTCCTTCGGCGTGAGCCAGGAACCGCCCACGCAGGCCACGTTCTTGCAGGCCAAAAATTGCGGCGCGGTCTCGATCGAGATGCCGCCGGTCGGGCAGAACGTCACGTCCGGCAGCGGGCCGCCGATCGCATTGAGCATGCCCACGCCGCCCGCCGGCACCGCCGGGAACAGCTTCAGCTGACGGAAGCCCGCTTCGCGCGCCGCCATCACTTCCGATGGCGTCATCACGCCCGGCAGCAGCGGCAAGCCGCTCTTCCTGGCCGCATCGATCAGCGTATCGGTCAGGCCAGGCGAGACGCCGAACACGGCGCCGGCATCGCGCGAGGCGGCGAATTCTTCCGGCTGGGTCAGCGTACCGACGCCGACGATGGCGCCCGGCACCTGCGACATGGCGCGAATCGCCGCCAGGCCGTGTTCGGTGCGCAGCGTCACTTCAAGCACGCAGATACCGCCTGCGACCAGCGCTTGGGCCAGCGGCACGGCGTGGGCAGGATCGTCGATGGCGATTACAGGGATCACGCTCGCCGAGCGCATGATGTCAAGCAGGGTCATGGTCATTTTGGGTTCTTGATCAGGAAGTCTTCGTCGGAGCCGGGCACGGTGTCGCCGATGTCGGCGGCTTCGTGCAGCGGCACGGTGGTGTGGATCGGCGATGGCAGCGGGAACGTGGTCGCTCCCGTCTCTGCCTCGCTGATCGCACTGCGGTACAACGCAAACAGCTCGCGGCCCATGCCGATATGGCTGGACGACAGGTCGGCCGTGGCCATCGAGCGCGCCGCCCAGACCGCGGCCGGCACCAGCGCTTCGAGCGTGTTGGTGGTCGCGTCCAGGCGGATGATATCGCCGTCGCGCACCAGGCCGAGCGGACCGCCGGCCAGGATTTCAGGCGACACGTGGATCGCCGCCGGCACCTTGCCCGACGCGCCCGACATGCGGCCATCGGTCACCAGCGCGACCTTGCGGCCGGCATCCTGCAGATTGGCCAGCGCCGGCGTGAGCGCGTGCAGTTCCGGCATGCCGTTGGCACGCGGGCCCTGGAAGCGGATCACCGCCACGAAGTCGCGCTCGAGCTGGCCGGCTTTGTAGGCGTGCATGAAGTCTTCCTGCGAATTGAACACCAGCGCCGGCGCTTCCACCACGCGGTGCTCTTGCTTGACGGCCGAGACCTTCATCACCGCGCGGCCCAGGTTGCCGGATACCAGAATCATGCCGCCATCCTTGGCGAATGGATTGCTGGCCGGGCGCAGCACGTTCTCGTCGCCCGAGACGGCCGGCGCATCCTTCCAGATCACCTTCTCGCCGTCGAGGAAAGGCTCGCTGCAGTGCGCGCGCAGGCCCTTGCCCAGCACGGTGTTGACGTCGTCGTGCAGCATGCCGGCATCCAGCAGTTCGCGGATCACGAAACCGGTACCGCCGGCGGCGTGGAAGTGGTTCACGTCGGCGTCGCCGTTCGGGTAGATCCGGGTCAGCATCGGCACGACGGCCGACAGCTCGTTGAAGTCGTCCCAGTCGATCACGATGCCGGCCGCCTTGGCGATCGCCACCAGGTGCAGGGTGTGATTGGTCGATCCGCCCGTGGCCAGCAGGCCCACCACCGCATTGACCATGCACTTCTCGTCGACCACATGGCCGACCGGCGTGTAGCTGCCGCCCTGCTGCGAAATGGCCACCGCGCGCTGCGCCGCGGCGGCGGTCAGGCCGTCGCGCAACGCCGTGCCCGGGGTGATGAAGGCGGCGCCCGGCAGGTGCAGGCCCATGATCTCCATCAGCATCTGATTGCTGTTGGCGGTGCCGTAGAAGGTGCAGGTACCGGCGCTGTGATAGGAGGCCGCCTCGTTTTCCAGCAGCTCGTCGCGGGTGGCCTTGCCCTGCGCGTACAGCTGGCGCACACGCGCCTTTTCCTTGTTCGACACGCCCGACGTCATCGGGCCAGCCGGCACGAACACCGCCGGAATATGGCCGAAGTGCAGCGCGCCGATCAGCAGGCCCGGCACGATCTTGTCGCACACGCCAAGGTACAATGCGGAGTCGAACATATTGTGCGACAGCGCGATCGCGGTGCCCTGGGCGATGTTATCGCGCGAGAACAGCGACAGCTCCATGCCCGGCTGGCCTTGCGTGACGCCGTCGCACATGGCGGGCACGCCGCCGGCGAACTGCGCCACCGCATCGACCGCGCGCACGGCTTCCTTGATTATTTTCGGGAAGTGCTCGAACGGCTGGTGCGCCGACAGCATGTCGTTGTAGGACGAGACGATCGCCACCGAGGGTTTCTTGTCCTGCTTGAGCTTGAGCTTGTCGTTGGCCGGGAAAGCGGCAAAGCCGTGGGCCAGGTTGGTGCACGACAGCGCGCCGCGCTGCACGCCCTGGATGCGGGCCGCATCGAGGTGGGCCAGATAGGCAGCGCGCGAGGCGCGGCTGCGCTTGATGATCCGCTCGGTCACCGATTGAACTACTGGGTGCAGCGCCATAATGAGTCGTTCCTTATGATGTTATTGCCTGAAATTTTACTACAAAATTGCTGAAAACCCTATCATTTAATAGGCTAGCTTGCGCCTTTCGGCCACAAATTGCAAGTTCAATAGTGCGCGCGAGTGAGAAACCGGGCACGTGAAATCGCCCGCCTGCCACTCTGGCGCGCCGATCTTTTGTAGTGAATTTACGAATTTTTCCTGTATCATCCGCTAATCATTCCTGTCATCCAACCATCCGACGCCATGGCCCAACCTCCCCTGACCTCCACCGCCAGCTACCAGGCCCTCGAAACCCACGCTGTCGAAGCCGAAGACTGGCAGCTGCGCTCCCTGTTCGCCGCCGACAGCGCGCGCTTCCCCAACCTGACCGTCGACGCGGCCGGCCTGTTCCTCGACTATTCGAAGAACCGCCTGAACGCCCAGACCTTGTCGCTGCTGACGGCCCTGGCCAGGGAACGCGGCGTGGAAGCCCAGCGCGAGGCCATGTTCCGGGGCGAGCGCATCAACAACACCGAAAACCGCGCCGTGCTGCACACCGCCCTGCGCGCGCCGCGCACGCCCGAACTGCAGGTCGACGGCCAGAACGTCAGCGCCGACGTGCACGCCGTGCTCGAGCGCGTGCGCGTATTCAGCGACGCCGTGCGCAGCGGCGAATGGCTCGGCCACACCGGCAAACCGATCACCGACATCGTCAACATCGGCATCGGCGGCTCCGACCTCGGCCCCAAGATGGTCTGCCTGGCGCTGCGCCAGTACGCCCATCCGCGCCTGACCATGCACTTTGTGTCCAACGTGGACGGCCACGACATGGACGCGGCACTGGGCCGCGTCAACCCCGAAACCACGCTGTTCATCGTCGCCTCCAAGACCTTCACCACCGCCGAGACCATGATGAACGCGCAGACCGCGCGCGCCTGGTTCCTGCAGCACGCCAAGGAAGACGCGCTGGCGCGTCACTTCGTGGCGGTATCGACCAACCTTGAGGCGATCAAGAAGTTCGGCATCGACCCGGCCAATATGTTCCCGTTCTGGGACTGGGTTGGCGGGCGCTATTCGGTCTGGTCGGCGATCGGCCTGCCGGTGGCGCTGTGCGTCGGCTTCGGCTACTTCAGCGACCTGCTGGCCGGCGCGCATGCGATGGACACGCACTTCCGCGAAGCGCCGCTGGAAAAGAACATGCCGGTGCTGCTTGCGCTGGTCGGCTTCTGGAACCGCGAATTCCTCGGCTGCGGCTCGGTCTCGATCGCGCCGTACCACCAGGACCTGTCGCGCTTCCCGGCCTACCTGCAGCAGCTCGACATGGAAAGTAACGGCAAGCGCGTCACCAAGGACGGCGCCCCGCTCGAAGTGGAAACCTGCCCGGTGATCTGGGGCGACTGCGGCACCAACGGCCAGCACGCCTACTTCCAGCTGCTGCACCAGGGCACCGACATCATCCCGATCGACTTCATCGCCGCGCTGCGTCCGGCCCACGAATACGCCAACCACCACGCCGCGCTGCTGGCCAACTGCTTCGCCCAGTCGGAAGCCTTCATGAAGGGCAAAACGCTGGACGAAGTGCGCACCGACCTGCAGGCGCAAGGCCTGGCACTGGCCGAGATCGAGCGGCTGGCGCCGCACAAGACCTTCCCCGGCAACCGCCCCAGCAACACCATTTTGATGGAATACCTGAACCCGTACACCCTCGGCGCGCTGATCGCGCTATACGAGCACAAGACCTTTGTGCAGGGCGTGATCTGGGACGTCAACAGCTTCGACCAGTGGGGCGTCGAGCTGGGCAAGGTACTGGCCAGGCAGATTGAAAACGAACTGACCGGCACCGCGCTGCCGGAGCAGCACGACAGCTCGACCAATGGCCTGATCGCCATGGCCAAGGCAGCGGTATAAGGAAGCATATGAGCGAACTGAAATTTACGACTGTGTACGAGGCGCCGATGCAGGTCGGCGAATGCCCGCTGTGGAGCCCGGCCGAACAGGCGATCTACTGGGTCGACATCAACGGCTTCACCGTGCACCGGGTCACGCCATCGACTGGCGAGCACCGCGAATGGCGCTTCGACAGCGAACCGGCCGCCCTGGCCCTGCACGCGCAGGGCGGGCTGGTGGTGGCGCTGCGGCGCGGTTTCGTGCATCTCGATACCGGCACCGGCGCCGTGACCGACATCGCCCCGGCTCCCTACGATACGGCCACGGCGCGCTTTAACGACGGCTGCGTGGACGCCGCCGGCCGCTTCTGGGTCGGCACCATCTTCGAGCCGCGCGACCGCCTCGCTGCCGAGATGTACTGTCTCGAAAAAGGCGTGGTCAGTCTGAAGTGGTCGGGCGGCCTGATGAACTCGAACGGCCTGGGGTTCGCACCCGATAACAGCGTCATGTACCACGCCGATACGGCAGGTCACCGCATCAACCGCTACCGTTTCGACCTGGCCAGCGGCACCGCCTCCGACGTCGAGCTGTTCCAGCAGTTCGACAGCGACAAGAAGGCGCCGAACTACGGCGGCCGTCCGGATGGCGCTGCGGTCGACAGCGAAGGCGCGTACTGGATTGCAATGTTCGAAGGTGGGCGCCTGCTGCGCCTTGCGCCGAGCGGAGAACTGCTGGCGGAAATCAAGCTGCCGCTGCGCTGCCCGACCATGGTGGCGTTCGGCGGAGAGGATTTGCGCACCCTGTTCATCACCAGCGCCAGCCATGGCCGCCCGGCGGAGGAACTGGCGCAGTATCCACTTAGCGGACGCGTGCTGTCGGTGCGGGTGGATATGGCCGGGCGGGCGGAGCACCTCTACCGGCCGTGACGGAGCCGGCCCCGATCGAGGGAACTCAGTTCGGGGCACTACTGTCTATCAGTCTCCACACGTATGAGGGAGACTGCCATGGCACACGCCAATCCCATCCAGATTCAAAAGTACCTGAAGGGCGTCGACTATCCCGCCAACAAGCGCGAGCTATTGAAGGCGGCGCGCGACCAGGGCGCCGACGACAGCATCGTCGCGTCGCTGGAACAGCTGCCCGACGAAGATTTCCAGACGCCCGCCGATGTCAGCGAGGCCTTCAAAGGGCCGTCGCAAGACCACGCCGAACGCGATCGGCCGCAGCGCAAGCATTAACCGCCGCAGGCGACCTCGCCGGTGTGGGACGTCTGGCACATGCTCGCCGCGCCGCCACAGGCCACCTTGCCCGTATGCGAGACCTGGCATTCGGTGGCTTGACCGCCACAGGCGACCTCGCCGGTATGGGAGGTCATGCAGGTATTCGCCAAGCCCCCGCATGCCACCTTGCCCGTATGCGACGTCTGGCATTCTCGCGCCAGACCGCCGCAAGCCACCTCGCCGGTGTGCGATAACCTGCATTGCGGCGCCAGTCCGCCGCACGCCGCCCGCCCGGTCGGCGACACCACGCATTCGTTCGACTTGCCGCCGCACGCGGCTGAACCGTTCGAGCCGATCATGCAGCTCGCAGCCCCGGTGCCCGGGCTGACGGTGTTATTTTTGGTCTCAACGGTATGCACGCTGATGCAAGCGCTCAGCAGCGGACCGGCAGCGAGCGCCAGCAGCATACGAGGTAAGGTAAATAAACGGCTGGTCATGTGTCTCCCATTTGTGTCTGCCATCTGGTTGTAATTGCGGCAACAGCGCCGGACACGATACTAGCACGGCGAGCCCGCGCTCTACCTGTCCGCCGCCCACAGTTTTCCCAATGCGTTCCGCATTGCTCGGATGCGAACTTAGATAATTGCTCATACTCAATAGTTGCCTCAAATCAATTAAAACAAATATTTGAGTGATAAAGTTGCTCCACTATTCAACGAGAGGTGCCCATGCGAGCCTTGACCATTTCCGCAGTCGTATTCGTACTCCTTAATCTCGGCATCGGACCGGCATCGTCCAAAGAACCCTACGCCTACACGATGACTGGTCAGATGCTGGTCGACAAACTTTTCGGCGACGGCAATGACCGACCTGTGACCGGCGAAGCCTATCTGGAGCGCGAGAAGGCGTACAGCTACATGGACGGCTTGAAAGACGCCACCGAAGGCACCGTGTGGTGTCACGCCCGCAACCAGGCGCCAGTCGATTTTGCCATGGACACCGCTTCAGCACTCAGCAAGCTCGATGCTGCGCAAAGACGCGCCAATGCAGCGCCACTCGTTCTCGAGATCCTCAGCCGCAAATACCCCTGCCCTTCCAAACGTGGAGATTCCAAATGAGGCCGTCGTACGCAGCAGTCAATGCCAACTACCCGCGTCGCTCGCCGATGACAAAGGATGTCCTGTACACGTCGCTGGGTTGGTCCGACCTGATCGCAAAAGAAGCGTATGGCGACACCTGCGCGACCAGGATGAGCATCGCACTGCTGCACTGCCATGTGCCGATCAACGGGACGCTCACGATCAAGGAGGGAGTGCTGAAAGGCAAAGCTGTCGAGCCGCAACAAGCAAAGCTGTCTCGCACTCTCAAAAACACATGGGGCAAGCCCGAAGTCTACAAGTCGCGAACTACTGCGGAAAAAGGCATTGCGGGACGATCCGGAGTCGCGTCGTTCTTCAGGATCAACCCAGGCGTTTCAAATGGAGGCCACATCGATCTGATTACCCCGGGCCATCATGGATTTGCGGTATGCGCCATGTCGTGCTATATGAACGCTGGCGAGATCTGGTTCTGGGAACTGCGCTGATTCTCGACGATCAGAATGAAACCGCAAGCAGGGTAGCAAGCAAAGTCCGTCATCCATCGCTGCGCAGTGCAGCGATCGGATCAAGCGCGGCAGCCTGGCGGGCCGGAAACACGCCAAAGGCCAGTCCTACCCCGACACACAAGGCTACCGCCACCGTCAGCATGAAGGGCGACCACGCGACCGACCAGCCGGCCAGCGCGGCAATGCTGTAGGCCGCGACCGCGCCCAGCACCACGCCAAGGACGGCGCCGCTCACCGCAATCACCAGCGCTTCCGCCAGGAACTGCTTGACGACGTCGCGCCGGCGCGCCCCCAAGGCCCGCTTGAGGCCGATCTCGCGGCGCCGCTCGAGCACATTGGCAAGCATGATGTTCATGATGCCGATGCCGCCTACCAGCAGCGACACCGCGGCGATCGAGCTCATCACGACAGTGAAGATGCGCTGGGTCTGCTGATGCTGGCGGTACAGGCCCATCGGCACGATCAGATTGGTGTCGTCCACGCCCGCATGGCGCTGTTCGATCAGCCGCTGCAGCACGCGCGCGGCCACGTCGGGCGGACTCTTGCCGTCGAGCTGCAGGCTGATGCCATCGACTTCATCCTCGATCAAGCTGAAGCGAAAGCGCGCCCGGCCCGACTCCCAAGGCACAAACAGGCGCTCGTCATCGAGCCCCAGTTTCACCCCCTCAAACTCGGCCTTGCCGGCGGCCCGGTCGGCCAGCACGCCGATCACTTCCAGCCATTGGTGATTGAGCTTGACGCGCCCGCCCACCGGATCGGCGCCGCCAAACAGCGTATGCGCCAGGCGCGCGCCCAGCACGCAGACCGGCGCCACGGTGGCGCCATCGGCTGCGGCAAACCAGCGCCCGCGGGCAAGACGCACGCCGCTGTGTTCAGCATATTCCGGGGAGACGGCAAAGGCGGTCGCGCTGGCCACAGTGGCGCCACGGGCCAGCTGGTCCACCTTGATCTCTTTCTTGAGCGCCACCGACAGCGCGCCCGGCACCACCGACAGCGCGGCCGCGCCATCGGCGGCGGACAGGCCGAGCGAGCGCGTGCGGATATCTTTCATCCGCTCGGGCGTCATGCTTTTCGCTTCCAAAAGAACATTGTTCAAACCCAGCTCCGACACCAGGCGCAGCGCTTCCCGCTTGCTGCCCTCGCCGACGGCCAGCATGGCGACGATCGCGCCCACGCCGAACACCATGCCGAGCAGGGTCAGGCCGGTGCGCAGCTTGCGCCGCCGCAGTTCGGCGATCGCTTCGATGATCAGGGCGGTGTTCATGTCCGGTTGTCTTCCTTTTTTTGGTCCTGCTTGGCTGGCGCGGCGGGCAACAGCAGGATGCGGGCGCCGGCGCCCAGGCCGGACTTGATTTCACTGCGCACCGGGCCGCGCTGGCCGAGCTCGACACGCTGCTCGATGCCAGGCGCCTTGTCGCCGACCAAGACGGCATAGCCGGAGCCACGCTGCACCAGCGCCAGATTGGGCACGGTCAGGGCCGCCGGCCGATTCACCAATTGCACCGTGCCATGCAGGGCCTGGCCAGGACTGAGGCCCAGCGTGGCGGCCACGGCGGGGTCGATGGCCGCTTCCAGTTCGCAATATTTGACGGGCGATTCGCGCGACTTGGTGCTGGCGTTATTGCCTACCTTGCTGACCTGGAGGTCGAACTCGGTGCCAGTGCCAGCCAGGCGGGCGCGCAAAGGCAGGCCCTGTTTCAGGCCAAACGCGGCGCCTTCAGGCACGCTGAACGTGGCGATGAGCTTGCCCGCATCGGGCAGCTTGCCGAAATCCTGGCCGGACCACAGGCTGGCGCCCACTTGGGCTTTGCTGCCATCCCACTTCGTCGCCAGCAGGAACACGCCGTCGTGCGGGGCCAGCAGTTCGAGCGCGGCCAGGCTCTTGCGCCGTTGCTCAGCCTGCAGGCCGACGCTGTTTTTCTGCGACGCCATCACGGCGTGGTCGGCGGAGGCGCGGATATTGACCTGGCCGGCCTTCCAGCCCAGGTAGGAGCGCTTGGTTTTGAGGAAGCCGGTGTCCTGCAAGGCATCGAGGATCTGGTTGCGCGTCAGTACTCCCGCCTCGACCTTGATCCCGGCATAGCGCTCGCTCAAGTCCAAATCACTGCTCACCTTGGCGCTTGCGGCCGACAATTCCGCGCGGTTGACGGCGGCGCTGTCGGCCAGCGTTTGCTCGCCCAGTTCCTTGCGCAGCAATTCAAGTTCCGCTTGCGACAATTCCATGCGCGCGCGCGGCGCGTCGAAACGCGCAATGACATCGCCTTTCTTGACCGCACTGCCATCTTCCACCATGGCCAGCAACTCGCGATTCTCCCAGCCGGTGCCGGGCACGGCCAGCATGGTACTGGAAGCGGCCCTGATTTCGCCCTCCACCACCAGCGTTTCCTGCCAGGGGCGAGGCGCCAGGGTCTCGGTCGGCACACGTTGCGTCGCCTCGTCACCGCAACCGGCCAAGGCGAGCACGGCCGCTACGCAGAGCAGCTTTCTCATTGCACTGTCCCTTTCGACGACAGCAAGGTCACCTGCACCGCCGTCCCCGGCTTCACCCCTTTCGGCACACTGTCGAATTCCAGCTCGATGTCGCGCACGATAATGGGCTGGCTTCTCGACTTGCCGTGATAAGTGCGGCCCAGGCGGCTGACGCGCGCCTTGAACGCGACGTTGGCGCCGGACGCCGTCACCTGCGCGCTCTGGCCCAGCTGTACCGCCGCCGCCTGCACCTCGGGCACCTTGGCCTGAACGATCAGCCGGGCCGGATCGGCTACCGAGGCGACCCCCAGGCCCATAAACACTTGCCCGCCGACGGCGAATTTCTCACCATTGAACTGGGTACGGTACAGCACGATGCCGTCGTGCGGCGCGGTCACCGTCAGCTTGGCCTGGCCTTCGGTGAGGACAGCGATCGCCCCCTCGTGCTGCGCAATCTCGCCACCGACGGCGGCAGCTTCGGCTTTGCGGGCGCGGATTTGGGCGTCGCGCTGGCGCACGGCAAGCTGGGACAGCTTGCCAGCCAGGTCGCGGTCGATGACCAGCTTGTCATAGTCGATCCGGCGAATCAGCTCGCGCGGCTGGGTCGCCTTGCGCTGCGCGCGTTCGTGGTTCGATTGGGCTTCCGCGACAGCCAGGTCGGCGCTGCGCTCGGCCTCGGCGTGCTCCAGCTTCAACTTGGCCAGTGCGCTCTGTTTTTCCTTCAAGCTGCTCAGGCGCGTTTCGAGCCGGGTTCTCGCTTCATTTGCCTGGAATGTCGCCACTGGCTGACCGGCTTGTACCGGCATCCCTTCGGGCACCAGTTGCGCCAGATTGAATTGGTAGACCTCGGGAATGGTAGGGGGTGCGATCGGCGACACGAGGCGCGAAGCAATTTCTCCTTCGATCACGAGGTCCGCCGGTGGCGCCGCGGCGGCTGCCGGCGCGGCGCGTGCCGCCTGCGGTTCGACCAGGACGCTCATCCCCGCCACCAGCGGCAGCGTGTGGCCGGCGGGCAAGTCGATGTCGAGACGAAAGTAGCGCGCATTGCCCCAGCTCGCCCGCGCTTCCGGCGCGTTGGCGATGCCGGCGATCCTGGCGCTCATGGTGGAGCCCGGCAACCCGTCAAAGCTCAGCCGCACGGCCTGGCCCGCGGCGATGAAGGGCCGGTCCGCCTCCAGCGCCCATGCCCGCACACGCATCTTGCCGGCCCCGATGACCTGGCCGACCGTTTCGCCGGGAAAGGCGCTTGAACCTTCATCGTAGCGCTCGCCGCGCCATTCGCTGTAGCCGTGCACCACCACGCCGTCGCGGGTGGCGCGTACCTTGACCTGTTCCTGGCGGGCGATCGTGAAGGCGATGGCGAGCTGGAGCTTCTTCGATTCCAGGTCGGCGTCCGCACGCCGCCGCGCGACCGCTTCGGTGGCAATGGTGCTGGCTTTCTTCTTGACTTCGAGGTCCAGTTTGGCGCGTTCATGCTCACCCTGGTAGCGGTCAAAGTCCAGCGCCGAGATCTGCCCCTTTGGCAAGGCCGCGTCCACCTTGGCCTTGGCCAGGGCGGCATCGGCGTTGACCAGCGCGCGTTCGGCCTCAATCGCTTTCACCTCGAGGTCCGCCGTTTCCTTCTCCGCGCGGGCCTTGGCCTGTTCCGCCTCGATCTTCAATTGCTGCACGCTGGCCATCTCTTGGGTTTCGATACGCAGCACGACATCGCCGGCCTTGACCGTGGCGCCTTCCTCCACCATGTTGCGCAGCACCACCGGCGCAGTATTCGATGGCGGCACGATGATGCCCTGGGAATCGACGGCGTCGACGACACCGGTCAACAGCAAGGGGCGCTGCACGGCGCCGGCGGCAACGGCGGCTGGCTTGGCCTGGGCCGGATTGGACCGGGCGCCGTGGCCGGCAAACAGGAAGTATGCGGCCGCGCTCAGGGCCGCCCCGCAGAGGACGATGCGCGCTTTCATGCGTGCGCCGGCGCGATGCGGCCGTCGTGCAGGTGAATGGTGCGCCCGGCGCGCGCGGCGATATCCGGATCGTGGGTGACCATGACCAGGGTTTGGCCGCCGGCATTGAGTTCGGCCAGCAGGGCCATCACGTCGGCGGCGCTCTTGGAATCGAGGTTGCCGGTCGGCTCGTCGGCCAGCAGCAAGGCGGGCTCGTTGAGCAGTGCGCGGGCAATCGCCGCGCGCTGCAGCTGGCCGCCGGACAGTTCGCCGGGCCTGTGATCGGTGCGCTCGCCAAGCCCGATGCGCTGCAACAGTTCACGCGCGCGCTGCGGGGCCAGCAAGTCGGCGTGGCTTGCGTAACGCTGCGGCAGCAGCACATTTTCCAGTACGGTCAGGCGCGGTAGCAGATGGAAGGACTGGAACACGAAGCCGATGCGGCGGTTGCGCAAGGCCGAGGCGGCGTCGTCGTCCAGCTCGCCAACCTCGTCATTGCCGAGGCGGTAGCGCCCCGCGTCCGGCCGGTCGAGCGCGCCGAGAACATTGAGCAAGGTCGATTTTCCGGAGCCGGACGGGCCCATCACTGCGACAAACTCACCAGGCGCAATCGCCAGGTCGATCCCATCGAGTGCGCGGATCGTGGTGCCGCCCTGGCGATAGGTCTTGCGGATGCCATGTAGTTCGATCATGCCAAAGCTTGCTCGTTGTCAACTAGAGGCTTGGATGTTACCGACGAAGAAAAGTTAAATCAATAATATTTTTTCGTCGGCCGGGCGCGCGGGCACCTGGTTTTCTTTTGCCCGCTTTCCGCCTTGCGCGCTCGCGCAGAAATGCGGATTGGCGCCGTGAGTATCGATGTCGCCGAGCAAGCAGGAAACCCCAGCGCCGCCAGCGCTGGACGCGGACATGCACTAGCTTCACAATACGCTTGCCGCGCAATGGGAATTCAGCGATTGCGTAGTAAAATTTCTTGCAAACGAGGTATTTGTGTAGTAAATTTACACAATCATTCCCGCCCCACACTTACTGCGATCACACATTATGGCTCTTACCGATTTTGACCTCGTTCTTTTTGGCGGCAGCGGCGATCTGGCGATGCGCAAGCTGCTCCCTGCGATGTACGCGCGCGACGTCGCCAACGACCTGCCGCCGACGGCCCGCATCATCTGCGTCGGCCGGCATGACTGGTCGAACCAGGAATTCCTGGAGACGGTAGAGAAGATGTCGCGCCCACACGTCAAGGGCATCAGCGACGCCGCCTGGGCCAAGTTCACCAAGCGGGTCGAGTACGTGTCGGTCAACGCGTCCGACGTCAAGACCTACCCTGCCCTGGTCGACTCGCTGCGCAAGGAAGACGGGGTCACCCGCGTGTACTACCTGGCCACGCCGCCGCACCTGTTCGCGCAGATCTGCGACAACCTCAAGGAAGTGGGCCTGGCCACGCCGAATTCGCGCGTGGTGCTGGAAAAGCCGCTCGGCCGCGACCTGGCCAGCGCCAAGC
>CAMLIL010000121.1 GCA_946480015.1 uncultured Oxalobacteraceae bacterium | reverse complement strand
CCAGCTACTCTATTTCGCTGTCGTTCAAATCGGGGAGGCGAACTATAGCAAAGCCCCGGGATGAGCGCAAGAGTGTTTCAATGCAAACGCTACATCCCGGTGAAATCCGGCTTGCGCTTTTCAAGGAAGGCCGACATCCCCTCCTTCTGCGCCGGTGTACCGAAGCCGGCCTGGAAATAGCGGCGCTCGTAACGCACGCCCTCCGTCAGCGTTGTTTCATAAGCTCGGTTGACGCAATCCTTGATTTGCATGGCCACCGACAATGGCTTGGCGGCGATCACGGTGGCGATGCCCAACGCTTCTTCCATCAGCTTATCGGCTGGAAACACTCTCGATACCAGGCCGGTGCGCTCCGCTTCGGCCGCGTCGATCATGCGCGCGGTCAGCAGCATGTCCATCGCCTTGGATTTGGAGACCGCGCGCGGCAGGCGCTGGGTGCCGCCCGCTCCCGGCGTCACGCCGACGGTGATTTCAGGCTGGCCGAATTTGGCCGAATCTGCAGCGATGAGAAAATCGCACATCATCGCCAGTTCGCAGCCCCCGCCCAAGGCGAAGCCGGCCACGGCGCCGATCACCGGCTTGCGGATATTGAGAATGTGCTCCCAGTTGCGTCCGATATAGTTACCGTTGTAGGTGTCCGCATAATCGTAATTGGCCATGGCGGCGATATCGGCGCCGGCCGCGAACACCTTGTCGCTCCCGGTCAGGATGATGCAGTGGATGGCCGGGTCGGCATCGAACCTGTACAAGGCATCGCCCAGCTCATCCATCATATTATCGTTCAGCGCATTCATCGCCTTCGGGCGGTTCAGGCGAATCACGGCGACCTTGCCGTGCGTTTCGATCAGCAGATCTGCGTAGTCCATGACAGTCCCTTATTTAAGTGAATTATTGCGCCGCCGGTTTCGGCAGCAATACCCAAATCTGTCCGCGCTGCTTCATGCGCCCGGCATTGTCGGCGGCCTGGCCACCGAAGCCGAAGAAGAAATCGGCCCGCACTTCGCCGCGGATGGCGCCGCCGGTATCTTGCGCCATGACCAGGCGCTGCATCGGCACGTCGCTGCCCGCCTCCGTGGTGGACAGGAACACCGGCGCGCCCAGCGGCACGAACGCCGGATCGACCGCGATCGACCGTGCCGGCGTCAGCGGAACTCCCAGCGCCCCCTTCGGTCCAACAGCAGGATCAGGCAAGGCCTCTTCCTTGAAGAACACAAAGCTCGGGTTGGCATTAAATAGTTCCTGGCGCCGCTCGGGGTGCGCGGTGATCCAGGCCCGGATGGCTTGGGCGGTCGCCTGCCCCGCCGGGATTTCGCCCTGTTCGGTCAGCCAGCGCCCGATCGCCCGGTATGGGTGGCCGTTCTGGTCGGCATAGCCAACCCGAACGGTCGCGCCCGTGTCGAGCTGCACCCGGCCCGAGCCCTGCACTTCAAGAAAGAACGCTTCGACTGGATCATCGACCCACAACAATTCTTTACCCGGGAGCTCAGCGCGCGCGATTTCTTCACGAGTGGCATACGGGATCACCTTCCTGCCGGAGAGCCTGCCGCGCACGCGCTTACCCTTCAATTCCGGGTACACGCTGGCCAAGTCGATCGTCAGCAGATCGTCGGGCACGCGATACAGCGGCGTTTGGTAGGCGCCGCCACGGCCGCGCGAACCGTGCAGCAATGCCTCGTAGTAACCCGTGATCAGGCCGGCATCCGCGCCATCGGCGGCGCGCATCAGATTGGGGACGAACCAGGTCTCGAAATAAGTTCGAACATTCGCGAGGCTGCTGGCATCGACACCGCGCGCAGCCGCGCACGCCGGCAGCCATACCGGCTTACGCGTCAGGGCGGCGCATGATCTAAGCAGCGCCGGCCAAGCCTGGCGCTGGTCGTCCTGCCCCCATCCCGGCAAGGCCGCGAAGGTGGTCGGCGTCATCAGCGGGACCGGCTCGGGCTTGACTGGCGGGGGAGGCACCACCGGAGTCGGCGGCACCGGCGTCGGCACCACGGGCGGCGGCATCGTCACCGGCGGTTGCGGCGGCGGCGTGGTACAGGCGGCCAGCGCCAATGCGACGACGCCAAGCGAAACGGGTAAACTGCGGCGTGTTAATGACATGAGGATGAACTATGTGGCTCTTGATGGTGGAAGCAGGCGTGGCGCTGTTCCTGCTGGTATTTATCGTCTGGTGGACTATGTATTCCGGCAAAAAGCCGACCGATCACCAGCAGCATCAACTTCCGCGTCACACCAGCGAATCGCAGGACACCCCGCGCGACAATTAGTGCAGCGTGCGCGGCAGCGACAACACGAACTCGGGAATTTTGGTCTCGAACTGATGGCCGTCCTCGGCCACGCAGAAATACTCGCCGACCATCGAGCCTTGTGGCGTCGACAGCTGCGTTCCGCTGGTGTATTCGAACTGCTCGCCCGGCTGCAACAGCGGCTGGTGCCCGACCACGCCCAGCCCGCGCACCTCGTCCACATGATTGTTGGCGTCGGTAATGACCCAATGGCGCGAAATAAGCTGGGCGCCGATCGTGCCCGTATTCTTGATCGTGATCGAATAGGTGAACACGAAATTGGTACGGCTGGGATCGGACTGTTCCGGCAAATACTGGGTCCTGACCGTGACAGTAAATTCGTAGGCGGACATCGATGTTCCTTCTTCTTGGTAATGCCTGTGAAATTTGCGTTCGCGCCCGAGCGGCGCGCGTTGTGAGCATCATACATGCCTGAACAAATAAAGGCATACGGGAAGTCACGGGCGGATGCAGCGTAAAATAGCGCATCTTTATTTAATGCAATCCCTCTTCCCATGACCACATTTCGCATCGCTCCCAGCATCCTGTCCGCCGATTTCGCCCGCCTGGGCGAGGAAGTCAGGAATGTCGTTGCCGCCGGCGCCGACATCATCCACTTCGACGTCATGGACAATCATTATGTTCCCAATCTGACCATCGGCCCGCTGGTATGCCAGGCGATCCGCCCGCACGTGCAGGTGCCCATCGACGTGCACCTGATGGTCAAGCCGGTCGACCGCATCATTCCCGACTTCGCCAAAGCCGGCGCCGACATCATCACCTTCCACCCGGAAGCGTCCGAGCACATCGACCGCACCCTGCAACTGATCCGCGACAACGGCTGCAAATCCGGCCTCGTGTTCAATCCGGGCACCCCGATGCACTATCTTGAACACGTGATGGACAAGATCGACATGATCCTGATTATGTCGGTCAACCCCGGCTTCGGCGGGCAATCCTTCATTGCCGAAGCGCTGAAGAAGATCGCCATCGCGCGCCGCATGATCGACGAGTCGGGCCGCGACATCCTGCTGGAAGTCGACGGCGGCATCAAGATCGACAACATCGCCGCCGCCGCCGAAGCCGGCGCCGACACCTTCGTGGCCGGCTCGGCCATCTTCGGCAAGCCCGACTACAAAGCCGTCATCGACGCCATGCGCGCCGAACTGGCCAAGACGGGCAAGTAAATGAAGGCTGGCTCCGCCCCCATCCGCGCCGCCATCATCGACCTGGACGGCACCATGCTCGACACCGTCCCGGACTTTTACGTGGCGGTCAACCGCATGCGCGCGGAGTTCGCCCTCGCGCCGATCACCCGGGAGCAGATCGCCCTGATGGTCGGCAAAGGCTCGGAAAACCTGATCCGCGGCGTGCTCGCGCTCGACTTCGACAGCGCCGGCGTCGAGCAGCGCATCGCCGAGGCGATGGATTCCTACCAGCGCCACTACCTGGACATCAACGGCCGCCACTGCGTGCTGTATCCCGAGGTCGTCGAAGGTCTGCGCGCCCTGCGCGAACAGGGTTTGCGCGTGGCCTGCGTGACCAACAAGCCGATCGCCTTCACCACCCCGCTGCTGGCGCAAAAAGAACTGGCCGGCTTCTTCGAAGTGGTCTACGGCGGCGACTCGCTGCCGCGCAAAAAGCCCGATCCGATGCCGCTGCTGCAGGTCTGCAGCGATTTCGACCTGGCCCCGCATCAAGTGGTGGCCATCGGCGACTCGTCCAACGACGCCGAAGCGGCGCGCGCCGCCGGTTGTTTTGTGTTGACAGTTCCGTACGGGTACAACCACGGACGGGCTATACAGGAAACCGATTCCGATGGTATAGTTAGTTCGCTGCTGCACGCAGCGAGCTTGATTCGTTCGCATAACTTGACTGCAAACTGAACCGCACACTCATGTTTTTCATCAAAAAACACAATGTCAACCAAACAGGCTCGCTTGAGGCCTGGCTTTGGCGACGCTGGCAATCCTGGGCTAACTGACCCGTACCGATTGCTGTCGGCCGCCTCCATGTGCGCTGACAGGTTTTTTGAAACCTCACCGCCCCTTCCACGACCGGCGGCCTGGAGAAAAGCATGACCGAACTCGAATTCAAATCGCTGGCCAACCAAGGCTACAACCGTATCCCACTGATCGCCGAAGCCTTCGCCGATCTCGAAACCCCGCTCACGCTCTACCTCAAGCTGGCGCAGAGCCAGAACAACGGCAAGAACACCTTCCTGCTCGAATCGGTGGTCGGCGGCGAGCGCTTCGGCCGCTTCTCCTTCATCGGCCTGCCCGCCACCACGGTGCTGCGCAACTTCGGCCAGCGCACCGAGATCGTCAAGAATGGCGAGATCGTCGAGACCCACGAAGGCAACCCGCTCGACTTCATCGAACAGTATCAGGCGCGCTTCAAGGTCGCGGTCCGCACCGGCATGCCGCGCTTCTGCGGCGGCCTGGCCGGCTACTTCGGCTACGACACCGTGCGCCACATCGAGAAGAAGCTGGCCCACACCCAGCCGAAGGACGACCTGGGCCTGCCCGACATCCAGCTGATGGTGACCGAAGAACTGGCGGTGATCGACAACCTGTCCGGCAAGCTGTACCTGATCGTCTATGCCGACCCGTCGCAGCCGGAAGCCTTCGCCAAAGCGCGCCAGCGCCTGAAGGATCTGCGCGTGATGCTGCGCCGCGGCGTCGACGCCCCGGTCACCTCGAGCTCGGTGCGAACCGAAGCGGTGCGCGAGTTCGACAAAGAGGACTACCTGAAGGCCGTCGCGCGCGCCCATGAATACGTGATGGCCGGCGACCTGATGCAGGTCCAGATCGGCCAGCGCATCCGCAAGCCCTACGTCGACCATCCGCTGACCCTGTACCGCGCACTGCGTTCGCTGAACCCGTCGCCGTATATGTACTACTACAATTTCGGCGACATGCAGATCGTCGGCGCCTCGCCCGAGATTTTGGTGCGCAACGAAAGCGCGCCCGACGGTGGCAAGAAAGTGACGCTGCGTCCGATCGCCGGCACCCGCCCGCGCGGCAATACGCCGGAACGCGACGCCGAACTGGCCAGGGAACTGCTGGCCGATCCGAAGGAAATCGCCGAACACGTCATGCTGATCGATCTGGCCCGCAACGACCTGGGACGTATCTCGGAAATCGGCAGCGTGGTCGTGACCGACCGCCTGGTGATCGAAAAGTACTCGCACGTTCAGCACATCGTCTCCAACGTCGAAGGCAAGCTGAAAGACGGCATGTCCAACCTCGACGTGCTGCGCGCCACCTTCCCGGCCGGGACCCTGACTGGCGCGCCCAAAGTGCGCGCGATGGAAATCATCGACGAACTCGAACTGACCAAGCGCGGCATCTACGGCGGCGCCTGCGGCTACCTGTCCTTCGGCGGCGAGATGGACGTGGCCATTGCGATCCGCACCGGGGTGATCAAGGACGGCATGCTGTACGTGCAGGCCGCGGCCGGCATCGTGGCCGACTCGATCCCCGAGATGGAATGGCAGGAAACCGAAAACAAGGCGCGCGCCGTACTGCGCGCCGCCGAACAAGTGCAAGACGGCCTGGATGGGGAGATCTGAGATGCTGCTGATGATCGATAACTACGACTCGTTCACCTACAACCTGGTGCAGTACTTCGGCGAACTGGGTGAGGAAGTGCGCACCCACCGCAACGACGAAATCACGCTGGCCGAGATCGAAGCCATGAAGCCGGATCGCATCTGCGTCTCGCCCGGCCCCAAGGCGCCGGCGCAGGCAGGCATCTCGGTCGATGTGCTCAAACACTTCAAAGGCAAGCTGCCGATCCTGGGCGTATGCCTCGGCCACCAGGCCATCGGCGAAGCTTTCGGCGGCAAGGTGATCCGCGCCAAGCAGGTCATGCACGGCAAGACCTCGCAGATCGCCCATACCGGCGAAGGCGTGTTCAAAGGCTTGCCAAGCCCGTTCACGGTGATCCGCTACCATTCGCTGGCGATCGAACGCTCGTCGCTGCCGTCCTGCCTGGAAGTGACTGCCTGGACCGACGACGGCGAAATCATGGGCGTGCGCCACAAGGAATTCGATATCGAGGGCGTGCAGTTCCACCCCGAATCGATCCTCTCCGAGCATGGCCATGCCCTGCTGAAGAACTTCCTCGAACGCCGCTAAGGACTGCCATGCCGATCACTCCACAAGAAGCCCTGCTGCGCTGCATCGAGCACCGCGAGATCTTCCACGACGAGATGCTGCACCTGTTCCGCCAGATCATGTCGGGGGAAATGTCGCCGACCCTGATCGCGGCGCTGACCATGGGCCTGCGCGCCAAGAAGGAAACCATCGGCGAGATCACCGCCGCCGCCCAGGTGATGCGCGAATTTTCGACCAAGGTGCCGATGGCCGACACCACCGGCCTGCTCGACATCGTCGGCACCGGCGGCGATGGCGCGCACACCTTCAACATCTCGACCACCGCGATGTTCGTCGCCGCGGCGGCGGGCGCGCGCGTGGCCAAGCATGGCGGGCGCAGCGTATCGTCCTCGTCCGGCAGCGCCGATGCGCTCGAATCGCTGGGCGTGAACATCAACCTCAAGCCCGAGCAGATCGCCCAGTCAATCGCGCAAACCGGTATCGGCTTCATGTTCGCGCCGAACCACCACGCCGCCATGAAGTACGCCGCGCCGGTGCGGCGCGAGCTGGGCGTGCGCACGATCTTCAACATCCTCGGTCCGCTGACCAACCCGGCCGGCGCGCCGAATATCCTGATGGGCGTGTTCCATCCCGATCTCGTCGGCATCCAGGTGCGTGTACTGCAGCGCCTCGGCGCCCGGCACGCGGTGGTGGTCTGGGGGCGCGACAACATGGATGAAGTCTCGCTCGGCGCCGGCACCATGGTCGGCGAACTGGTGAACGGCGAAATCCGCGAATATGAAATCCATCCGGAAGACTTCGGCCTGTCGATGATCGGCAGCCGCAATCTGAAGGTCGCCGATGCAAGCGAATCGAAAGCGAAGATGATGGAAGCGCTGCGCGGCGAGCCCGGCGCGGCCTACGACATCGTCGCGCTCAATGCCGGAACCGCGCTGTTTGCGGCCGGCGTGGCGGCGTCGATCGAAGAAGGCCTGGCCAAGGCACGCGCGGCGGTTGAATCGGGCGCGGCGCTGGCCAAGGTCGAGCAGTTCGTTCGCGTGACGCAAACGCTCGGGACGGCGTGACCTCGACGTGAACGGCATGCTGTGGTGTCATGGCCTGGCACTGTTCACCGCCATGGCGAGCGCGCCCATATCGATGAGTCCCACCGTTTCGGCCTGGCTGAACCGCGCGACCGGCGGCCTTTTCATCTGGCTCGGCATCAAGCTCGCGCTAACCAAACAACACTGAGTTATCTATGTCCGACATCCTGAATAAAATCCTCGCCGTCAAGGCCGATGAAGTCGCCGCCGCGAAGCAGTACCGCGACCTTGCCAGCCTGCGACGCGAAGTCGAGGGCGATGCTGAACTGCGGCGCGGCCTGCGCGGCTTCGAAGCGAGCCTGCGCAAGCACATCGCCGCCGGCCGTGCAGGCGTGATCGCGGAGGTGAAGAAGGCCTCGCCGTCGAAGGGTGTGCTGCGGCCGGACTTCAAGCCGGCCAACATCGCCGAAAGCTACGCGCGCCATGGCGCGGCATGCCTGTCGGTGCTGACCGACGTGCAGTTCTTTCAGGGGCATCAGGACTTTCTGAAGCAGGCGCGCGGCGCATGCGAGCTGCCGGTCATCCGCAAAGACTTCATGATCGACATGTACCAGGTGTACGAGGCGCGCGCGATGGGTGCGGATGCGATCCTGCTGATCGTCTCGGCGCTCGATTATGGCCTGATGGCCGAGCTGGAAGCGTGCGCACTGGAGCTGGGCATGGATGTGCTGGTGGAAGTGCACGACGGTGATGAGTTGACCGCCGCGCTGAAGTTGAAGACACCGCTGTTGGGCATCAATAACCGCAACCTGCGCACGTTCGAGGTAACTCTCGATACCACGCTGGGCCTGCTGCCGCGCATTCCGAAGGAAAAGCTGGTGGTGACCGAGTCGGGAATTCTGGATCCGGACGATGTGAAACGGATGCGCGATTCGGACGTGCATGCCTTCCTGGTCGGCGAAGCGTTCATGCGCGCGCCGGAACCTGGCGTCGAGCTGCAACGCCTGTTCCAATAATTCCTAGACAGCGCTGGGACGCCCGCTCTTCTTCGCGTCCGCCACCGTCAGCGTGACTGCCGGTACGCGATCGCCCTGCAGCCGAACGTCGAAGGTCATCAACTCATCACGCCGGAACGCGTGAATGGTGACCGTATCGCCGACCTTGTAGCGTGCCAGCAGGGCTTCCACATTGGCCGCGCTGCCGGTCGCGCGCAAACCATCCACCGCCACCAGAATATCGCCCGCCGACATCCCGGCCCGGTGCGCGGCACCACCCTCATGCACCTGGCTTAGCTTGACAGCGGCGCCATCGAGGCCGAAGCCGACGTCGAGCGACGGCTTGCTGCTCTTGCGCTCGTCCTGGAGCTTGACACCGAACGGCGCAAACAGCTTGGCCAGCGGTATGTCCTCGGTCCCGCGCACGTAGCGCTCGAACAGTGCGCGCAGTTTCAGGCCAGTCACTTCATCGAAGATCGATTCGACTTCCCGCTCGCTGACGCCCTTGCCCTCGCCCGCATAAAAATCGCGCCCGAAGCGCTGCCACAATGCCAGCATCACGTCGTCCAGCGACTTCTTGCCCTCGGTCTTGGCGCGAATGGTCAGGTCGAATGCCAGCCCTACCAGCGATCCCTTGGCGTAGTAGCTGACGATCGCGTTCGGCGCATTCTCGTCCTGCCGGTAGTATTTGCTCCATGCGTCGAAGCTCGACTCGGCCACGCTCTGCCTGGTCCGTCCGCTGCCACGCAGAACGCTCCCCACCGTTTTGCCGAGCAGCTTGAGATACGCCGCCTCGTCGATGATGCCGGCGCGGACCAGCATCAGATCATCGTAATAGCTGGTGATGCCCTCGAACAGCCACAATAGCGGCGTGTACACCTCCTGTTGCAGGTCGTACGGAGCGAATACGTCCGGCTTGATGCGCTTGACGTTCCAGGTATGGAAATACTCGTGGCTGCACAGCCCGAGGTACTTGAGATAACCTTCGCCAATCTCGCTGCCCTTCGGTGTCGCCGTGCTCGGCAAATCGGCGCGCGCGCAGATCAGCGCCGTCGAAGCGCGGTGCTCAAGGCCACCGTAACCATCGCCGACCGCCAGCGTGAGGAAGACATAGCGCTCCATCGGCGCGCGTTTGCTGCGCGGTTCGAAGAATGCGATCTGGGTTTCGCAGATGCGCTTCAGATCGGCCTGCAGGCGCGCCATGTCGAGATTGGGCACGCGGCCCGAGATGACGATGTCGTGCGCAACCCCATGCGCCTTGAAGCTGGCCAGCGCGAAGTCGCCCATTTCGACCGGATGATCGATCAGCTCGTCGTAATTGGCGGCGATGTAGGTGCCGAAGCCATAGCGCCTGGCGCCCAGCTCCGGCAGCGAAGTCGCCACCCGCCACGACCTGGCGGCGGCATCTTCCGGCTGGCGGATATCGACCTGATGCGCGCCGTCCTCCTGGCCCAGCACACGCAGGAATACACTGGTACCGTTGAAGAAGCCGTGGGTCTGGTCGAGATGCGCCGCGCGCACCGACAGGTCCCACGCGTACACGTCGTACTGCACCGTCAGCGGACCGGCGACCGGCGCCGCGCGCCAGGAATGCTTGTCCAGCTTCGCCAGCGCGACCGCCTTGCCGTTCGATTCGGCACGGATCTGCACGATGTTGCGGGCGAACTCGCGGATCATGTAGCTGCCCGGGATCCAGGCCGGCAGCGCCAGCACCTGGCCGCCGGCATCCGGCTTGGCAACCACCAGGGTCACGGTAAACAGGTGTCCGGCCAGGTCCTTGGGAACGATGGCGTACTGGATCGCCGCGGCGGGCTTTTGCGTAGTTTTCTTCATCCTTGAAGTGTACCGTTTTTCAGCAGATCGGAAAGCGTGTCGATGTCGAGGTGGATGCCGGGATCGTCCACCGTCACCTCGCGCACAGGATTGTTGCGGACGATGGCGCGCGCGCCTTTGTCGCCATGCAGCGCCAGCAGCGCAGGCAGGTGCAGGCGGCTGAAGGCGACCGGATTGCCACGCCGTCCAGCGTGAACCGGCACCGCGATGCCGGCGTCCTGCTCCAGGGCCTGCACCAGCGCCTGCACCGTCGCGGGCAATACGTACGGCATATCGCCCAGGGCGACGATCCAGCCGTCGGCCTGCGGCACCTGCCCCAATGCGTGCACCAGCGAGGCGGCCATGCCGCTGTCGGCGGCGGCGCAGACGCTCACGTCGCAGCCGAGCGCGCGCAAGGCGGCACCGACGCCGCCATCCTCCGGCGGCACCACCGCAACGACATGGGAAAGGCTGGCCAGAAGCGCGCGCGCGCTGGATGCGACAACGGCATCGCTGCCGAGGCGCACCAGCAACTTGTTATGCACGCCGGTTGGATCGAAACGGCGCCCCCGGCCGGCCGCGAGAAGAATACCGACCGGAGCCACGCGCTGCCCTCAGGCCGACTTGAGGTCGAACGGCAGCTTGCGCAGGCGCTTGCCGGTGACGTTGAAGATGGCGTTGGCGAAGGCTGGCGCCAGCGCCGGCAGACCCGGTTCGCCCATGCCGGTCGGCGGATCGTTCGACGGTACGATGAACAAGTCCACGTGCGGCATGTCGGGCATGCGCGCCACGGTGTAGTCGCCGAAGTTCTGCTGTTCGACCACGCCTTCCTTGAGCGTGATGGCCGAACCCGGCAAGGTGGTACCGACCGCCATCAGCACCGCGCCTTGCACCTGCGCTTCAATCGTCAGTGGATTGACGGCGGTATTGCAGTGCACCCCGGCCGTGACCTTGTGCAGCCTTGGCACGCCATCCTTGACCGACGCTTCGACCACGTAGGCCACCACGCTGCCGGCCGCCCCGTACAGCGCCACGCCCCAGCCATGGCCCTTGGCCAGCTTCTTCTTGCCGTAGCCAGACCCGGCCACCGCCAGATCGAGCGCGGCCAGATGGCGCTGGTGCTTCTCGCCCAGCAGCTTGCGGCGGTATGCGACCGGGTCGACCCCGGCCGCATGGGCGGCTTCGTCCAGCAGCGTCTCCATGACGAAGGTGGTGTGGGACGCGCCCGCCGCACGCCACCACAGCACCGGCACGTTGGCCTTGGCGTTATGGACCGTCAGGTTCAGCGGCATTTCATAAGGTTCGCCGATCCCCTCGATCATCGTGGCGTCGACGCCTTTGTTGATCATGAACGGTTCGAACGGCGTGCCGGCGATCAGGGACTGGCCAACGATCACGTGATCCCAGGCCAGGATGTCACCGTTGGCATCGAGTCCGATATCGACCTTGTGGACGTGCGACGGGCGATAGTAGCCGCCCTTGATATCGTCTTCGCGGCTCCAGATCACTTTCAGCGGACCGCGCCTGTAGGCCTTGGCGATGTTGACCGCTTCGACCAGGTAGTCAGAGCTTGTCACGGCACGGCGGCCGAAACCGCCGCCGGCCATCATGGTGTGCAAGGTGACCTGCTCCGGCTTGAGGCCCGCGGTGGCGCCGATGTTGCCATGGTCGATGGTCTGGAACTGCGACCCCGCCCATACCGTACATTGATCGGCCTTGAGGTCGACCACGCAGTTGAGCGGCTCCATCGGCGCGTGCGCCAGGTAAGGAAATTCATAGACCGCCGAGATCTTTTTCGGCGCCGACGCCAGCTTGCCGACGTCGGCCGTTTTGGCCGGCAGGCCGCGGGTCCCGGCGAGCGCCCGGAACTCGGTCATCTGCCGGGCCGAGCTGACCTTGTCGACGGCGCCGGTATCCCATTCGATCGCCAGCGCATCGCGGCCCTGTTTGGCGGGCCAGTAGCCTTCCGCGATCACCGCCACACCGCGCCCGCCACGGTCCAGCGGCACTTCGATCACGTCGATCACGCCCTTGATGGCCTTGGCCTTGCCCGTATCGACACTGCGCACCCTGGCGCCGAAGACGGGCGGACGCGCAACCACGGCCACCTTGGCATCGGGCAGCTTGAAGTCGATGCCGTACTCCTGCTTGCCACTCGACTTGGCGCGCGCATCGAGACGCTTGATCGGTTTGCCGATGTAGCGGAAGTGCTTGGCGTCCTTCAGCTCGACGGTGGCCGGCACCGGCTGCTTCATGGCCGCGTCGGCCAGCGCACCATAGCTGGCGTTCTGGCCGGCCGGCCCGAGCACCATGCCCTTGGCGGTGGTGCACTGCCCCGGCTTGACCCTCCACTGCTCGGCCGCGGCGGCAATCAGCATCGCGCGGGCGCGCGCACCGATTTCGCGGTACTGGGTGTACGAGTGCGCGATCGAGATGGAGCCGCTGGTCATCTGGGTGCCGAAGGCCGGGTCCTTGTAGGCGTCACCGGCCGGCGCCAGCTCGCCGCGCATCTGCGACCACTCGGCGTCGAGTTCCTCGGCGATCAGCATCGGAAACGCGGTGTGGACCCCCTGGCCGATTTCGATCCGGTTGACCATCACGGTGACGGTGTTGTCCGGCGCAATGCGCAAGAACGCGTTGGGCGCCGATGGCGCCGCCGCGTCGGCGGCGCGCGCCAGCCGGTTGGCGGCGGGGACGAAAAAGCCCAGTATCAGTCCGCTGGTGGCAGCCGCACCGGCCTTGATAAACCCTCGGCGCGACATGCCGCCTTCGGACCGGCGTGACAATCCCGCATGGTTGATCCACCCGGTTCGCATGCAGCTCTCCTTAAGCGAGGGTTTTTGCCGCGTCCTTGATGGCGGCGCGGATGCGTTGATAGGTACCGCAGCGGCAGATGTTCCCGCTCATGGCGCCATCGATGTCGGCATCGGTGGGATGCCTGTTGGTGCGCAGCAGGGCCGTCGCGCTCATGACCTGGCCGCTCTGGCAGTAGCCGCACTGCGGTACGTCGTGGCGCACCCAGGCATCCTGCACGGCCTTGCCGACCTTGTCGCCTTCCATTGCTTCGATCGTGGTGATCTTGTGGCCGGCGGCGGCCGAAATCGGCGTAATGCACGAGCGGATCGGCGCACCGTCCAGGTGCACCGTACAGGCGCCGCACAAGGCCGCGCCGCAGCCGAATTTGGTGCCCGTCAAATTCAGGTTATCGCGCAGCGCCCACAGGATTGGCGTCGACGGATCGGCATCGACCTGCTGGTCGCGGCCATTGACATTCAACGTCACCATCCAGTCTCCCGTGTTCTTCGTGTTATCCGCGCTTTGCCGGCTATTGTTTGATGGTGGCGAGCTTCGCTTCCAGCGCCTTGGCGTCGATCGCACCTGGAATGCGGGTGCCATCGGCGAAGAAGATCGCCGGCGTGCCCTGGATGCGCAGCTTGCGTCCGAGTGCCGAAATCTCTTCGTTCGGAGTCTTGCAGGTGGCCGCCGCGGCCACTGGCATCTTGCCGTTGACCATCCACTCGTCCCATGCCTTGTTGCGGTCCGGTGCGCACCAGATGTTCTTCGATTTGACAGCCGAATCCTCGGACAGGATGTTGAGCATGAAGGTGTACACGGTGACGTTGTCGACTTCCTTCAGCGTAGTCTGGCGGAAGCGCTTGCAGTAGCCGCAGTTGGGGTCTTCGAAAATGGCCATGACGCGCTTGCCGTTCCCCTTGACCGTCTTGAGGGCGGACTGGAACGGCAGGTCGGAGAACTTGATCTTGTTGATATCGTCCAGGCGCTCCTTGGTGATGTTCTGGGAGGTCTTGGCGTTGAAGATGTTCCCCACGAAGATGAACTCGCCCTTTTCGTCGGTGTACAGGATGTCGCCGCCGGCGCGCACTTCGAACAGGCCCGCGTACGGTGTCTTGATCACGGATTCGACCTTGACGCCGTTGCCCAGGCGCGGTTCGATCGCCTTCTTGACGCTGGCCTCGACAGGTGTTTCGGCGCCAGCGACGGACGCAAACAAACCGGCGGCGAGCAGCACCGCGACTTTACTCTTTACCATGACTTCTCCAATGATTCTTGCGATTGTGATTACTTGCCCAGGGCGTGCGACATCAGCTTACGCTTCAGGTACGGCATTTTATCCAGCAAGTTTAATCCCAAATTGCGCGCAACGCGAAGTGGCTCGAGATTTGTGCCGAATAGCCGCGCCAGGCCGTCGGTGGCCAGTTGCATGAGCAGGATGTCTTCCTTGCGCGCGCGCGCATAGCGGGCCAGCACGCGCTCGTCGCCGATGCTGCGCTGGTCTTCGCGCGCGGCGATGGTTTGCAGCAGTTCGGCCACGTCGGCAAAGCCGAGGTTCATGCCGTGGCCGGCCAGTGGATGGACCACGTGGGCGGCGTCGCCGATCAGGGCCACGCGCGGGGCGACAATGCTGTGCGGGCGGATCAGCGCCAGCGGAATGGCCTTGACCGCCTCGGGCATGAGCGGGCGCAGTGCGCCCAGCTTGTCCTCGCAGTATTCGGCCAGGCGCACCGCCAGTTCGCTCAGGGTCTCGGACATCAGCG
>CAMLIL010000120.1 GCA_946480015.1 uncultured Oxalobacteraceae bacterium | reverse complement strand
GGCGTGCCCACGCGCGCGTACAGCAGGCGCAGGTAGTCGTGGATCTCGGTGACGGTGCCGACCGTGGAGCGCGGATTGTGCGAGGTGGCTTTCTGCTCGATCGAGATGGCCGGCGACAGGCCCTCGATCAGGTCCACGTCGGGCTTTTCCATCAGCTGCAGAAACTGGCGCGCGTAGGCCGACAGCGATTCCACGTAGCGGCGCTGGCCCTCCGCATACAGCGTGTCGAACGCCAGCGAGGACTTGCCCGAGCCGGACAGGCCGGTGATCACGATCAGCTTATTGCGCGGCAGATCGAGATTGATGTTCTTCAGGTTGTGCGTGCGTGCGCCGCGAATGCGGATCTGTTCCATGTGCTTGCCTTATATTTTCGCCAACGGGGTCAGCGCATCACTATAGCGGTGTTTGGATCGCGGCGTCGGCGCGTGCTCCAGCTGCTGAGCTCGTAAGCGCGAACGGAAGGTCTTGATATTGGTCAGAATTCCGCGAATTAAATACTGTATATAATACCAGTATTGGCTGGGCTAGCAAACCATGTCGAGTGCATAAGGGATCGTTCGCGGTTGGCGCGTGACTGGCTTATAATCGTCATTTACGGCCTATCACGACAATCGCACTGCGGAGCGCCGCCGCAGTTCAACAGGAGCATTACATGGCATCAGTCAATAAAGTCATCATCGTTGGCAACTTGGGGCGCGATCCGGAGATCCGCTACATGCCCAGCGGTGACGCTATCGCCAACATCGCCGTAGCGACTTCGTACAAATCGAAGGACCGCAACACCGGCGAACAAAAAGAGCTGACCGAATGGCATCGCATCTCGTTCTTTGGGCGTCTGGCCGAGATCGTCGGGCAGTACCTGAAGAAAGGCTCGTCGGTCTACGTCGAAGGCCGCCTGCAGACGCGCAAGTACACCGACAAGGATGGCGTGGAAAAGTACGCGACCGACATCATCGCGGAAAACATGCAGATGCTGGGTGGCCGTCAAGGCATGGGCGGCAACGACATGGATGACGGCGGCGGCTACGACGCCCCGCCAAGCCGTCCGGCCCCACGCCAGGCGCCACCACCGGCACCGGCCGCGCGTCCGGCACCGAAACCGGCGCCGAACTTCTCGGATATGGATGACGATATTCCGTTCTAGACAGTAGTTTTCAGTTCCGTAAACTAAAGCCCACTTCCTCTATGAGGAGATTTACGCCCCGGTTACTCTCTGAGTTTGCGGGGGTTTTTACTTCTACTTCAGGTTAATTGCCACCAGGGCTTCCGGATTCTGGATATACAGGACGCCGTTGCGGCTGATAGCAAGATGGCCGGGAGCGGGATAGCTCCACACGACTTGATGGCTGCGCAGGTCGACTGCATACGTATTTTTATTGCTGCTGACGATAAGCAGGTTCTTGGTCACGACCGGCGCGCCATAGAATGCCGTTTCGCCGCTAAGGGGCGGCGTCCACGACCACAGAAGCTTGCCGTCCGCTTCCGCACGCGCTTCGAGCCGAGTCGGGTTGGCATTGGGTGCATACAGCACTCCGTCCGCGTAGGCCGGGGTCACGGTATAAACACCCGGGATACGCCAGTCGACGAATCCCTTGATGGTATCGAAGCGGGTCAAGCTGTTGCCGATCCCACCGCCGTTGAGATAACCGTTGGCGTAAGCCGCGGCATACACGCCACCGTTCGCGCCGATCACAGCGGAGCCGCCGACCTGGTACACATAGTTGGTGAAACCGCTGTCCTTGATCGTGGCCAGCACGGCACCTGTCTTCGGCTCGAACATCGTCAGCGCGTCGCCGGTGTAGGCATACACAGCCCTGGCGTCGGCTGCGGGCGACCACATCGATGTCTGGGACAGCGCACCAACGAAAAGCCGGTCGCCGGACGTATTGAAGGCGTACAGGCCGCCGTAGCTGCCCGCATTCGTGTAAACCGCGTCGCCGGCTACCACTGGCGACAGGTAGTTTTCCCATTGCGAACCCATTTGCGCCTTGAAACGCACATTGCCGTTCGCGGCATCGAAGGCGAACATATAAGTCGACTGCTGTTGCCCAGCCGCCATGTAGACGACGCCGCCATCAACGGCGGGCGGATTGACGGAAGGGTAAGTCAATCCGCTGACGTCGTAATGCCACACTTCATTGCCGTCCAGCTCTTTATAGGCGGTGAGCTTGTTCGACCCGCTCGCATAGAACAGGCCGTTGGCGGTGACCAGGGGCGACAAGCTGGTGCTATAGCCCGTACCGCTGGTATTGAGCGCGCCGCGCTTCCAGCGCAACAGCATTTGGTCGGCCTTCACCTCGACGGGAACATAGCCGGTATGGGCATTATTGCCTTGGAACGTGGACCAATCTGAAACGCCGCTCCATGGCGACAATCCCGTGAGTTTGTCGCCTGGCCAAGCGCTGTTGCTGGTCAGTACCGTCAGATCGTAAGGAACGCTGAGGGTCGGCACGTTCAGCGGAACGCCGCAGGCCTGGTCGCTGCACAACTTGATCGTGACGTTGCCCGTGTAATGCCCCCCAGGCATCGTGCTGATTGTATCCAATGCGAAGGTGTAGCTCCCGGCGCCATTGCTGGTGACTTTTACGGGCAATTGCAGGACGCCGGCGCTATCGCTGGCGCTCGCATACACCGTCGCCGCCGACGTGAAGTTGGACGTCTGCGCGATGATCTCGATATTGATGCTGGTGCCATTGGCGATGACCCGCGACACTGTGCCCGATTGCGCAGCGATCGCCGGCTGCGCGGCGGGCGCCGAAGAATCCGAGCCGCCACCGCACCCGCTTAAAGCAGCTCCAGCCAACAAATATCCAGCACATATACGACGCATCATCACTGCCTCCCAAGCACGCAAACCAGGAAGTGTATGCCAATTCGGAAACAGTGACTATATATAAATTTTCCCTGTGGTAATGCGGTGCGTTTCCACCACATCATGTAGAAACACCACGGATCGCTCCGTCGACTTAACAGGTAAGGCGCAATCCTGGCGTTGAGCTCGGGCGAGCGCTCGAAATTGCCGCCGATGGCGCTCAGCTCGACCCAGCCTCGCCGCGCACCGCCGCCTCGATCTGCGCGACGTCGATCTTGCGCATCTTCATCATCGCTTCGAACGCACGCTTGGCGACATCGCCGCCCTGGGACATCGCCTCGGTCAGGACACGCGGCGTGATCTGCCACGACAGGCCCCATTTGTCTTTGCACCAGCCGCATGCGCTCTCCGCGCCGCCGTTGTCGATGATCGCGCTCCAATAGCGGTCGGTTTCGGCCTGGTCATCCGTGGCGATCTGAAACGAGAAGGCCTCGCTGTGCTTGAAGGTATTCCCACCATTGAGGCCAAGGCAGGGAATGCCGCATACGGTGAACTCGACTGTTAGAACGGTACCAGCCTTGCCACCAGGAAAATCAGACGGTGCGCGGTGAATCGCGCCGACTGTGCTGTCGGGAAAAGTGCGGGCGTAAAAGTGCGCGGCCTCTTCCGCGTCATGGTCATACCACAGGCAGATGATGTTCTTATTCATCGTTACTCTCCTCAGTGTATAGGCTGCCCCCGCTTGACCCTCAGCTAGCGGCGCGGAGCGGCAAGGTCGACGGCCGGAGTGGCTATTTTTGCATTATTTGGAGCTGGTGAGCGTCTGCACGCGAAATTATCTGCGGCTCCTGCCGATGTCGCTACTAACAATAGAGCCAGAATTCGTACAAGAATCACGGTGCTTGTAGCAATCGCAGCACTTCCAATATCGGGATGTTGCTAACTGGACGTATCATTTTTCTCTTAAACAACATAGGCCCTCAGGAGAAATATGAAACACCTGCCCGGACGCGCCTGCGCGTCTTCCTTTCTTTTCGCGCTCAGCTTGGCCGGATGCGGCGGTGGCAGTAGCAGCGCGGCCGCCGTCAACGCGCCGCCATCCGGTGGCAGCCCGACTGTCGCCACCCCACCGGCGGCGGGCACGCCATCGGTCGACACCAGCGGCATGCGCGACATGACGAGCCTCGAGTTGGCAAAACAAATGTCGCCCGGCTGGAATCTTGGCAACACGCTCGAAGCGATGCCAAGCGAAACCGCGTGGGGCAACGCCGCGACCACCCAGGAGTTGATGAACGCCGTCAAAGCGGCAGGTTTCAAGTCGGTGCGGATACCAGTGTCATGGAGCCAGTACGCAGACGCCAACTACAACATCAGCGCGGCGTGGATGGCGCGCGTCAAGCAGGTGGTCGACTATGCGCGTAATGCCGGTCTGTATGTGATGATCAATATCCACTGGGATGGCGGATGGATGCAGCCGAGTTATGCCCAGCAAACCGCCGTGAACGCGCGCATCGACAAATTCTGGACGCAGATTGCCACGGCCTTCAAAGGCTACGACGACTATCTATTGTTTGCGGGCACCAACGAAGTGGCCATGGAAGGCGTGTACAGCGCGCCGACCGTGGAAAACTGCGCGGTGCAGAATAGTTTCAACAAAACGTTCGTGAACACGGTGCGTGCCACCGGTGGCAACAATGCCAAGCGCCACCTCGTTGTGCAGGGCTACATCACCAACATCGACTACACGCTGTCCTGCAATGCGACCCTTCCGGCCGACACCATCGCCAGCCGCTTGATGATGGAAGTGCACTACTACGACCCGTTCAATTTCACGCTCAACAACGACAGCAAAATCTGGCAGTGGGGCAAGATTGCGACGGATCCAGCGGCAACCGAAACCTGGGCGAACGAGTCCTACACCGATGCCCAGTTCCAGAAGTTGAAAACGGCGTTTATCGATCAAGGCGTGCCGGTGATCATGGGCGAGTATTCGGCCAGCCTGCGCACCGAATACGATCCGGGCGGCACGTATCGGAAATACTGGGACGAGTGCATCACCAGATCGGCATACCAGCATGGCGTGGTCCCCGTGTACTGGGATAGCGGCGTCACCACCACCCACGCATCGGGACTGTTCAATCGGGCCACCGGAGCGCAGGTCTATCCCGACGTGATCAGCGCAATCGTCAACGCCAGCAAATAAGCAAGCCGGAACGGGCTCCATTGCCGGAGCCCGTCACCCATCAGCTTTGAATGGCGCGATACTGGAAGCGGCTGACGCGCACCGATCCTTCGCCGGCGCAGTAAATCCCCACTTTCAGGCTGAGGAAGCCGCCGAACACATTATGGTGGATACCGGATACTTCCATGCGCAAGCCGTGCAAAGCCCAGCTTGCGCCGTCGTCGCGCGAATACCAGTAGGTCACCACATTGTTGTCGTTGCGCATGCGGATGCGCATGCGCGACGTCGATGATTTCGTGCGCATCCAGCCCTGTTCCTCGGCCGAGGCAAACGTCTTGATATCGGCATTGTCAAAGCCGACGCCCACGAATGCCTTGTAGTTGTAAAACAGGAGCAGCCCCGCTTCCGCCTTGCCGGTCAGCTCCAGCGTCACCTCCACCTCGTAAGAACGGTCGCCGACCGGACAGGTAAGAGGAGAGCTGTCCGCCGGCGAGCGGCCATTTGCATTCAAGACCAGGCTGCCATTGTCGTAGCGCACGCGCGCCATTTCGTTGGCTGCGGGATCGTGGAAGGACCACTGCACGCCAAACCGGTTGGTCTTGAAATCGTCGGAGAGCGCAAATCCCGATGGACCCGCCTTGCCGCCCTTTGGCTTGGCCAGGGGCTTGGAGAGATCCCCGCCTTTGGCCCGGAACCAGCCATCAGCCGTCCATTCGATGGGTTCGAGCAGGGTTTGACGGCCCAGCGTGCGGTAACCGTTCTCATAGCCGTGATACACCATCCACCAATCGCCGGCCGGCCCTTCGACCAGGCTGGCGTGGCCGCGTGACCACCACGGTTCGCCGGCGCTCAGGGTGCGCACCAGGGGATTGCGGGGGCAGTGTTCCCACGGGCCATGAATCGAACGCGAGCGCGCGGCGATCACCATGTGGCCGGTCGGCGGACCCGAGGTCCCGCCGACGGCGGTCACCAGATAAAACCACTCGCCACGGCGCATGAGTTTCGGACCTTCCGGCGCGAAGTTCTCCACCACCCAGTCTTCCGGATAGCGCCATGGGCTGTAGGCATGTTCGATCGCGCCATCGGTGGCCAGCCCGTCGTCGGTCAGCCTGATCTTGCGGATGCCGTTGACGAACAGATAGCGCTTGCCGTCCTCGCCCACGACATGGCCTGGGTCGATGCAGCCCTTGATCTTGAGGTCGACCGGATCGCTCCATGGGCCGGCGATATTGTCGGCCCAGATGGCGTAGATGGACCAGTTGCTGCCGTCCGGTGCCGCGGGGATGTAAATGAAGTATCTGCCGTTGTGCTTGCACAGGTCCAGTGCCCAGATGGTGCCGAGCGGCTTGGACAGCGCCGGGGTGACCGGCGCCCAGTTCACCAGATCGGTGGAATGCCAGATCACGATTCCAGGATAGGAATAGAACGACGAGAACGTCATGTAGTAGTTCTTGCCGTCCTTCAAAATCGTTGGGTCGGGATGGTCGCCGGCGATGATGGGATTGAGGAAGGTGCCATTGCCCAGGTCGGCTTTACGCTGGCCTTCAATGCCGCTGGCCCAGCGCGCCACGGGCGCACTGGTGCATTCGGACACCTTGCGCGGGGCGCTGTTGCCCGCCAGCGGTGCGGCAGCGGCCCCAGCCACGATGGTTTTGATCAGGCTGCGTCGGGAGTAAGAAGTCATGTGTTCAGGTTCCAGTGTCGGGGTTACTTGGCGGCGCTGAGTTTGAGCAGGTAAACGTCATTCTCGCGCAGGGGCAGGGCAAGGCTGACACGGCCATCGTCGCCCACGCTTACTTTCCGCTGCTCGGCAGGCTTGCCGGTGGCGAGCGCTTTCAGGCTGGCGACCTGGTCCCTGGTCAACTGCTTGGGCGATCCCATCTTGATGTAGCCGGTGTAGGCGTCGTTCTGCTTGTAGCCGACCTGGGAGATCGTCAGCGTGTACGCGCCTTTTTTCAGCCCGCCCATGTTGACCTGTACCTTGCCCTTGCCGGCTGGCGGCAGGTCCTTGATGAAGTACTGCTGATTGTTGATTCCGTCCGGCAGGGTATGGGTGTAATCCCACAGCAAGACTTGCACATTGCCCTTGTCGTCGGTCGTGGCGATCGATTTTTTGTCGTTGTTCTTCAGTTCGGTGGACGCCAGATTATTCAGGAACTGGTAAGCGAAGTACGCCGGCTTCTTGATCCCTTGCGTGTTCATCAAGCCAAATCCACCGTGGAAGGCTTCGAACCGGGGGCCGGGTTCTTCGAAAACGTCGGTGAATACCCAGTACGACATCGACTGTGCCGCCCCACCCACCTGCTTGAGTTTTTGCAGGATGTAGGCGGCCTGGTGATAGCTGTCGTGGGTCGGGTCGGCCGGGGTGTAGGAGGAACTCCATTCGGTGTAATGCAGTTCCAGATTAGGCATCGCCGATGCCGCAATTTCCTTGCGATTGCGCCAGGCATCGTTGCTGATCGCCCCCTCGTCTTTGATCAGTACGGTGCCTTTGGTGCCGAATTCGTCGAGGAAACCCTCGCCCACGCCATAGGTGTGCGTGCTGATGAAATCGAGCGGTACTTTATTTTCCGCACAATGGGCGATCATTTCGGGTACCCAGGCCGCGCCGGCCGTTGCCGGACCGCCGACCTTATAGCGCGAATCGACGCTCTTGACTGCGCGCGCCGCATAGTCGTAGAGCTTGAAGTATTCGGCCTGGGTGCCGGCCCAGAATCCGTCCAGATTCGGTTCGTTCCATACTTCGAAATACCAGGTGGCTACCTCGTCCTTGCCGTAACGCTCGGTCCAGTGTTCGGTCAGTTTTTTTACCAGCTCACCCCATTTTTCATAGCTGCGCGGCGGCGTGACATTACCGCGCCACCAGAAAATAGTCTTATTGCCGCTGGCCATTGCGTTGGGCATGAATCCGAGTTCGACAAACGGTTTGACGCCGATGCTGAGCAGATAATCGTAGAGCGTGTCGATATATTGGAAATTATATTGTTCCTTACCTTGCGCATCGATCCCGTACACCGCCATATCGTCGGTGAGCAGGCCATGCATGCGGATATATTTGAAACCGGCGTCGCGCTTGATTTCGGCCAGCTGCTGCTGCCAGTCGGCGCGCAAACCCTCATTGGCACGCCCGGCGCTGACCGAGAAATTGAACGTCTTGTTCAGTTTGCCCTGGACCTGCTTGACGTTGACGTCGATAACGCGATCTTGTGCAAAAACAGTTAGCGGTAACAACAGCAAGCTGCTGAGTACTATCGAAGTGATTGATTTGGATGCCATGGGGTCTCGCAGAGGGGTGAACAAACGGAGCGCCGAGTATAGCGGTCTGGCGGCGCGCGAAGTGATGCCTGACGGTAAATAGCTATGAGAACATGTATTTTTTAAGGAATTGTGTCTCAAGTGTTAGGGTGCGCGGCCCTGCGGCCAGCCTCATGTCTCCGGCGTGCATGCGCTTCTGAACGCCTTCGGAGTGCACCCGTACTCCTCCTTGAATAGCTTGTTGAAGTAAGACACATTGCTATATCCGACCGAATAGGCAATTTCGGCAACGGTCGCGGTGTCTTTTTCCGCCAGCAGTCTGGCTGCCTCGGTAAGCCTGAGCTTATTCAGGTAGCCACTAAAGGTGAAGCCGAGTTCGGTTTTCAGAATGTCGTTGATCTTGTTACGGTTTACACCGGTTTCCGCCACCACGCTGTCCAGGTCAAGGTCGGGATTGGCGTAGCTCGTCGCAATCAGCCGCAGAATGGCGGTCTTTTCCTTGTCGCGATGCGGTTCCAGTGAGAGTTGCTGATACGCGACGAAGGGCAGATCTTTTTGCAGTTTGTCTTTGACGTCATCGATCAGGGCACGGGTGTGTTTGCGGAAAAACCAGATGCCAAACCCGGTGCATGTGATGGCCAGAAACGCGCCAAAGAGGATCAAATATCGGTAATCACGGCCCTGCAATACCAGTTCACCGATTTCAAGCGTGGAATTAATGCTGTGCGGGGTCTGAAATGTATTGCCGAATGAAATCTTCGGGACCGCGTCGAGTTTATACGCCTGATGCGATATGTCCAGCTTGAACATATCAAACCACCATTGTGGCGTTTCCAGGCGTGTCAGATCGAGTTCGACCCGACCCCAATTGCTGTTGCATGAGAAAAAAGCGGCCGGCGTGCGATAGCTCAGTAAATCGTCGCGCCTGGAAATGCTGCGGTCGAAAATAGGGAACCTGAGCGTCAGCGTATTGGCGGGCGAACATTTGGCGAGAAAGGAAATGGCGGTGTAACGCGATAAATCCGCATGAACCGGTTTTCCTTTCCGATCCAGAAAAATCAATTCTGCCGCCGCATACGGGTGGGCGAGATGCGGCGAAATCGTGAAGTTGAAACGCAGGCGCTGGGCATCGCTTTGTGTCTGGGCAGCCGATTGTCCGCCTTCCTTCACATCTGTATCCGGCAGGGCGCGCCACGGGATGGGGCTGTCTTGAGCGGGTAACAGTGCCGCCCGCAGATAGCTTTGATCGATACAAATGTATCCGATGACGACGTTTATAGCCAGGAGCCACAGGAAGCCAAGGAGTGCCTTTTTATAGAATTCACGCATTGTGGTCTGGATCTGCGGGGCATGTGGGCTAGACGCCGGGACCGAAATCATAGCATCCGGTCCTGGCAAGTCGCCCGCCGGCAGGCACGCCGGCCGTCAGTGCGTCGCGCTTACTGTGCTGGCTGTTGTTCCATGTAGACAAGTTCCCAGATATGCCCGTCGAGATCTTCGAAACTGTGGCCGTACATGAAGCCATGGTCCTGTGGCGCGCGTGGCGCCCTGCCGCCCGCGGCAAGCGCCTTGGCCACCAGCGTATCGACTTCCTGGCGGCTCTCGCACGACAGGCAGACCAGCACTTCGGTCGACTCGTGCGCGTTGACGATCGGCTTGCCATGAAAGCCCAGGAAAAATGGTTCCACCAGCAGCATGGCGTAGATGCTGCCTTCGTTGATGATCATGCAGGCGCCGTCCTGGTTGGTGAACTGCGGATTGAAGGTGTAGCCCAAGGCGGCGAAAAACGCCTTCGACTTGTCCAGGTCCTTGACGGGCAGATTGACGAAGATTTGCTTGTTCATGATGTCCCTTTATGGTGAGTGTGGTGTGGCCGGTTCCGGCACAATAATGGCAAAAACGCTACGTCGCAACAGGAAAGCAGCCTGCTGTCATGGGTACGACGAATCAGGCCCCGCAAAATCGACAGGACCGGTGTGCCGGCGCGGTGGAGAATTTCCTCGGCACGCTCCTGCCAGCCAATCGCGCAATTCGGTGAGCGTTACCGCTTGCAAGGCTGGCCCGGCTTGACGATAGCGGGCCGGGCTCTTATCGTGGGTTTTTCCCCAGTGTCACGCCCATGATCCCGACTCCCGCCTTCATACTGCTCGCCGCCTGCGCCATCGCGACCGGTGCGTCGCCCGCCCACGCTGCCGATGCCCTCAATCTGGCCGGCAACTGGCGCTTTGCGCTCGACCGCGAGGACAAGGGCGTGAACGAGCGCTGGTTCGAGCGCACGCTGCAGGACAGGATCGCTCTGCCCGGCATTCTAAATGCCCAGGGCTATGGCAACGAGATCGGCGTCGACACGCCCTGGGTGCTGTCGCTGTACGACAAGAGCTGGTACCTGCGCGAGGATTACAAGGCCTACGCCACACTGGGCAAGGTCAAGGTGCCGTTTCTCAGCCAGCCGCAGCGCCACTACCTGGGCGCGGCCTGGTACCAGCGCGACATCGAGGTGCCGCGCGCATGGCAGGGAAAGCGCGTGGTGCTGCACCTGGAACGCCCGCGCTGGGGCTCGACCGTATGGCTCGATGAGCGCGAAGCCGGGTCCAACCGTAGCCTGGTAGCCGAGCACGCCTACGACCTGGGCATGCTCGCGCCCGGCAAACACCGCGTGTCGGTGCGGGTCGACAGCCGCATGCTGATGAAGTACCGGCCCGACGCCCACAGCGTGTCCGATTCGCTGGGCATGAGCTGGAACGGCATCGTCGGCAAGCTCGAGCTGCGGGCGACCAGTCCGGTCTACATCGACGATGCGCAGGTGTATCCGAATGTCGAGGACAAGAGCGCGCTGGTGCGCGTGCGCATCGGTAACGCCGGCGGCAAGCGCGGCAGCGGCACCGTGGTGGCCAACGGCCAGCGCGTGCCGGTCAGCTGGACGGAGCAGGGCGGTAGCGCCGAGTTCCGCGTGCAATATCCAAAGAATGCCAGCAACTGGGACGAGTGGAATCCGGTCCTGCAAAAACTGCAGCTGAGACTCAGCGGCAGCGGGGCCAGCGATACCCGTCAGCTCAGCTTCGGTTTCGTCCAGATCACCACCCGGGGCACCGAGATCCTGCTCAACGGCCGCCCGGTCTTCCTGCGCGGCACCCACTTCGGCGGCGACTTCCCGCTGACCGGCTATCCGGCCACGGACGTGGCGTCCTGGAAGAAAATCTTCCGCATCAACAAGGACTGGGGCATCAACCACATCCGCTTCCATTCCTTCAATCCGCCGGAAGCGGCATTCCAGGCCGCCGACGAAGTGGGCGTGTATCTGCAGCCCGAGCCGGGCATGTGGAACGAAGTGGCGGCCGGCTCGCCCATGGAAGCCCAGCTGTACGAGGAAACCGGGCGCATGATCCGCGCGTTCGGCAACCACCCGTCGTTTCTGCTGCTTAGCCCGAGCAATGAACCGGCCGGCCGCTGGAAGGAAACCTTCGACAAGTGGATCGCCCACTACCGCGCCATTGACCCGCGCCGGATTTATGCCAACGGCACCGGCCACACCGAGCCGTCGGTGCCAAACCTCGATCAGGGCACCGATTACCTGATCATGCAGCGCATCGGGCCCAAGCCGCTGCGCAACAAGACCGGCTGGTTCGGGCGCGACTATTCCGCTGCGCTGGACGGTATCAAGGTGCCGGTGCTGGGGCACGAAACCGGCCAGTGGGTCGCTTACCCCGATTTCAGCGTGATCGACAAGTTCACCGGCTACCTGCGTCCGGGCAATTACGAGATTTTCCGCGAGTCGGCGCGGGCGCACGGCGTGCTCGACAAAAACAAGGAATTTGCCTATGCCTCCGGGCGCTACCAGCTGGCCTGCTACAAGGAAGAGATCGAAGCGGTCATGCGCACGCGCGGCATGAGCGGCTATCAATTGCTCGACCTGCATGATTACCTGGGGCAGGGCAGCGCGCTGGTGGGCGTACTCGATCCGTTCTGGGAATCGAAAGGCTACGCCAGCGCCGACGAATTCAAGCGTTTCAACGGCGAGACCGTCCCGCTGGCGCGCCTGACCAGGCGGGTGCTGAGCACGCGCGACACGCTCGACGTAGCGGTGGAGATCGCCCACCACGGCCAGCGCGCACTGAGCGCGGCGCGGCCCACATGGAAGGTGCAGGACGCCAGCGGCAAGACGGTGGCGCAAGGCAGCTTCGGCGTGACCGACATCGCCACCGGCAGGAACACTCAGCTGGGCCGCATCAACGCCAGCCTGGCCGATTTGCCGGCGCCGGCACAGTACAAGCTGGTGGTCGGCCTGGACGGCACGCGCATCGCCAACGACTGGACTTTCTGGCTGTATCCCGACCTGGCCGCCGCCAGCGCGCCGGCCCAGCTGACGCTCACCCATTCCTGGAATGACGCCGAACAGCGCCTGGCCGCCGGCGGCAGCGTGCTCTACATGCCGTACAAGGCCGATCTGGACTGGACCTCGCCGCCGCTGGCGGACGTGCCGGTATTCTGGAATCGCCTGATGAGCCCCGGCTGGGGCCGCATGCTGGGCTTGTGGGTCGACCAGCGCCACCCGGCCCTGGCGGGCTTCCCGACCGAGTCGCACTATAACTGGCAGTGGTCGGAACTGATCGCCGGCGCGCGCGCCATGAACCTGGACCGCCTGCCGCGTGGCCTGCAGCCCATCGTGCAGCCGATCGACGACTGGAACCGCAATTACAAGCTGGGCGTGCTGTTCGAGGCGCGGGTCGGCAAGGGCAAGCTGATGGTCTCGACGGCCGATCTGGAAAACCGCCTGGACACGCGCATCGCCGCGCGCCAGCTGCGCAAGTCGGTGCTCGATTACATGGCCAGCCCCGCCTTCGATCCCCGCACCGAGGTCGCCCCCGAAGCGTTTCGCGCCACCCTGTTCGACACCCGCGTCATGAAAAAGCTGGGCGCCAGGGCCAGCGGCTGGCCGGACGCGGCCAACACGGTCGATGGCGATCCGAATACCTACGCCCTGCTTGCAGTGAAAGGCGACACCCCGCGTCCGCAGCCGCAGCTGACCATCGCGTTTGCGGCCGCGGTGCCGTTCAACGGCCTGGTGCTGATGCCGCGCCAGAACCAGCGCGACCATGAAGGCGAGGTGCGCGAGTGGCTGTTCGAGGCTGGCGACGACGGCCAGCACTGGCGCGAGATCGGCCGCGCCACCCTGGGTTCGACCTTCGCTCCGCAGAAAGTGCAGTTCGAGCGCAGTGTGACGGCGCGCTATCTCAGGCTGACCTCGCTGGCCGGCTTCGGCGCCGACCGCGCCAGCGCGCTGGCCGAAGTGGCCATCATGTACACGGGCCCCGCACTGCCGGAAGACACCAGCGACCTGGAATACAAGCGTTCGCGCTCGGTCACGGTGGATGTGGACGAGGCCGGCATGGACGACCGCCGTCCCGCACCGCCCAAGCCGCGCGCCGGCTTATAAAGTCAGCTGCCAGTAGCCGACATCGACCCAGCGGTCGGATTTTTTTCCGACTTCCTTGAACAGGGCGACCCGTTCAAAGCCGAGCTTTTCGTGCAGGCGCACGCTGGCGTCGTTCGGCTGGGCAGCGACGTTGCCGATCCGGCCCGCCATCTCGACCGCGCTCACCTCGGCTTCCTCGAACGAAATCGTGGTGTTGACGATGTAGTGGTTATATATCGCGGCGATGGCGCCGGCGTCGTGTGCGGTGGCTGCGCGGATCACGGGAACGCTCCTGAGTTTGACGGATTGCCAAACATAGCCGATGTGACACTCTTACAAGCCGGCAATGGCAAAACGATATTCCCGGCCCAGCCGTGTGTCGCGAGCGCCACAGTCGACAATTTCCGTACGGGAAGTTGCCACTCCAGTCATTTCTATTACCCGCACTCGCACGTATCCTCATGAATCGTGCCTTCAGGAAATTTATCGCGTCTAAAGTAAACCAATTTGTTGACGTTAAGAATGTACAGATCGCCTCGAATGGCAGTGCGGCGTGTCGTTTTCATAGAAGTTTAGATAACAATTTTAACAATTCAGCGTCCAATCGGCCCCGTGCATCAACGGCATGCAAGGGCTGCGTCAGGGAGAAAAGAAGATGACAGTATTTATTAATAGCGGCATGGCCACGAGCCTGATCGCGAGCCTGACCACCGCCCAGATTGCGACGCTGACCACGGATAATATTGCGGCGCTCACGACCACGCAGTCGTCCGCGCTGACGACCACCCAGCTGTCCGTGCTGACCAGCACCCAGGTGCCGACCTTCTCGACCGACCAGGTGGCGGCATTCACGACCGCGCAAATCGCCTCGCTGACCACGCGCGTGATTTCCTCGCTGTCGACCGACCAGCTGACCAATGGCTTGACCACGGCCCAGCTGCAGGCAATGACGACGGTTGGCCTCAACAGCCTGACCACCGTGCAGGTGTCGACCGGCCTGACCACCACCGAGCTGGCATCGCTGACGACCAGCCAGCTCTCGCGTCTGACTTCGCGCATCATGCAGGCCCTGACGACCGACCAGATCGCCAACGGCCTGACCACCGACCAGGTGGCCGCACTGACCAGCGTTGGCCTGAATGGTCTGACCACGGCGCAGGTATCGGCCGGCTTGACCACCACGCAGATTGCAGTGCTCAGCACGGCCCAGCTGGCCGGCCTGACCTCGCGCACGGTACAAGCCCTGACCACCGACCAGATCGCCAACGG
>CAMLIL010000119.1 GCA_946480015.1 uncultured Oxalobacteraceae bacterium | reverse complement strand
TGCACGTGCACAGCATCGTCAGCGCCGATGGCGCCGGCGGGGTGGTGGTGGAGCTGCGCGAAAACGTGCAGCAGTTAAAGCTCGACCGCGAGGAGCGCATCCTCGACCAGAGCCAGGTCAACAAGGAACTGGTGCGCAATCTGGCGCACGAAATCAAGAACCCGCTGGGCGGCATCCGCGGCGCGGCCCAGCTGCTGGAAATGGAACTGCAATCGCGCCAGCTCGGCCAGCTCAAGGAATATACCCAGGTCATCATCAAGGAAGCCGACCGCCTGCAAACCCTGGTCGACCGCCTGCTGGCCCCGCACCGCCGTCCGCACATCGTCGGCGACGTCAACATCCACGAAGTGTGCGAGCGGGTGCGCAGCCTGATGCTGGCCGAATTCCCCACCGGCCTGACGATCCGGCGCGACTACGACGCCTCGATTCCCGAATTCCGGGGCGACAAGGAACAACTCATCCAGACGGTGTTGAACATCGCCCACAATGCCGCCCAGGCATTGGCCGAGCGCATCGCCAAGGGCGACGCCGAGATCGTCTTCAAGACCCGGGTGGGGCGGCAAGTCACCCTGGCCAAGGTTCGTTACGGGCTGGCATTAGACTTGCATATCATCGACAATGGACCGGGAATACCACCGCAGATCCGCGACCGCATTTTCTACCCCCTGGTATCGGGGCGGGAAGGCGGCAGTGGCCTCGGGCTGACTTTGGCGCAAACCTTTGTGCAACAGCACATGGGCGTAATCGAGTGCGAAAGCCGGCCCGGTTTGACGGATTTCAGGATCCTGCTGCCGTTGCCGTAAGCGCGGATGCAGGTCGGAAAGCCGGGTCCAATAATCAGATCCATCGACCATGCGGGGAAGCGCGAACACATGAAACCAATCTGGATAGTCGACGACGACGCCTCGATCCGCTGGGTGCTTGAAAAAGCCCTGGCGCGCGAGAACCTGGCCACCAAGAGCTTCTCGAATGCGCGTGACGCCATGAGCGCACTGGAATTCGAAACGCCGCAGGTCCTGGTGTCGGATATCCGCATGCCGGGCGAGTCCGGCCTGGACCTGCTGCAAACCGTCAAGGCCCGCTATCCCGGCCTGCCGGTCATCATCATCACCGCCTTTTCCGACCTCGATTCGGCCGTGGCGGCCTTTCAGGGCGGCGCCTTCGAATACCTGGCCAAGCCCTTCGATATCGACAAGGCTGTCGAGCTGATCCGCCGTGCGCTCGAGGAGAGCCTGCGCGAGACCAGCGTCGAAGCCGGCCCTAGCGACACCCCTGAAATCCTCGGCCAGGCCCCGGCCATGCAGGAAGTTTTCCGCGCCATCGGACGGCTGTCGCAATCGAACGTCACGGTGCTGATCACCGGCGAGTCCGGGACCGGCAAGGAGCTGGTGGCGCGCGCGCTGCACAAGCACAGCCCGCGCGCGGCCCAGCCTTTCATCGCCCTGAACACGGCGGCGATTCCGAAAGACTTGCTCGAATCGGAACTGTTCGGCCACGAGCGTGGCGCCTTTACCGGCGCCCAGACCACCCGGCGCGGCCGCTTCGAGCAGGCCGAGAACGGCACCCTGTTCCTGGACGAAATCGGCGACATGCCCTTCGATCTGCAGACCCGGTTGCTGCGTGTGCTCTCCGATGGTCACTTTTACCGGGTGGGCGGGCATCAGCCGATGAAGGCCAATGTGCGTGTCATTACGGCGACGCACCAGAACCTGGAGCAGCGTGTCAAGGATGGCCTGTTCCGTGAAGACTTGTATCACCGCCTTAATGTGATCCGCCTGCGTCTGCCCAGTTTGAGGGAGCGGCGCGAAGATATCCCCATTTTGGTGCGCCACTTTTTGGTGCAGAGCGCCAAACAGTTGGGCGTCGAGACCAAACGCATGAGCGATGCGGCGCTGCAGTTCCTGACCGGGCTGGAACTTCCCGGAAACGTGCGTCAGCTGGAAAACCTGTGCAACTGGATCACCGTGATGGCGCCCGGCCAGACCGTCGAGGTCAAGGACATGCCGATGGAGCTGACACAAGGGCAGGAGGGCGGCGCCGAGATCAATGCGACGATGCTGCACCACCACGAGCCGATGAACGGTTTCGGCGGGCTGGGCCAGGCTTCTACCCCGGCGGGGATGGCGGCCAACGGCGCCAATCTCTCGCCACTGACGGCGTCGGCCGGCTGGATCGGTTTGCTGGAACTGCAGGCGGCCACGATGCTGTCGGCCGGGCAGAGCGAGGTGATGGATGTGCTGGGACGGCAGTTCGAGTCCGCGCTGATCAAGACCGCGCTCAAGCATACGCATGGGCGCAAGAACGATGCCGCGGTGCGGCTGGGGATTGGGCGTAACACCATTACCCGCAAGATCGCCGAGCTGGGGATCGATGGGGCCAAGGACGAGTAAGCCTGCGCGGTTCGGCGTCGCACCCGCGAACGCCGGTGCCCATCAGCGCTCTGAAAATACGGCAGCGCTGTGCTGCGGTGGTATCGGCTCCCGCTTTCGCGAGGGCGACGGGGTTACGGGTGGTGGTGTAAGCTAGCAACATTGCCTTCACCACCGTATTCCCCACATGCTCATCAACTGCGTCGTCTACCAGGACGGCAAAAAACTGTCCGACATTCCCGTCGAGGACATCAGCGACTACATCGAAAAGCCCGGCTGTTTCGTCTGGGTGGCGCTGGCCGATGCCACCCCCGACGAACTGGCGGTGATGCAGGAAGAATTCTGCCTGCATGAACTGGCCGTCGAAGATGCCCTGCGCGGCCAGCAGCGTCCCAAAATCGAGGAATACGGCGACTCTTTGTTCGTCGTGCTGCAGACGGTCGAGCGCAAAGGCGACGAGCTCTCGGCCGGCGAAGTCCACATTTTCGTTGGGGTCAATTACGTGCTATCGGTACGTCAGAACATGGCCAATGGTTTTCTGGGCGTGCGCGCGCGCGCCGAGCGCGAGCCGGAACTGCTGACCAAAGGCTCGTCGTTCGTGCTGTACGCGCTGATGGATGCCGTGGTCGACCGCTATTTCCCGGTCGTCGACCTGCTGGAAAACGAGCTCGAAACGATCGAGGAACGCATCTTTACCAAGGGCGCGCAGCGCGCCAACATCGAGCATTTGTACGAACTCAAGCGCAAGGTGCTGATCCTGCGCCACGCCGTCATCCCGCTGACCGAAGCGATCGGCAAGCTGCACGGGGGCAGGGTGCCCTCGTTCTGCATCTCGACCCAGGAATACTTCCGCGATGTGCAGGATCACCTGTTCCGCATCGGCAGTTCGCTCGACACCATCCGCGACACCATCAACACGGCGATTCAGGTCAATCTGTCGATGGTGGCCATCGACGACGGCGAGGTCAACAAGCGGCTGGCGGCGTATGCGGCGATCTTCGCCGTGTTCACGGCCTTCGCAGGGATCTGGGGAATGAATTTCAAGTTCATGCCCGAGCTCGACTGGAAATACGGCTACCCGGTGGCCGTCGCCGTCATGGTGGCGGTTTGTGGCGGGCTGTACCGGCACTTCCGCAAGCTGCGCTGGATTTAACGCGGCGCGCAATCGCCTCAGTTGCATTCGAGCTGGTCGAAGGGCGCGTTCTCGCAGTCCATGGCAATGTTTTCGGCTCAGCCTCGAATGGCAGAATGCCAGTCATGCGCGTTTGGCATGCTTTTCACGCTGGAACAATGAAGTATCGGTCACCTTCCCATTTTTTTTCTGTCTGAAGATAACCTCATCTACCATGCCTCCCGCTTGGTCAATCAAGGCGGCGATATTTTCCAGCTGCCCTTTGGTTCGTACCCCCTCCCTGCCATATCGCCCAGATTTGTTGATCAAAACTAGTCGCGTTTTCTCGGGATTTTCCGGATCGTAGCGAGGATGGTCTTTTTCGTACGGCATCATTGAAATTTCTCCAGACATCCTCAATTGTTTGGCGCCATTCAGATTTACGTGTCCCAAAAAGGCCTCCATAGATTTGCCGTGTTTATCTTTGGCATCAAGCACCTGTGTTGCTGGCGCGCCTATGAAATGTCCGCCAAGATCCATACCGAATACAATGGGACGCCCCCCATTCCTGACATTCTCTATCTCTTCAGTTAGCTTGGCCGAAATGCCTTGATTTTCCGCAATAAGAAATCGCGCTTCGTTCACCTTCGGCGTCCCGGTGGCGACATTGCCTTCGCGTTCGTATAGCTTGATAGGTGGTTTTCCGTTTTTTATGCGTGGAAACTCGGGCGTCCCGAATTTTAGTGTCTTTGACTCTTTTCCAGTTTTTGACTCCATCAGATGCAACATCTCTGGATTGAAGGGCAGCGATTTCACCAATCCCGCCGGATTGCCGTTAAATGATGCACTGCGTCGTAGCTGCGGGGCATTGTTGGCTGCAGCCGGCGCATCTTGTGCTGCTGATTCATGCAACGAAGCGCTCCAGCTTAATTGACCTAGGCCAGATAAGACCGGATTACGAAAACGGTGTGCTTGAGCCTGCGTGCTTCGGTTGTCAGACCTTACTGGCAAGACAGGCGCGATTTTGGAATTGTTCTTGTCGACAGGCTGAGACTGAGACGCGGAGCTGGGTGGGACGCATGGAAAATAGCCGAGTTTGGAAATAGGGTTCATATGACATCGGTATTTTATGCAGATGTTATGCGTGGTAGGCGAACTCGACAAGTTCCACTTCAGCCGCCGAATTGGCGAATATCTTGATGCCTTGGCTTAGCTTTCAAACGTGCTACGGCTCAATTGCGGATACGCCCTCCATAACGACGAAGGCAAGCTGGAGATCGCTGGAGGTCCGAGCGCAGCGGATTGCGCCATCTGCGGGCGAAAAAAAGCGCCGCAAACATCGCGGCGCTTTTTACTTCCGGCTGAACGCTTAGAAGCGGTAGTTCAGCTTAGCCGTAAAGTAGCGTCCCCTGCCGTTGTGCAGGGTGCTGTTGTAGCCGCCGGTGGCATAGCTGGTAGTGCTCGAATCGAACGGTGCGCGCTCGTCGAACAGGTTCTGGATGTTCAGGCCCAGGATCAGGTTCTTCGAGTACTCATACGAATAGGCCACGTCGAAGGTGGTCCATGCGTGCACCTTGCAGTCCGGGTAGAACGTGGCATAGTTCGGCTGCACGCCCGGCCGCCCAAACTGGCAGTACGGCTCGTCGTACTTGCCGATGGTGCCGTCGTCGAGCACGCTGTATGTGGCCATCAGCGAGATGTCGCTGACATAGTTCAGGGTGCCGGTCAGGGTGTGCGGGCCACGGGTCCAGGTGCTGGCCAGCGAACTTTTCCAACGTGGCAGCTCGCCCACGCTGGTCAGGTCGTAGGCGATGCCGCCATTGGTGCCGACCAGATCGAACGCTGGATCGCCGGCGTTCTGAGCCTTCTCGTAGCTGATCAGGTAAGACGCGTTCAGGCGGGTCAGCAGCTTGCCGTTCTCGCCCAGCGAATTGCGCATCGCCACTTCCAGGTCCACACCCGAAGTCTTGGTGCCGCCGGCGTTGACGTATGGCGTGGCGATACTGATCAGCGGACCGGAGTTCGGGATCAGGTTGCCGCTGGCGTCACGCAGCCAGGTGCCGGTGTTCTGGTCGCGCAGCACGCGGTCGGCGTACTTCGGATTCTGGATCACCGAGGTGGGGTCCAGCAGGTCCACTTCCTTGTCCTTGCGGATGTGGTAGTAGTCCACCAGCACGTCGATGTTCGAGGTGGGCGACGCCACCAGGCCGAGCGTGAAGCTCTTGGCCTTTTCCGGCTCCAGTTCCTTGTTCGAGGCGGCAATGCCCGACAGGCTCTTGGCGCAGTCGAGCGATTCGGCGCCCGGTTTGTCGCAACGCAGCTTGTCTTCGAAGCCGTTGAGGAAGTACTGGGTGCCGCCATCGACCATCTGGGTCAGGGAAGGAGCGCGGAAGCCGGTCGAGTAGGTGCCACGCACGGCCAGGGCAGGGTTGATGGTCCACTTGGCGCCGACCTTCGGCGTGATGCTGCGCTTGAAGCCTTGGTACTTGTCGTAGCGCGCGGCCCAGTCCATTTCCAGCGACTTGGTGAACGGGGTGCGCAGTTCGACGAAGGCCGAGCCGACCCGGCGCGACGCTTCCGAATACTGGTTGGCCAGGCCGACGATCTGGCCGGTGACGGTCAGCTGGTCCGGCACGATGTTCATCGATTCACGCTTGAATTCCATCCCGGCCGCCAGGCCAACGGCGCCGCCGGCCAGGCTGCCGAATTCGGTGCTGCCCTTGAAGTCGAACTGGGTGACTTTCGAGGTGCCGTCCAGGGTGATGTCCTTGGTGACGTTCGGATCGGCCGCAATGGTCGCCAGCGGAATGTTTTGCGTGTACAGGCGCTCGACGACGGGCTTGTACAGCGCGCCGTTGGTCAGCTGGAAGCGCTTGGACTGGCTGAACAGCAGGCCGGTGTCCCAGTCCCAGCCGAAGTTCGAGCCCTTCAGGCCAGCCAGCGCGCGCGTCGCTTCATTGGTGTTTTCGCTGCCCGCCCTGGAGTTTTCAAAGCGGTAGGCCACCGCCACCGGCACCGGGTTGGCGGTGCCGCGGGTCGGGTTGTCCGGGTGGTCCACGCCCAGGACCGGACGGAAGGAGGTGCCGGCGCCGGCTTTCGGGAAGACCGTCGACAGCGAGCGGCCGTTCATGGTGCGCGAGGGGCCGGCGTAATCGACGAAGGAGCGGTTGTACGAGGCTTCGGCAAAGGCGGTGGTGGTGTCGCCCAGCTTGAATTCGGCGCGCGCCATCACGCTGCCGTTGTCGCCCTTGCCCTCGGCATCCTCCAGCTTCCAGCCGTCGTAGTTGCAGAACTTGTTGTTGATCAGCGGGTCCGATGCCAGCATCGGCACCAGCGCCGTGGAGCCGGTGCGGATGCTGGCCGGGTCGCACGACAGGTCGGCGCCGGCATAGCGGTTGAAGCTGCCGCTGCCCTGGGTGGCCTCTTTGTAGAACACCGGATACTTGCTGATGCCGCTGTAGAAATTGGTCAGGCGGCCGGTGATGGCGGCGTATTCGTCGGTACGCACGCGGGTGGCGTCGGCGATCGAGGCGCGGTCGCGCTGGTTCAGGTCGACGGCGATGAAGGCGTTGTAGCCATCCTTGTCGAAGTCGCCGAAACCGATCAGGCCGTTGACATTGTTGCGGCCAAACTTGCCGTGCTCGGTGGAGCTGGCGTTGAGCGCCACTTCGGCGCCGCGGTAATTGTTCTTGGTGATGAAGTTGATCACGCCGGCGATCGCGTCGGAACCGTACACGGCCGAGGCGCCATCCTTGAGGATTTCAATGCGCTCGATGGCCGACAGCGGAATCGAGTTCAGGTCGTACTGGGTCGACTGGCCGGAGTTCGGGTCGGCGTAGGCGCCCGGGGCGATGCGGCGCCCGTTCAGCAGGATCAGGGTGGAGGCCGAACCGAGACCGCGCATGGACGCGGTGGCCAGGCCCTTGGAAAAGCCGCCGTCGCGCGCGTCCACCTGGTTGGACGAGCCGAGCGCGGGAATCTTGCTCATCAAGTCGGCCACCGAGACCGCACCGGTCGAGGCGATGTCCTTGCGGGTCAGCGTTTGCACGGCCGACGAGCCTTCGGTATTGGTGCGCTTGATGTTGGAACCGGTGATGATCACCTTCTGTACGACCTCGTCGGCGGCCAGCACGCTCGCGCTGTAGCCAACGACGCCGATCACGGCGATTGCTTGAGCAATCAATTTCTTTTTCATTACATACACTCCAGAGGGGCGGGTTTGGGTTGACCTGCTTGAACGGACCCTTCGCAAAATCTTGTCTTGCAGATAATCCGCCGCCCGATTGTATGTCAAATGTCTGGTGGAATAAACTATTGTTCTGAGTAATCTGTTAGCGCTACCAGCGCGCTAAATGGTTGATATTCCTGATGTAAATGTTTGTAAAGATATAGATGGGGCGGTAAATACCTGTAAATTTTTATAAATCGGGGGAGGAGTTTGTTGCTGTAAACAGACATTTGTCGGGCGACGGGAGTCGCAAATGTCGAGCCAAGACTGTCGCCCTCAGCTTCGGCGGCCCGCTCCGTGGGGGGGCCATACGGCGGAGACAAGATGTTGGCGCGGTACCTTGCGTGGGCATGGGCCCCCGCATGCGCGAGGGCGACAAAAACCGGCCGGGAGCGACGCTTATTGGGCCATCGACAGCGCTACCGCTTCAGCCACCTTGATGCCGTCCACCGCCGCCGACAGAATGCCGCCGGCATACCCGGCGCCTTCACCGGCCGGGAACAGGCCGCGCGTGTTCAGGCTTTGCAGGTTGTCGTCGCGGCGCTTGATGCGGATCGGCGACGAGGTGCGCGTTTCGACCCCGGTCAGCAGGGCGTCTTCCTTGTAGTAACCCTTGACCTGGCGGTCGAAGGCCGGAAAGGCTTCGCGCAGCGCCACGATGGCGTAGTCGGGCAGGGAGGGGGCCAGGTCGGTCAGGTGGATGCCGGGTTTGAACGAGGGCAGCACCGAACCCAGCGCCGCCGATGGCCGTCCCTGCACGAAGTCGCCCATCAGTTGCGCCGGGGCGTTGTAGTTGCCGCCGCCTAAAGCAAAAGCGCCTTCTTCCAGCCGCCGCTGCAGGGCAATGCCGGCCAGCGGGTGGCCGGGATAATCGACTTCAGGGGTGATGCCCACCACGATGGCGCTGTTGGCGTTGCGCTCGTTGCGCGAATACTGGCTCATGCCGTTGGTGACCACGCGGCCCGGTTCGGAGGCTGCCGCCACCACCGTGCCGCCGGGGCACATGCAAAAACTGTACACGGAGCGGCCGTTGGCGGCGTGGTGCACCAGCTTGTAGTCGGCCGCGCCCAGCAGCTTGTTGCCGGCGAAGGGGCCGAAGCGGCACACGTCGATCAGCGATTGCGGGTGCTCGACCCGGAAGCCGACCGAAAACGGCTTGGCTTCGATATACACGCCGCGCTCGTACAGCATTTCAAAGGTGTCGCGCGCGCTGTGGCCGATTGCCATCACCACGTGGCGGCTGGCGATGTGCTCGCCATTGGCCAGCATCACGCCGCGAATCTGGCGCGCCTCGCCCGTGCCTTCGACATCGATATCGGTGACCTTGGTGTCGAAGCGGTACTCGCCGCCCAGCGCCTGGATGGTTTCGCGCATCTGCTCGACCATCTTGACCAGCCGGAAGGTGCCGATGTGCGGCTTGCTGACGTACAGGATTTCTTCCGGCGCGCCGGCCTTGACGAATTCGGTCAGCACCTTGCGGCCGTAATGCTTGGGATCCTTGATCTGGCTGTACAGCTTGCCGTCGGAAAAAGTGCCGGCGCCGCCTTCGCCGAACTGCACGTTCGATTCCGGATTGAGCTTGCGCTGGCGCCAGAAACCGAAGGTGTCGACCGTGCGTTCGCGCACCACCTTGCCGCGTTCGAGAATCAGCGGACGCAAGCCCATCTGGGCCAGGATCAGCGCCACGAACAGGCCGCACGGCCCGGTGCCGATGACGATCGGGCGCTCGTTGCGGTCATGTCCCTGGGCTTGCTCGCCGCCGGCCACGAAGTGGTAACTGGTGTCCGGGGTCGGACCGACATGGATATCGTGGTGGGCGCGCGCCAGCACGGCCGCTTCGTCGGCGACCTGCACGTCGAGCGAATAAATGAAGGTGATCGCGCTCTTCTTGCGCGCGTCATAGCTGCGTTTGTACACGGTATAGCCCAGCAGGGCAGCGGCCGGAATCGCCAGGCGCGCCAGGATGGCATCGGTGAGTTCTTGCTCGGAGTGTTCGAGCGGCAGTTTTACTTCATTGAGTCGCAACATGGGAATCCGGGTACTGAAGGGCAGCGGCACGGCGCCGAACCCGCTATTTTACCCGCTTCCCCTATACCCGAGAACGGCCCGGTACGCTTAGATCGAGGTAAGACGCACGGGACGCTGTTGTAAATGCGCTAATTGACTAGAGTTCAATTGACACCGCCTTGTTCAGTATGTTTACATGTTTGAAGGTTTGTTTGTGCATGCAAACTTATGTTGTCCGGGCGGCGCCAGCCACAATTGCGCGCGCGCCCACCCTGGCGCCATAGGCGGCGCCAGGGAACGGACCCTTGCCCACGCCGATCAGGCCGCCGGCAAGGGATTCCCCCTCCCAAATACCGAGGTATCCCTATCATGTTCAAAGAAACCGTCATGGCGCGTTCATTGCGCCAGGGATTTTGCCGTGGCGCCGCCATTGGCTTGACCGTGTTGTCGGCCAACGCGCTGGCCCAGCAAACCGACGACAGCGCCGTCATGCAGCGGGTCGAGATCACCGGCTCGTCGATCAAGCGGATTGCCGCCGAAGGCTCGCTGCCCGTGCAAACGCTGACCCGGGCGCAGATCGAGCAGGTCGGCGTGACCAGCGTGGCCGATCTGGTGGCCGCGCTGCCCGCCATGCAAGGTTTTATTACCGCCTCCAATTCCATCAACGGCAGCGGCGCGGGCGTGCAAAGCGCCTCGGTGCACGCCATCGGCACCGATTACACCCTGGTCCTGCTCAACGGCCGCCGCATGGCGCCGTACGGCACCGGCAGCGCGGTCAACCTGGCCAGCATTCCCTTGTCGGCGGTCGAGCGGGTCGAAATCCTCACCGACGGCGCCTCGACCCTGTACGGCTCCGACGCGATTGCCGGGGTGATCAACTTTATTTTGAAGAGGAACCAGACCGACCTGAATGTCGAGCTGACCTATAACGCCCCGCAGAAATCCGGCGGCAAGAGCGCCAACGTGGCCATCTCGAAAGGCTTCGGCGACCTGGAGAAAGACCGCTACAACGTGCTGCTGACCTACAGCCACGACGAGCAGAAGGAATTGAACGCCACCCAGCGCGACTTTTCCAGGAGCGGGGTGCGCCAGTTCAGCAATAACGGCAAGCAGTACGTGACCTGGCAGAACAGTATCAACTCCACCCCGGCCAACGTGGAAGTGGTCGGTGGCAGCGGCGACAATGCCTTCGACGAAGTGCTGTCGGTCGACCTGATCAAGAACGGCAAGTGCAGCAGCCCCAACACCTTCCCGCGCGGCGGCGCCTGCCGCTTCGACTATCCGGCCACCGTGGAATTGCTGCCGCAAATGAAGCGCGACAGCGTCTTCGCCAACGGCAATTTCCGCCTGAACGACAGCACCACCCTGTTCGGCGAACTGGTGCTCTCGCGCTTTTCCAGCACCGCGCGCTATGCCCCGCCCGCGCAGCCTTTGACCACCTTCAGCACCGATGCCGCCACCGGCGTGAAGACCATCAACCCGAGCTATATCGGCGCCTACAACGCCAATGTGCTGCCGCTGCTGCCGGGCCTGGGCATCAACCCGGCCGACGTCACCGACGCCTTCCTCTACTACCGCGGCGTGGATGCGGGCGGGCGCACCGACAAGTACGGCACCGACGCCCTGCACGCCGTGATCGGCATGGACACGCGCTGGGCCAACTGGGATATCAGCGCCGCCTACACCCACTCGCGCAACCGGCAGAAGGACGACGCGGTGGCCGGCTACATCTCGGCCGACACCTTCGAAGCGCTGGTCAAGTCGGGCGCCTACAATCCCTATCTGGTCAATCCGGACGGCGCCTCGGTGCTGGCGCCGGCGGTGTTGCACGGCAACCTGGAAACCATCAAGTCGCGCATCGACGTGGCCAATGTGCGCGCCTCGACGGAACTATTCGACCTGCCGGGCGGGCGCGCCTCGCTGGGCGTGGGCGGCGACTTCACGCGCCAGCGCTACATCGACGAGCCGTCCGAGATCTACCAGGGGCCGGGACCGCAGCATCCGGGCTACACCGACGTGGCCATCGGCGGCAGCACCGGGCTGCAGGCGCTGGACGCCACGCGCAACAACTGGGGCACGTTTGCCGAGTTGCTGATGCCGCTGATGAAGAATCTGGAAGCGACCGCCGCGGTGCGCTACGACAGCTACGACGCCGTCCAGAAGCATAACGTCAGCTACGACGTGAATGGCAAGGCCAGTGCGCCGGGCGAGGTCGGCAACGATGTGTCGAAGGCCACCTACAAGCTGTCGATGCGCTACACGCCGACTTCGGCGGTACTGCTGCGCGGTTCTTACGGCACCGGCTTCAAGGCGCCGACCATGAACGACATTGCCGATCCGCTCAAGAACTTCGGCTCGTCGAACTTCTTCGCCTGCCCGATCACGGTCAAGACCGATCCGCGCTACCTGTACTGCAAGCCCGGTTCGTCCGAATACAATTTGCTCACCGATGGCAACCCCTTGCGTGGCGACGCCGGCCTGAAGCCGGAAACGTCCAAGCAGGCCACCCTTGGGTTTCGCATCGAGCCGATGCCCAGCCTGTCGCTGGGCCTGGACTGGTGGGACGTGAAGCTCAAGAACAAGGTGGAGGCCTTGTCGCAGCAGCAAATTTTCGAAGATCCGGCACTGGCCGACAAATGGATTTCGATTTATTACGATCCTATCCAGAAGAGCAATGTGCTGGCCGCCACGCTGTCGCCGGTGAATCTGTCGAGCGCGCACTATCAGGGGATCGACTGGGATTTCACCTACCGCCTGGGCAAGACCGCCATCGGCAGCCTGACCGCCAACTGGACCGGTACCTATATGCTGAAGGCTGAGCAGGATGTGCCCGGAAGCTCGACCGGCGTGGAGCACAGCATTGGCCGCTTCGATTCTTATAACAATGTTACGTTCCGTACGATTTCGCGGCTGGTCCTGTCGCTCAAGAGTTCGGACCGCTTGTTCAATTCGCTCAGTTTCAACTACCGCTCGGGCTATCGCGACCAGCCGCTGACGGAAGACGATGCGTCGGTACGCGAGGTCAATGCCGATGGCAGCATCGGCGCAGTGGTGGCGATGGAGCGCGATGTGAGCGATTACCTGACGGTCGATTACCAGCTCAAGGCCAACGTGAACCAGAACTTCCTCCTTACCTTCGGCATCAGGAACCTGCTGGACAAGGATCCTCCGCTGTCGATCCGCAATGCGGGCGGGGGCAATCAGGTGGGTTATGACGGGCGCTATGCCGATCCCATGGGCCGGACGTTCTATCTGACCGCCAACTACAAGTTCTAAGTGCCGCGTCCCTGTTCACCAGCGCGGGCCGCTTCTGCCAACACTGTCTGACCCTCAAGATGTCTTAGGTGCACCAGATTGCGGCAAGACTTGCCGAAGCGGCAATACCGGCCGTTTCGGTGCGCAAGATGCGTTCGCCCATCGTCAACGCCAGTGCGCCTTGGGCAATGGCCGCGTCTTCCTCCTGCGCGGTCAAGCCGCCTTCCGGGCCGATGATCAGGGTTACCGCCTGGGGCGGCTGATGGCGCGCCCATGCGGCCAGCGACTCGGTGCCGCGCGGCGACAGCAGGATGCGTTTGTGCAGATCGGTCTGGCCGATCCACTGATGGTAGTTTTCCACCGGCGCCAGCCGGGCCAGCCGGTTGCGCCCGCTTTGTTCGGAGGCGGCTTCGATCACGCCTTGCCAGTGGGCATGGCGTTTTTCGGCGCGCTCGCCCGACAGGCGCACCACGCAGCGCTGGGCCGCCAGCGGCTGGACCGCCGCCACGCCCATTTCCACCGCCTTTTCAATGATCCAGTCCATCTTGGACGCTTCCGGCAAGGCCTGGGCCAGGGTGATCGCGTAGGGCAGTTCGGCATCGCGTTCGACGAAGGCGCGGATGACGGCGCTGGCGCGGCGTTTTTCGCAGGAGACCAGCGCGGCCAGATACTCGCCGCCCTCGCCATTAAATACCGTCAGCTCGTCGCCCGGCTGCAGGCGCAGCACGTGCACGTGATGGGCTACCGCCTCGGGCAGGGAGATGGTGTCGCCCACGAGGAGCGGTTGGGGGCAGAAAAAGCGCGGCATTGCAAATGAGATATCGGCAAAGAATGCATTTTAATTCGGCACCCCCCAGTCTGGTAAAATACTTGGCTAAGCAAGCTATGCACCGCCACCGCATTCCCAATCCTAAGTCTTATCGACTCTTCTCATGAAACCTACCTTACCAACTACCTTGATGGCCAACGCAATCCGTGCGCTGGCGATGGATGCTGTCCAGAAGGCCAATTCCGGCCACCCTGGCATGCCGATGGGCATGGCTGACATCGCGGTGGCGCTGTGGAGCGGCCACTACAAGCACAATCCGGCCAATCCGACATGGATCAACCGCGACCGCTTCCTGCTGTCGAACGGCCACGGCTCGATGCTGCACTACGCGCTGCTGCACCTGTCGGGCTACGACCTCTCCATGGAAGACATCAAGAATTTCCGTCAGATGCACTCGAAGACCCCGGGCCACCCGGAAGTCGACATCACCCCGGGCGTGGAAACGACCACCGGCCCGCTGGGGCAGGGCATTGCCAATGCGGTGGGCATGGCGCTGTCGGAATACCTGCTGGCCGCTGAATTCAACAAGCCCGGTTTCGAGGTCGTCGATCACTACACCTACGCCTTCCTGGGCGATGGCTGCCTGATGGAAGGCATTTCGCACGAGGTGTGCTCGCTGGCCGGCACCCTGGGCCTGAAAAAACTGATCTTCCTGTACGACGACAATGGCATTTCGATCGACGGCAAGGTCGAAGGCTGGTTCACCGACGACACGCCGAAGCGTTTCGAGTCCTATGGCTGGAACGTGATCCCGGCCGTGGACGGCCACGACATCGCCGCAGTGGACGCCGCCATCGCCAAGGCCAAGACTTCGGACAAACCGACCCTGATCTGTTGCAAGACCATCATCGGCAAGGGTTCGCCCAATCTGCAGGGCGGCGACAAGGTGCACGGCGCGGCGCTGGGCGACGCGGAATGCGCGGCGGTACGCCAGCACCTGCTGTGGGACTCGGTGCCATTCGATATTCCGGCCGACATCTATGCCGCCTGGAACGCCAAAGCCCAGGGCGCGGCTTTCGAGACCCAGTGGAGCGAGCTGTTTGCCGCTTACCGCGTGCAGTTCCCGCTCGAGGCGGCCGAACTGGAACGCCGCATGAAAGGCAATCTGCCGGCCAATTTCGACGATGTGCTGGCCAAGGCGGTCGCCTCGACCATCGAGAAGAAGGAAACCATCGCCACGCGCAAGGCCAGCCAGAACGCGATCCAGGCGCTGGCGCCGTCGCTGCCGGAATTTCTGGGCGGCTCGGCCGACCTGACCGGCTCGAACCTGACCAACTGGAAGGAATGCG
>CAMLIL010000118.1 GCA_946480015.1 uncultured Oxalobacteraceae bacterium | reverse complement strand
GCCAAGAACGGCCAGATCGTCGTGGCCCGCATCGGCGACGACGTCACCGTCAAGCGCTACCGCAAGACCGGCTCGCTGATCGAACTGCTGCCCGAAAATCCGGACTTCAAGATCATCAAGGTCGACCCTGAAACCGACGAGTTCGCACTCGAAGGCCTGGCGGTCGGACTGATGCGCAGCTGGCACTGAGGGGGCGGCCATGAGTCACTTCGCCCTGTTCGGCAACCGCGAATCCGGTCACAGCTACAAGGTCAGCCTGATGCTGGCCCTGGCCGGCATCGCCCACGACTATCAGGAAATCGATCTGGAGCTGGCGCGCGAGCTGCGTCCCGAGCCGTTCAGGTCGCTGGCAAAGTATGGGGAGGTGCCGTTGCTGCTGCACGAGGGCAAGCCTTACGTGCAATCGAACGCCATCCTGCTGCACCTGGCGGAGCACACCGGGGCGTTCGGCGGCGAGTCGCCGGAACGCATGGAAAAAGTGCGCGAATGGTTGTTCTGGGAAGCCAACCGGCTCGGTTTTTCACTGGCGAACCTGCGCTATGGCCTGAAGTTCACCAGCACGGGCGCGGCCACCGATGGCCAAACGATGCTGCGCGAGCGTTTTAATGCCGATATCGCCCGGCTCGACGCCGAACTGGCCGACGGCCGTGCCTTCATGCTGGACGACGCGCCCAGCATTGCCGACATTTCCCTGTGCGGTTACCTGTTCTGGCCGGAGCAGGCCAGCATCAGCGTGCCGGCGGGCGTGCAGGGCTGGCTGGACCGCATTGCGGCCCTGCCCGGCTGGCGCCACCCCTACCAGATCAACGCCTAATCACTGGCAGGCTTGCTCTTGTTTTCAGTAACGATGCGATTGTGCTCGCTCACATAGGCATTGGTGGCATCGCGCCACACGGCGAAGTCGGCCAGCACCAGCTTGGAGGCGATCTTGGCCTCGGAAGCCAGGGCCGTATGCACTTCCGCCAGGTAGGCGGCGGCCTTGTCCATTTCCTCCTTGGTCATGAGCTCGGCCACGTCCTTGGGGATGCGCTGGGTCAGCGGTGATGCCGCATTCAGATTCACCGCGGCAGCGTTAAAGCAGGCTTCCCACGCGGCCATGCGGGCGCTGACCGCGTCGATTTCGTCATTCTGCTTCGACACTGCCGGAAAGCGCGGCGCCGGACAGCTGTACTTGCCCGACTTGAGCTCATGGCCGTCGTAGCCGGACATCCAGTACTCGATGTCGGCGCGCCGCGCTTCGCGCTGCTTGCTGCGCTCGATCGCGGCCAGGGCTGCCTTGCTGCCCTTGGCGGCGGCCTTGCGCAGCCAGGCATCGGCCTTGGCGGGATCGGCCACGCCGCTGGCACTGTCGAGATAAATCTCGCTCAGGCGAAACTGCGCGTCGGTATTTCCGCCATTGGCCAGCTTGGTCAGCAGGGTGATGGCTTGCGGGTACGATTTCTTGGCGTACAGCGCGTTCGCATCGGCGAGGTCGTCGGCCGAGGCGAGGCCGCACAGCAGCAGGGACAAGCAAAAAATTGTTTTCTTCATCATGGGAGATTCAGGGCAAGGCGGATTTGAAATCATCCAGCAAATCGGCCGGGTCTTCAATCCCCACCGACACGCGGATCAGCGACTCGGCAATGCCCATGCTGGCGCGCCGCTCGGCCCCCATTTCAAAGAAGATCGTGTGCGCCACAGGAATGACCAGGGTGCGGGTATCGCCCAGGTTGCTGGCCGGGATGCCAATCTTGAGCCGATTGAGGTAATCGAAGCAATCGATGCCATCCTTGAGCTCGAAGCTGAACAGCGATCCATGGGCACGGAACAGTTCGGACGCGACGGCATGCTGGGGGTGCGACGGCAGGCCGGGATAATGCACGGCGGCCACACGGTCGTCGGCTTCGAGCATCCGCGCCAGCGCCAGTGCGTTGCCGCAGGTACGCTCCATCCGCAGCGCCAGCGTTTCCGCGCCGACAGCGATGTGGTGGGCCGCCTCCGGCGCCAGCGATGCGCCGAAGTCGCGCAAGCCTTTGGCGCGCAGCTGGGCCATGCCCCATTGCAGCGGTGGATTTTTCTTGTAGTTGGCCGCGATGTTCGGAAACGCGCTCCAGTCGTACAAGCCGGTGTCGGTCAGGCTGCCGCCCAGCGCGATGCCGTGCCCGCCGATCGACTTGGTCAGCGCATTGATCACCAGGCCGGCCCCGACCGCCTTCGGACGGAACAGGTAAGGCGTGGTCATGGTGTTGTCGACCACGTACAGAATGCCGCGCTCCTTGCACAGCTGGCCGATGCGGGCCAGATCGGCCACCTGGGTACGCGGATTGGCGATGGTTTCCACGAATACCAGGCGGGTTTCCGGCTTGATGGCCGCGGCCACGTTGGCCACGTCGGTGGCGTCGACAAATTCCACGCCCACGCCCTGCCCGGCGACGGTCTGCCACAGGCTGTTGGTATTACCGAACAGGAAAGCCGACGACACCACATGGTCGCCCGCCTTCAGCAGCGCCTGGAACACCGCGCCGATGGCGCCCATGCCGGTGGCAAAGCACAGCGTGGCCACGCCATCTTCCATTTTCGTGATCTTGTCTTCGAGCGCGGAAATGGTCGGGTTACCCTGGCGGCCATAACGGAAGCCCGGTTCCTTGCCCTGAAATACAGACGCCAGCTGGCGCGCATCGGCATAGCCGAACGCCACCGAGGTGTGGACCGGCTTGTGCAGGGAACCATGCTCGATCGGCTTTTGCCGATCGTTATGCAGGATGGTGGTGGTGAAGCCGTACTGTTTTCTTTCGCTCATGCGCTGTCTTATTCCGTGGTCGCCAGGTTCAGATTCAGTTGCGTGCGTGCGGCGTCTTCCACCGGCTTGGCCTTGGGATTGTGGCGCGCCGTTTCCAGGCGGTCCAGGTAATCCGGGGTCACGTCACCGGTGACATAAATGCCGTCGAAGCACGATGCCTCGAAGCGCTGCAGGGCCGGGTTGACCTCGGAAATCGAGCGCTTGAGGGCGTCCACATCCTGGTACACCAGCGCGTCGGCGGTAATTTCGCGGCAGATTTCCTCGTTGGTACGGCCGTAGGCGATCAGCTCGTCACGGGTCGGCATGTCGATGCCGTACACGTTCGGGAACAGCACCGGTGGCGCCGCCGAGGCGAAGAACACATTGCGCGCGCCGGCTTCGCGGGCCATTTGCACGATTTCGCCGCTGGTGGTGCCGCGCACGATGGAGTCGTCCACCAGCAGCACGTTCTTGCCTTTGAATTCGGTGCCGATGGCGTTGAGCTTCTGGCGCACCGATTTTTTACGGATGGCCTGTCCCGGCATCAGGAAGGTGCGGCCGATGTAGCGGTTCTTGATGAAACCTTCACGGTATTCCACACCCAGTTTCAGCGCCAGCTGGATCGCCGCCGGACGGGAGGAATCGGGAATCGGCATGACGACGTCGATCTCGCCGTGCTTGAACTGGCCACGCACCTTGTCGGCCAGATACTCGCCCATTTTCAGGCGGGTCGCGTACACCGAGGCGCCGTCGAGGATGGAATCCGGACGTGCCAGGTAGACATATTCAAAGGCGCAGGGGTTGAGCGAAGGATTGTCGGCGCATTGACGGGCGTGCAGCACGCAGTCGTTGTCGATGAACAGCGCTTCACCGGGCGCGACGTCGCGCAGGAAGCGGAAACCCATGCCTTCGAGGGCCACGGATTCGCTGGCCACCAGGTATTCGTTGCCCTTGTCGGTTTCGTTGACGCCGATGCACAGCGGACGGATGCCGAAGGGATCGCGGAAGGCCAGCATGCCGTGGCCGGCGATCTGCGCCACCACGGCGTAGGCGCCGCGCACGCGGCGGTGCACGGCGGCCACGGCGTTGAAGACGGAGTCCGGGTCGATGTTAAAGCCGGTCGTGGCTTCCTGGATTTCGTGCGCCAGCACGTTGAGCAAGACTTCCGAGTCGGAATCGGTATTGATGTGGCGGCGGTCGTTGCGGAACAGTTCGTCCTTCAACTGCGCCTGATTGGTCAGGTTGCCGTTGTGCGCGAGCGTGATGCCGAACGGTGCGTTGACGTAGAACGGTTGCGCCTCTTCTTCGCTCGACGAACCGGCGGTCGGATAGCGGCAGTGGCCGATGCCCGAATTGCCTTGCAGCGAACGCATATTGCGCGTGCGGAAGACGTCCCGCACCAGGCCGTTGGCCTTGTGCATGGAGAACATGCTGCTGTGATTGGTTGCAATCCCCGCGGCGTCCTGGCCGCGATGCTGCAACAGCAGCAATGCATCATACAAAAGCTGATTAACGGGATGCTGCGAGACGACGCCGACGATGCCACACATGGTGCGCTCCTAAAAACTGCTACTGCAAATTAAAAAATATAAAACTTAAAACTGGACATGCCGCGCGAGCGCGGCAGGCAGGAAGGGTTTGACGGTGCGCGCCCCCGATTCGCACATCGGGCTAAGCAGCGCCGCGCGCCAGAATTCCTGTTTCGGCAAATCGGTCATCCCCGCCAAGATGACACCGGCCAACACGATCACCAGGCCGCGAGCCAGGCCGAACAGGCCACCCAGGCCGCGGTCCGCCAGGCTCAGGCCGCTGGCCTTGATGAGGGCGTCCAGCGCCATGCTCAACAAGCCCATCAGCAGGCGTGCGCCGATGAAAATGGCCACGAAGGCCACCATCAGCCGCACCGCCTCGCCGGGTATCATGGCCGGCAACATGGGCGCCAGGGTGGCGCCATAGGCATTGGCCAGCACGAAGGCGACGATCCAGCTCAGCAGCGACAGGATTTCCTTCACGAGGCCGCGCAGTGTACTGATGACAACTGAGGCGATCAATACGAACAGTACCAAATAATCGAATATCGTCACGCGCAGCCCGCCGTCAGCTGGCTACCATGATGCCCGCCAAGCCCATCTTGCCGAGCTTGCCACGTACCTTTTCCGCTTCATCCTTGCTGAACGGTCCGACCTGAATCCGGATGCGTTCGCCGGACTGGGTCGGCACCTTGCGCGTGAACGAGGCAATCCCGGCTTCGCGCAGACGGGCTTGCAACTCATCGACTTTTTCCTGGCTCGCCAGCGCGGCCACTTGCACCACGTATTTCTGCGTGCCTGGCTCGGCGGCCGGCTTGCCTTCGAGGATGGCCATGGCGCGCGCGGCATCGGGCGGCGCTTCGGATTTCGGCTTGCCTTCCTTGACCGCGGGCTTGTCTTCCCTGGGCTTGGCGGGCTTTTCGGCCACTTTCTCAGCCACCTTCTCGGCCACTTTGACTTCAGCCGGCTTGTGCTCGGCCGGTTTCGCTTCGGGCCTGGCTGCGCTCTTCGGTTCCGGCTTGACCGGCTCGGCCTTGACCTCGGCCACGCGGGCCGGCTCGGGCGCGGCCACCTTGGCCGGCTCGACAATTTCTTCCTTGGCATCGAGCGCGTCGGCCGCCGCGACCGCGCGCGGCAAGGGCTGGGGCGCGACCTTGTCCTTGTTGGGAATCTGGATATCGATGTCGGTCGCCAGCGGCTTGGGCTCGGAGTCGAGGATCATCGGCAAGCCGACGGCGACGGCAAGCGCCAGCGCAACGGCGCCGACCAGGCGGCGGCGCGCGCGTTTTTTCTCGGGCAATACGGGGTCGCCGCCGTTGCCTTCCTTGGCCTGGCGGCCGCGGCGTGCAGCCGGTTCGCCCGCGGTCGAGGCGCGCTTGGAACGCGCGAGGGCATTCTCATCGTCGCGTGCCACGTAGGCGCCGTCTTCAGTACTTTCTTGCTTGTTTTTACTTGAGAACGAGAACAAGCCCATGCGTTTTTCTTCAGTGATGTGAGGATTTTCGGGCTGCCATCACGCCTGCGACGGTGTAGAACGAGCCAAAGACCACAATTCTATCATTCTCGCCGGCTCTACTCATCGCATTTGCAAACGCCTGAGCCGGATCGGCGAAGGCGGTCACGGAGCGTTCCTCCGGCTTGGACTGGCCCAGGGGCAAGGCTTCCAGGCGCGCGCACAGGTCGGCACTGTCGGCCGAACGGGGCGACGGCAGGTCGGCCACGCACCAGTGGTCGATGTGTTCGGCCATCGGCGCGATCACGCCGCCGATATCCTTGTCTTCCATGATGCCGAACACGGCGTAGGTGTAGCGGTGAAAGCCCATATTGCCCAGGTTTTGCGCCAGTGCCGCCGCCGCATGCGGGTTGTGCGCCACGTCCAGCACCACCGTCGGGCGGCCCGGCAAGACCTGGAAGCGGCCCGGCAATTCGACCGTCACCAAACCAGTGCGCACTTCCTGCGCGCCCACCGGCAACTCCAGCTTGAGCACTTCCAGCGCCGCCAGCGCGGCCGAGGCGTTGAGCAATTGATTGGCGCCGCGCAGGCTCGGATAGGCCAGCGCGTTGCGGCGCTGGCCGCGTCCGCCGTAATTCCACTGCTGCTTGTCGCCCGCATAGTTGAAATCGCGTCCGATCAGCCACAGGTCGGCACCGATGCTTTCGGCGTGGCGGACCAGCGCGGCCGGCGGCACCGGGTCGCTGCAGATCGCCGCTTTGCCCGGCCGGAAGATGCCAGCCTTCTCGAAGCCGATTTCTTCGCGCGTGCTGCCCAGGTAGTCGGTATGGTCGATATCGACCGAGGTCACGATGGCCACGTCGGCATCGACCACATTGACCGCGTCCAGGCGGCCGCCCAGGCCGACTTCGAGGATCACCACGTCCAGCCCGGCGCCGGCCAGCAAATGCATGATGGCCAGGGAGGTGAATTCGAAATAGGTCAGGTCGACCACGCCGCGCTGCGCTTCGACAAAGTTGAAGCTGGCGATCAGCGCGTCATCGCTGGCCAGCTGGCCGTTGACGCGGGCGCGCTCGTTGAAGTCGAGAAAGTGCGGCTTGATGTACAGGCCGACCTTGTAGCCCGCGTGCAGCAGGATCGATTCGAGCATGGCGCAGGTCGAGCCCTTGCCGTTGGTGCCGGCCACCATGATGACCGGGCAGCCGAACTGCAGGCCCATGCGTTCCTTGACCTGGCGGACCCGGTCCAGCCCCATGTTGATGTGGGCTTCGGCATGGCGCGATTCCAGCAGCGCTAGCCACTCTGGCAATGTGGTCGGTAGGTGGGTCATGGGGTCGGTCGCAATGGAAAGCGGCGCGGCCGTGATGGCGCGCGCCGCGTGGGACGGGGTCAGCGCGTCAAGCGAGTACTTCGGCAGCCTGGTCTTGCAGCAAGGCCAGCAGACGGGCGATTTCTTCGCGCATCTTGCGGCGGTCGACGATCATGTCGATGGCGCCTTTGGCGAGCAGGAATTCGGCGCGCTGGAAGCCTTCCGGCAGTTTTTCGCGCACGGTGTTTTCGATCACGCGCTGGCCGGCAAAGCCGATCAGGGCTTTCGGTTCGGCGATGACGACGTCGCCCATGAAGGCGAACGAGGCGGACACGCCGCCCATGGTCGGGTCGGTCAGCACGCTAATGAACGGCAGCTTCTTTTCCGACAGCTTGGTCAGCATGGCGGTGGTCTTGGCCATCTGCATCAGCGACAGCAAGCCTTCCTGCATGCGCGCGCCGCCGGTGGCGGTAATGCAGATGAACGGTACTTTTTGTTCCAGGGCGATCTGGGCGCCGCGGGCGAAGCGCTCGCCCACCACGGAACCCATGGAGCCGCCCATGAATTCGAATTCGAAGCAGGCCACCACCACCGGCACGCTCATGATGGCGCCGCCGGTGACGATGATGGCATCGGTTTCGCCGGTGGCTTCCATGGCCGACTTAAGGCGGTCAGGGTATTTCTTGGCGTCTTTGAATTTGAGCGTGTCGACCGGCAGGACTTCCTGGCCGATGTCGTAGCGGCCGCCTTCGTCGAGCAGCGCGTCGAGCCGTTCACGGGCGCGGATGCGCATGTGATGGCTGCATTTGGGGCAAACGTGGAGATTGGATTCGAGGTCGGTGCGATACAGCACTGCTTCGCACGATGGGCACTTGACCCAGAGGCCTTCCGGCATGGTCTTGCGGGCGGCGGCGTCGGAACGCTGGATTCGCGGGGGCAGCAGCTTTTCTAACCAACTCATACATTCTCCTTCTGCAGCAATCTTAAGTGGCGGTAGTTTAGCCGCTAAGACCGTGCTTGTCGAACATTAAGGGGTCTAACTTGCTGTTTTGATAATGCTTTCAAGAGGGGCGCCTGATACTTTGAGCGCCCCCCCCAACAATTAGTTCCCTGGCTCGAACAAGGAGATCAAGCTTCCCGCGTGGTGATTTCAAAGCCCCCGGTCATGCCCGCAACCAGGTTGTAGACCCAGGCGCCGATCAGGGTGAACAGGCCGCCAAAGACGGCGTACAGGATGGGCACGAAAATCAGGGCCGTGACGGACAGGCCCGGTATGCCGCTCCCGCGCATGGCGCTCATGCCGATCAACCCAAAGATCAGCACGAAGGGAATCGAGATGACCAGATACAGTACGGCCGCCACTTTCGCTGCCTGCAGCGGCGCGACGTTGATGATTTGTTTTTTCATGGATGAGCCTGGTAATAAGATTAAGTGGAAGAAACCTTGAATAATTTACCAAACAATCCGGCCCAGGAACCATGGCATTAAAAATAAGTTTGATAAAACGCAAACATGGGCCAATCTGGCCCCTGTGTTTGCGTCAATCCTTGACCTTTAGCTATCGAGCGCGCTACGAATTCCCGTGACGAAGGCCTGTACCGCCGCGACCGCCCGCTCCTTGGGGGTGTTCTCCAGTTCCTGGATGATGCGGCTGCCGATCACCACCGCATCGGCCACTTCGGCCACGGCCTTGGCGGTGGCGGCGTCGCGGATGCCGAAGCCGACGCCGACCGGCAGCTTGACGTGCTCGCGGATGGCGGCCAGGCGGCGCGCCACGTCGACGGTATCGATGTGGCCGGCGCCGGTGACGCCCTTGAGCGACACGTAATAGCTGAAGCCGCTGCCGACCCGCGCCACCTGGGCAATCCGCTCCGGTGTCGAGGTGGGCGCCAGCAGGAAGATCAGGTCGAGGTCGTTGGCGCGCATGGCCTGGGCGAACTGCTCGCACTCTTCCGGCGGGTAGTCGACCACGATGGCACCATCGGCGCCGGCATCCTTGGCCGCGGCGATGAAGGCGTCCGGACCGATGCGTTCGATCGGGTTGGCGTAGCCCATCAGCACGACCGGCGTGTTCTGGTCGGTCTTGCGGAATTCGCGCACGTAATTGAATACGTCCGGCAAGCCGATGTTGAACTTCAGGGCACGCTCGCAGGCGCGCTGGATGACCGGGCCTTCGGCCATCGGATCGGAAAAGGGCACGCCCAGTTCCAGGACGTTGGCGCCGCCGGCAACCATGGCGTGCATCAGGGGAACCGTCATTTCAGGACCGGGGTCGCCGGCGGTGATGAAGGTGACGAGACCGGTTTTATTGGCCGCTTTCAAGGCGGCAAAGGTGGGTGCAATTCTGGACATGGGATTCTTATCAGTATGGGTGGGATGGGGCTTAGCTGAAGTTCAAGCCCATGCGCTCGGCCACCGTGTGCATGTCCTTGTCGCCGCGGCCGGACAGGTTGACCAGCACCAGCTTATCTTTCGGCAAGGTGGCGGCCAGCTTGGCGCCGTACGCCAGCGCGTGCGACGATTCCAGCGCCGGAATGATGCCCTCGATATGGCAGCAATCATGGAAGGCCGCCAGCGCCTCCTCGTCCGTCACCGACACGTATTGCGCGCGCGAGGAATCCTTCAGCCAGGCATGCTCCGGCCCCACGCCAGGATAGTCCAGGCCGGCCGAGACCGAGTGGGTTTCGATGATCTGGCCATTGGCGTCCTGCAGCAGATAGGTGCGGTTGCCGTGCAACACGCCGGGAATGCCGGCCGTCAGCGACGCGGCATGCTTGCCGGAATCGATGCCCTCGCCCGCCGCTTCCACGCCGATCAGCTGCACTTGCTTGTGATCGATGTAGGGATAGAAAATGCCCATGGCATTCGAGCCGCCGCCGATGCAGGCCAGTACGTAATCGGGCTGGCGGCCGGTCATTTCCGGCATTTGCTCCAGGCATTCTTCACCGATCACCGACTGGAAATCGCGCACCATCATCGGATACGGATGGGGACCTGCCACCGTGCCGATAATGTAGAAGGTGTTCTCGATATTCGTCACCCAGTCGCGCATGGCTTCGTTGAGCGCATCCTTGAGCGTCTTGGAACCGGACTCGACCGGAACCACGGTCGCGCCCAGCAATTTCATGCGGTACACGTTCTGGGCCTGGCGCTTGACGTCCTCGCTGCCCATGTAGATCACGCACTCCAGGCCGAAGCGGGCGCAGATGGTGGCGGTGGCCACGCCATGCTGGCCGGCGCCGGTCTCGGCGATAATGCGCGGCTTGCCCATGCGGCGCGCCAGCAGCGCTTGCCCGATCACATTGTTGATCTTGTGCGCGCCGGTGTGGTTCAAGTCTTCGCGCTTGAAAAAGATTTGCGCGCCGCCCATCTGGGCGGACCAGCGCTTGGCGTGGTAGATCGGCGAGGGGCGGCCGACGAAATGCTTGAGCTCGTAACGGAATTCGTCGAGGAATGCCTGGTCGTGGCTGTAGCGGTCGTAGGCTTCGCGCAGCTCGGCCAGGGCGTGGCTCAGGGTTTCGGCTACAAACGAGCCGCCGTAGGGGCCGAAATGGCCGCTGGCGTCGGGAAACTGGTAATCGGTGGTCTGGAACAAGGGGGCGGCAGCGCCCCGCTCAGGTGCTTGGGTCATGGTGTAGCTCGCTTTCTATGATGGTATCGGCGGCCGCGACCGCGCCGATGAAGGCGCGGATCAGGGCGGCGTCCTTGATGCCCTTGCCCTGTTCGACACCACTGCTGATGTCGACGGCATAGGGACGTACGCGCAGCACCGCGTCAGTCGCGCCGGGTACGCTCAAGCCACCACTTAAAACGGCCCGAGGCGCGAGATCTTTTGGAATGACGGACCAATCGAAAACCTTTCCTGCCCCGCCATAGGCGTCCACGAAGGTATCGAGCAAGATGCCCGAGAACAATGGACTGGCGGCGCGATATTGAGCCTCATATTCTAGCAAATCGGCGCCTGTTGTGTCCGGCCGGACCCGAAATACCCGCATGAAGGGGCGTTGCACGGCGGCGGCGATGGCGGCGCATTGCTGCGGCGTTTCGTCGCCGTGGAACTGCAGCTGGGCGAACGGCGCCACCCGCGCCACCGCGGCCACCTCGTCCACGCCGGCGTTGACGAACAGCGCCACGGTGGAGACGAAGGGCGGCACTGTGCTCATCAGGGCGGCCGCCTGGGCGGGCGTCACGTAGCGCGGGCTCTTGGGATAAAACACAAAGCCGAGCGCATCGGCGCCGGCGGCCACTGCCGCCTGCACGTCGTCGGGACGGGTCAGGCCGCAGATCTTGATTCGGGTACGGGGCATGTTAAAACCAGGGTAGCGGGCTGGTCGCGTCGTGCGGCAGTCCCCAGGCGGGATCGTAATCGATTTTGGCGAAGTACAGGCCGTCTGGCATGAAGGTCGGCGCCGCCGCGTGGCGGTCGCGCGCCTCGAGCACCTCGCGCAGCCAGCCGGGCGGATGACGGCCGGTGCCCACGTACACCAGCGAGCCGACCAGGTTGCGCACCATGTGGTGCAGGAAGGCGTTGCCGCGCAGGGTGAACACGATGGCGGTGCCGTAGCGCTCGACCTTGACTTCGTACATTTGCTTGACCGGCGATTTGGCCTGGCAGGTGCTGGCGCGGAAAGCGGTGAAGTCATGGGTGCCGACCAGGCATTGGGCCGCCTCGCGCATCAGCTCGATGTCGAGCGGGCGGAATACCCAGCCGGCCCGGCCGGCCAGCAGCGGCGAGCGGATCGGATGATTGTACAGCACGTAGTGGTAGGTGCGCGCGCGCGCGGCGAAGCGGGCGTGGAACTCGTGGCCGCCGGCGGCCGGCTCGGGCAATTCGTGCGCCCAGCGCACCGCGATCGCATCGGGCAGGAAGGTGTTGACCCCACGCACCCAGTTGGTCATCGGGCGGGTGAGGCCGGTATCGAAATGGACCACCTGTTCGAGCGCGTGCACGCCGGTGTCGGTGCGGCCGGCGCAGGTGGTCGGCAGCATCACGCCCGCGAATTTCTCGAGCGCGATTTCCAGCTGGTCCTGCACGGTGTTGCGGTCGGGCTGCTTCTGGTAGCCGTTGAAGGGGCTGCCGTCGTACTGGATGCCGAGTGCGATGCGTTTCAAATGTTATCCATCAATCATCAGGCGAGCTTCATGCGCATCTCGTTGGCCTTGGCTACCTGATCCGCGCTGCCGCCCTTGATGACTTCGTCGAGCAGTTCGCGCGCGCCTTCCTTGTCGCCGATCTCCTGGTAGGCGATGGCCAGATCCAGCTTGGTTTCCATTTCCATCTGCACGGGCGACAGTTCGCCCGGCGCGGCGGCGGCGCCGATGTCGCCCAGGTCCGGCAGCGCGGTGGCGGCGTTGTCGCTGGACGGCAGATCCAGGTCGATGGCGGAAATGTCGAACTGCGGCGCGGCGGCCGGCGCCGGCGCGGCAGCCGGCAGGTCCGGCAGGGCAAAGTCCTCGTCCTTGGCGGCGGCCGGCGCCGGCGTGGCAGCCGGCAGATCGAAGTCCATCGCATCCAGATCCATCAGCGGATTGTGGACCGGATCGCTGGCCGCAGTTGGCGTCTCGGGCAGCGAAGGCAGATCGAATTCCTTGCCCAGGTCGTTGCTGGTGAAGCCATTGGACAGATCGACAGTGCCGAATTGCTCGGTCAGGTCATTGCTGGCCAAATCCAGGCTGATGTCTTCCAGCGCCTTGGCGTGCTCCACGACCGGCGTGGTGGTGGCGGCAGCCGCAGCCGTGGCCGGCGCATCGAAGGACATGTCGAACGCCATGTCGAAGGACTCTTCCGCGGCCGGCGCGGCGCTGCGTTCAGGCGCCGACGGCACTTTCGGAATGCTGAAGTCGGGGGCGGCTGGCGCGGCAGCCGCTGCCGGGGTGCTGGCCGGCGGCTCGAAACTGAGGCCGCCCAGATCGAAGTCGAGCGTGTGATCGTCATTGGCCGGTGCCGCTGCGGGTGCTTCTTCCGGCAAGGCGGTCGGCTCGGGCGACAGGTCCAGATCCAGATCCATGGCGTTGGCGGCCGGCGCAGCGGTGAGCGGGTCGTCCATCTGCTCGCTCAGCATCACCTGCTGGGCCAGTTCCTCGGCGGTCGGCGATGGCGCCACCGGCTCGGCGCTGGCGGCGCTGGCGTACAGCGGATTGTTGGGGTCGATCGACAGGCCCAGCGCGGCCGCCTGCGCCCAGTCGTCGCCCTGCCCGCGCGTCATGCTGTACATCTCGGTGGCCTGGGCTTCGAAGGCGCGCAGATCCTTGCGCGCGGCGTAGATTTCGAGCAGCTTCAGGCGCACCGGATAGCGCTCCGGATGGGTGCGCAAGGCTTCCTTCAGGATCTCTTCGGCCTGCGCATCGCGGCCGTACGCGATGTACACGTCGGCTTCGGCCACCGGATCGACTTCATTGGTATCGAGCTGGCTGGCCGATGGCGCGAAGCTCGAATTGAACACGCTGTTGTTGGTGTCGACGCTCTGGCCGCCGGTTTCGGCGAACAGCGAGTGGGCCTGGTCGGTCGGCGCACCCAGGATGGACGGCTCGGTCGGCGCCTTCTCCACCGTCTTGCGGCGGCGCAGGGCCGACACGCCCAGCGCGCCGAGCAGGATCGCACCCAGGCCGAGCCCGATGGTGCTGATGTTGTCCATGATGGTATCGGCGATGGTCGGCTCGGCGGGCGGCGCCGGCGGCGTCGCCTTCCTGGCCGGCTTGACCGGGATCGCTTCCGGCGCCGGGGCCGGCTTGGCTTCGGCCACCGGGGCCGGCTTGGCCGGCACGGGCGCAGCGGCCACCTTGGTCGCTTCGGACGCGGCCTTGTTCTTGACGAGCATGAGCTTTTCCAGGTCGCTCACGTTGCGTTCGAGTTCCTTGACGCGCGCGGTGGCCTCGGCCAGCGCCTTGTCCTTGGCGATCTTCTCTTCCGCGCTCAATGCCGCGCCCTTGGCGGCAGCATCGCCGCCGGTGGCCTTGGACAGGCGCAGCTGGTCTTTCGATTCGTTCGCGGCGGTCGGGCGTTCCTCGACCTTGGCGGTGATCTTGCCGCCCGCGCTTTGGGTGCTGCTGCGATCCTTGTCCGGCGCCGCCGTGGCGACCTGGCCGGCCAGCTTGTTGCGGTAGGCGTTGAAGTCGGCCGCGTGCGCGACCACCACGCCGCGCGCCTCGCTGTCGCTGGTGCCCTTGAGCGCGTCCGAATCGGGCACGGCCAGGATCTGGCCGGACTTCAGGCGGTTCATATTGTTGCCGGCGAAGGCATCGGGATTGGCGCGGTACAGCGCCACCAGCATCATATCGAGCGACACATCGACCGGCTTGACCTTGCCGGCGATCTTGCCGAGCGTGTCGCCCGGCTTGACCTTGTACTGGCTGACGGCCTCACTCGCGGCTGGCTCGCGCGCCGGCTTTGCCGGCGCCGCTTCGGCCGGCGCTGCGGCTGGGCGAGGCGCGGCGGCGGCCGGACGGCTGCTGCGCGGCGCGGCGCGCGTGCCTTGCGAGAGCACATCCACCGGCGCCACCTGGGCCGATTGCGTGGTGCGCATTTCGGCCGGATCGAGCAGGAAGGTATATTCGCGCACCAGGCGGCCGCTGCTCCAGCTCAGCTCCAGCAGCATGTCCACGAACGGCTCGTTGAGCGGCTGGGACGACGTGATCTTGATGTACTGGCGGTTATTGCGCTGCTCGACCGAAAAGCGCAGCGACTGCAGGGCCGGATTGAATTCGATATTCGCCAGCCGGAATGCGTCGGTGGGCGCGAGGCGCGCGACCAGGCCGCCGGCTTCATCCGCCGACACCGCGGTCAATTCGATTTCGGCATTCAGTGGCTGGCCGAGCGACGACAGAACCGTCAGCTTGCCGAGACCGGCCGCGTACGCGGAAGTGGCCAACACCGCACTGGCGACAGCGCCGGCAAGTGTTTTCAACGCGAACGACGTGATCTTGGAGCGAGTGTTTAAACGCATAGTTGGCGGCAGTAGAGTTAGCAGGGGAAAAGGCGGTTTCCCGGAGGTCTCAACATATCATCATGCACTAGAGCATGCAAGCATTTGGCCTGGATATGTGGGGCGCCTGGTCTATTAACGCGCCAATTGCCGCAATCTTTAGCAAGCCATTTGCGTATAACCCACATGAGTAATTTGCAAGCCAGATACGCGTTTTGATAACTTCGTTGTCAGCTCGAATAAGCAGGGAAAACAAGATCGATGACGGCAATGAAAGGTATTGAGTTGGCCGATTATCTTTTATCCACCAAGTTAATCATGGGAATTAGAAAAGGACGCCGCGGCGTCCTTTTTTTTGAGCCCGATTACTTGTCGAGCACGATGCGCAGCATGCGGCGCAGCGGCTCGGCCGCGCCCCAC
>CAMLIL010000117.1 GCA_946480015.1 uncultured Oxalobacteraceae bacterium | reverse complement strand
TGATCGGCGGCGAGGTGTGCGAAGACCCGCACATCGAACGCATGATCGAATCGTTTGCGCTGCTCAATTCGCGCATCGCCAAACGGCTCGACGACGACTATCCCGAATTCACCGAAGCCCTGTTCGAGGTGCTGTATCCGCACTATCTGCGCCCATTTCCATCGTGCTCGATCGCGCACATGGACTTCGCCGGCGGCGCGGCCCAGCTGACCAGCGCCAGTGTCATGCCGCGCGGTACCCAGCTGAACACCAAGGTCCTGCGCGGCGGATCCTGCACCTTCCGCACCGCCTATCCGGTGACGGTGGCGCCGCTGGCGCTCACCGGCGCGGCGTTCGCCCCCATCATCGATCCGCCCGAAGCGGTGCGCGCGCCACCCGGCGCCACCTCCAGCATCAGCATCACGATTGCCTGCACCGGGGAGGCGACGATCGCCCAGCTTGGCGTGGCCAAACTGCGCGTCTTCCTCGACGGCGAACCGTCCTTCTGCGCGGCCTTGCGCGACGCGCTGTTCATGCGCACCGTGGCCGCCTACGCCGAGGCAGACAACAACGGCCGCTGGAGCCAGCTGCCCGCCAGTCCGGTGGCTGCGGTCGGTTTCGACGACGACGACGCGCTGATCGATTTTTCGGCACGCTCCCACACCGCCTACCGGCTGCTGACCGAATACTTCTGCTTTCCCGAGAAGTTCAATTTCATCGACATCGACCTGAAGGCGATGGGCGCGCTGCTGCCGATGGGTGCGCGCACCATCACGCTGCACCTGGCGCTGTCGGGCATGCGCACCGACTCGAACAGCGCGCGCATCCTCGGCACGCTCTCGACCAACAACATGCTGCTCGGTTGCACGCCGGTGGTCAATCTGTTCCGCCAGCGCGGCGACCCGATCCTGCTGACCCACACCAAGGCCAGCTACACGATCCTGGCCGACGCCCGCCGTGCTTACGCATACGAGGTGCAATCGATCGACTCGGTCAAGATGGTGCGCCAGACGCCGCAGGGCGAATCGGTGGTGGAGTTCCGTCCATTTTATTCGCTGCGGCACGGGCAGACACCGGAGGGCAGCGGGCATTACTGGGTCATGCGGCGCGACGAGGCCATCGCCGAGCGCAGCCCCGGCTACGAAACCGAAATCACCATCGTCGACATCGACTTCGATCCGGCCGAGGTGGAAACCGACACCCTGAGCATCGAGCTGACCTGCACCAACCGCGACATGCCGTCCACGCTGACCTACGGCCAGCCCGACGGCGACCTGTTTCTCGAAGGTGGCTCCAACATCAAGAGCATCACCTTCCTGCGCAAACCGACGCCGCCGCAGCGCTTCGAACGCGGCCGCGGCGCGCACTGGCGCCTGATTTCGCACCTGTCGCTGAACCATCTGTCGCTGACCGACGGCGGGCTGGACGCCTTCCGCGAAATGCTGACCCTGTACGATCTGCCACGCTCGCCGTCATCGCAGCGCCAGATCGGCGGCCTGACCGGCATCGAACACAAGGCCACCACCGCCTGGCTGCAGGGCAATCCGTTCGCCTGCCTGGTGCGCGGCATGGAAGTGCGCCTGACGATTGACGAAGAAGCTTTCGTCGGCAGCGGCATTCACGCGTTCGCCCACATCGTCGAACGCTTTCTGGGCCTGTACGTGCATGCCAACAGCTTCGCCCAGCTGGTGATCGTATCGAACAAATCCGGAGAAGAGCTATTGAAATGTACGCCACGAAGCGGCGATTTGAGCCTGCTGTAATCGAGCGCCTGTTCGCGCAGCCGCACCGCTTCGAGTACTTCCAGGCGGTGCGCATGCTCGAACTTTGGCTGAAGCGCCACGGTGCCGTCACGGAAGGGGCGGTCGCCAACTTCCTGCGCTTTCAAAATTCCACCTCGCTGAACTTCCCCGCGAGCCAGCTGGAAGCGCTGCAAACCGAACCGCGCGACCTCAAGCGCGACAGCCGCTCGCTGGGCGAAGCGCTGCGCAACGCCACCTTGCGCTATGTGCGCATCACGCCATCGTTCATGGGGCTGCTGGGTGCCAACGGCGCGCTGCCGGCTCACTACACCGAACGCATCGCGGCCCACGTCCTGTACGACAAGGACGAAGGCCCGCGCGCCTTCCTCGACACCTTCTCCAACCGCTCGCTGGCGCTGTTCTATGAAGCCTGGCGCAAGTACCGGCTGGAGCTGAAGTACCAGATCGACGGCAAGGACAGCTTCCTGCCGCTGCTGCTGTCGCTGGCGGGACTGGGCAACGAGTCGCTGCGCCGGCGCCTGGCCGACGACGACGGCGGCCAGGTGCTCGACGAATCGATGGGCTACTTCGCCGCCTCGATGCGGCACCGGCCTGCCTCAAGCGTGCAGATTGCGCGCGTGCTGTCCGACTACTTCGGCGAAAAGATCGGTACCGAACAATTTGTCGGCTGCTGGTACGACGTGCCGGTTTCGCAGCAAACCCGCCTGGGCGAAGCCAACGCCATGCTGGGCGCCGGCGCCATGGCCGGCGGGCGCGTGTGGCAGCGCGACCTGCGCATGCGCGTGATCGTCGGTCCGCTCAAGCGTGAGCGCTTCGACGCCTTTCTGCCGGGCGGGAAGGCGGCGCGCGCGCTCAAGAGCATGCTGACCATGTTCACCGGCGTAGCGCTCGAATACGAAGTGCAGCTGGTGCTGTGCGCCGCCGACGTGCACGGCGCCGCGCTGGAAGAACAGCGCAGTGGCGGGCGGCTCGGCTGGGACACCTTTCTTCTGACCGGCGGCGAGGCACGCGACCGCAGCGACGTGCGCTACGACATCCACGCACTGTAACGACTTCAACATTCACAACAAGGAAAATGGAATGAGCATCAACCTCAAAACGCTGATCGGCAAACTGAACGAGACCAGCCGCACTGCCGCCACGCGCGCGGCCAGCATCTGCGTCTCGCTGGGACAGTATGAGGTCGATCTCGAGCACCTGTTCCTGGCGCTGCTGGAGCAGCCCAAAAGCGACTTCGCGATCATCGCCCGCCAATGCGGCATCAGCGCCGGCATGCTGGAAGCGGACCTGCAGGCCGAGGTGGCGCGGTTCAAGAGCGGCAACTCGCGTACGCCGGTGTTTTCGGCGCGCCTGCCCAAGCTGTTCGAAAATGCCTGGCTGATCGCCTCGCTGGACATCGGCTCCGGCCGCGCCATCGAAATCCGCAGCGGCCATCTGCTGCAGGCGCTGCTGACCGATCCGGAACTGTCGCAGCTGGCCTACCGTGGTTCCAGGCTGTTCGACAAGTTCGATGTCGATCAGATCAAGCACAATCTGGACAAGATCGCCGCCGGTTCGCAGGAAGCCGTGCCGGCGCAGCCAGCGCCTTCGCAGCAGGGCGGCGACCCGGTCGGCGAGCTCGAATCCAAGGCCGCGTCCAAGACTCCGGCGCTGGACCAGTTCACCACCAACCTGACTCAGCGTGCGCGCGACGGCAAGGTCGACCCGGTGATCGGGCGCGATACCGAGATCCGCCAGGCCATCGATATCCTGATGCGGCGGCGCCAGAACAATCCCATTCTTACCGGTGAGGCGGGCGTCGGCAAGACTGCCGTGGTGGAAGGGCTGGCGCTGCGCATCGCGCAGAACGACGTGCCCGACGTGCTCAAGGGCGTCGAGATCCACACCCTGGACATGGGACTGCTGCAGGCCGGCGCCTCGGTCAAGGGCGAGTTCGAAAACCGCCTGAAGAACGTCATCGACGAAGTCAAAAAAAGCCCGCACGCGATCATCCTGTTCATCGACGAAGCGCACACCATGATCGGCGCGGGCGGACAGGCTGGCCAGAACGACGCGGCCAATCTGCTCAAGCCGGCGCTGGCGCGCGGCGAACTGCGCACCATTGCCGCCACCACCTGGGGCGAGTACAAGAAGTATTTTGAGAAGGACGCGGCGCTGGCGCGGCGCTTCCAGGTGATCAAGGTCGAGGAACCGAGCGAGGAGCTGGCCTGCGCCATGCTGCGCGGGATGGCGCCGCTGATGGAAAAGCACTTCGGCGTGCGCGTGTACGACGAGGCGATTACCGAGGCCGTGCGGCTGTCGCACCGCTACATCATGGGCCGCCAGCTGCCGGACAAAGCCATCAGCGTGCTCGATACGGCATGCGCCAAGGTGGCGCTGGGCCAGAACGCTACTCCAGCCCAGATCGAAAGCCTGGCACGCAAGCTTGAACGCATCGACGCCGAGGCCAGCGCCCTCAAGCGCGAGCAGACGTCGGGCGCCGGTCATGGCGCGCGCCTTGCCGACCTTGAGGCCGAGCGCCTTGCCGCGGCCGAGCGGCATGCGAGTCTGTCCGAGCGCTGGGAACAGGAAAAGGTACTGAGCGAGCAGATCATGCAGGGACGCCGATCGCTGGAAGAAGCGGGCGAGGGCGGTGCCGGTGCCGGCAAGGACGTTCAGGCGCTGGTGGCGGAGCTGCGCGCGCTGCAGGGCGAAGCGCCGATGGTGCCAGTGCAGGTCGATGGACACGTCGTGGCGGAAATCGTCGCCGGCTGGACCGGCATCCCGCTCGGGAAGATGGTCAAGGACGAAATCAAAACAGTGTTGAATCTGAAGGATCTGCTGGAAGAGCGCGTGATCGGGCAGCCGTACGCGATCGAGGCGGTGGCCCAGCGCGTGCGCACTTCGCGCGCCAACCTGGATGATCCAAACAAGCCGAAGGGCGTGTTCCTGTTTGTCGGTCCGTCCGGCATCGGCAAGACCGAGACCGCGCTGGCGCTGGCCGATGTGCTGTACGGCGGCGAGCGCAAGCTTATTACCATCAACATGAGCGAGTATCAGGAGGCGCATAGCGTGTCGGGCCTGAAGGGCTCGCCGCCGGGCTACGTGGGCTACGGCGAGGGCGGTGTGCTGACCGAGGCGGTGCGGCGCAACCCCTACAGCGTGGTGCTGCTCGATGAAGTCGAGAAGGCCCATCCGGACGTGATGGAGCTGTTCTTCCAGGTGTTCGACAAGGGCGTGATGGACGACGCCGAGGGGCGCGAGATCGACTTCAAGAACACTATCATCATCCTGACCTCGAACGTGGCGTCGAGCGCGATGATGCAGGCTTGCCTGAACAAGAGCGAAGAGGAGATGCCGGCGCCGGATGCGCTGGAAGAGCTGATTCGTCCGCACCTGATGAAGCAGTTCAAGCCGGCGTTCCTGGGCCGCCTGAAGGTGATTCCTTACTATCCGCTGGGCGACGAGGTGCTGGTGCGGATCATTGAACTCAAGCTGGGCAGGATCGCGCAGCGCATCGCCGTCAATCACAAGGCGCAGTTCAGCTATGACGAAGCGCTGGTGGAAGCGGTGCTGGCGCGCTGCACCGAGGTCGATTCGGGTGCGCGCAATGTGGACAATATCTTGAACGGGACCTTGCTGCCCGAGGTGGCCGAGTCGGTGCTGGCGAAAATGGCGGAAGGCGCGAGCATCTCGCGCATTGACGTTACTGCCAGTGAGCAGGGGCAGTTCGCGTATCAAATAGCTTGAACCTCGTCGTCCCCGCGTTTCGCGGGGGCGGCAATCAGGCTGGTGGCTGGATTCCCAGCAGCTCTTCGATATGCGCCATCGAGCCTGGATCCTTGACGACGGAGCGCAGCCAGGTATGCAGGTCCTGTTCGCCGGCGTTGGCGGCTTTGTCGGCGAAGTACGATACCGGGCTATGCGGCTCGGTGCGGCGAAAGAAGTCGGCCACGGCGCGCAGCTGTGCGATGGCCTGCTTGCGCGAACTGATGACGCCCGGCGGCGCGGCTTGCATCACCGGGGTCGCAATCTCACTGTGCGCCGCCTCGATGTGCACCGGCACCTCGGCCGACGGCGCCGGTATCAGGCGCACCAGATGATCGAGCGCGTCGCGCGCTCCCACAAAGCCCGGGCTGTCCCGCCCCAGGCGCTGGTCCGCCGCGCGCTCCAGTTGCAGCAGCACCTCAGCGCACGCCTTCGCGTCGGCGGCAAACAGTGTGCGGAACGCCGGCGAGTTGGCGCTGCGTGCGGCTTCCAGGTCGGCCAGCTTGCCGTCGGCGGCCTTGCGGGCGATGTCGAAGTCGAGCAGCGAATAGGCACTGCCGCGTCCATCGGTCACTGGAATATCGCGCAGCAGCGACGGGATATGCCCGAGTATCCAGCTCAGGTTGCCGATGCGCTGATCATGGTCGCCATTGTCCGATTGCGGGTACAAACCCTGATCCCAGAAGCGCTCCAGCAGTCCGGCCAGCACGCGCAAGCCCTCCGCCAGCCCGCGCAGGCGGTACTGCCGGGTGGCCGCTTCGGTCAGCCACACCGCCAGACGCAGATCCTTGCTCTTGGTCTCCAGCAGGTCAGCACAGCGCTGCACGACGAATTCCCAGTCTGCCTCCTTCAGTTCGGTGACCCACTCTCCCTGGTCGAGCGATGGATCGTCGAACTTGCGGGCATGGGCGATGGCATCGAGTTCCGGCGAAAACGCCAGGTCGGTGCCGGCAGGCTGGCCGGCGCTGATCGGGTTGAGTAACTGCTCGGCTGAGAACATGATCTTCCTTGTGTGTGATGCGGCAGCGCTTACTGCGCCAGCCGGAATTCGATGCGGCGGTTGCGCGCGCGGCCTTCCGTGGTGTCGTTGCTGGCCACCGGCCGGTCGGCCCCCTGGCCGCTGGCGGTCAGCAGATCGCCCTTGATGCCATGACTGGACAGATAAGCCTTCACGGCTTCGGCGCGGGCCTGGCTCAGTCCGAGGTTGGTCGCGCGCAGGCCCTGGTTGTCGGTGTGGCCGATGATCTCGATCTTGCGTTCCTTAAGCTTCAGCATCGCGGCCGCCATTTCGTCCAGAATCGCCAATCCGGCCGGGGTGAGCGTGGCCTTGCCGCTTTCGAATTCGACCGTGCGGTTGGCGAGAGTGCTGTCCAGGATGCCCTGGTCGGCAGCCGATACACGCAGGCCGTTGTTGACGGTGTAGGTCGGATTGAGGCTGGTGGCGACGTTGCTGGCGATTTTCTGGCGCTGCGCTTCATTGGCCACTTCGCCGCGCAGGCTGACATTATTCCCGTCGATCTTGAGCTGTCCGCGGCTGATCTGCTTGAGTTCCGGCGAGATCAGCTTTTGCACATAGCTGTTCCAGTTGGCGGGTGTTGCGACCTGGCCGACGCTGATCTGGTCGACCACCTGCTCGGCACCGTACACTTCGCGCAAGCGCGACAGCACGGCCGCCTTGGTGGCCTCGTCGGCCACGGTGCCGGTGGCCAGCACCTGGCCGGGCTGCGGCGCGGCGGTTTGCGCCAGCGCGTTCGCGGCGCAGGCCATACATAGTAAGAAGAATGCCAGTCGATGCATGATCAGGTTCCGATAAAGGCCGTGCACAGGGAATCGAGCGCGGACTTGAGTGACAGGTTGGCTTGCGCCAGGTAGGTGGACAGCTTCTTGATGGCGTAATCGTCGTCGATCTGCTCCTCGACCCAGTCCAGCTGGTCGAAGGTGATGTGACGGTCCTGGCCCGCCTGCGGGTCCATGATCGCCTGCAGGGTCTGGGCCGATGCGCCGCTAAATCCCAGCACAAACACCGGCTTTTGTTCCAGACGGGTGATGAACAGCGCCAGTTCGAAGTCGGCGCGCGCCAGGAACGGCGTGATGAGGTGCATCCAGAACGAAGCCACCAGGTTGCGGTACATCGGGTCCACCGGCAAGGGCAGCAGCAGGCTCTTTTCGAGCCGGCTCGAACTGCTGGCCAGGACCGGCTGCAGCAGCAGGCCGAGCGCCAGCAGGATCTGGCGCACCGAACCTTCGTAGCCGGCTTGCGCCAGCAGGGCGTCCAGCGCGCCGACGGTTTGCATGTCGAGGAAGTCTTCGAAGGCGGCATCGTAGGCGGCGGTGCGCAGATCCAGATCGATGACGTGGGTGGCGGCGGCCTGCAGCGGCGCGGTCGCGTCGGTGGCGGTGACGACGCCGTTGCTGAGCGATTCGAGCCGGTTCCACAGGCGGTTCAGCACCAGCGGAGCGTCGGGCACGAAGGCGCCCGGGTCGGCCACTTCCATAGTGCTCATCATGAGAAACGGGAAGCGCCGGCTGGACTGGTCGCTGCTGGCCACGATGTGACCGGCGATGGCATGGCGGCGGCGCGGGCCGATGAAGGCGAAGTGCAGCGGCGCGACGGCGTCGTAGCTGAGCTTCCAGCGCGCGTCGCCGCTCATCAGTTCCATGGCCTTGGCCAGCCATTCGTCCAGTACTTTGATCAGGGCAGGGTTGTCGCTGCCTTTGACGAAGTCGCCGCGGCTGGGGATCTTGCCAAAGTAGCCTACCGAGGTGGGCGTGGATGTGCGGCTCATTGTGCACCTCCTGCCGGGGCAGCGGCGATGATGGTGTCGGGCAGCTTGAGACGCTTGAAGCCCTGGCCGCTCTGGACCGGCGCCGCAGCCGGCTTGTTGGTGCCGACGATTTTCAGGTTGGCGGTGACGACGACGCCGGCGTTGTCCCAACTGAGTTCGAACACGCCGTTGTCCTTGCGCTTGCGTTTGGCCGCTTCAACCATCTTCTTCAGACCGAAGTGGCCCGGTTCATTGAGCAGGACCACGGTGCGGCCTTCCGGCGTGATCGCCGAGATGCGCGAGCCGGGGACGCCCTGCGGATTCGGCCAGGCCATGTGCACCCAAGGCTGGGGCTGGCCGCGCCAGCGCAGCGCCTGGCCGTCGATCTCGATGGTGAATTCGGTCGCGCCGGCCGCGCTCAGCGCCTGCAGGTCGAACAGGGTCTGGGCCTCGCCGCCACTGGACGCGGCCGCGTTGGCCACGCCGCCGGCCGACAGCGGTGCGATCCAGCCGGGGAAGCTGGCCACCACCGCGGGCGCCAGGTTGATGCCCATATTGGCCCAGGTCTTGGCGCTGACGACGTCGCCGCGGCGCACCACCAGCGGGCCGATGGTGGTGTCGAAGAACTTGGCGATCGCGCCTTGCGGACCGAAGATCTGGCCGATTTCCTCGTTGGTGGCTTCGGCTTTCGATTCGGTCGAGAACGGGAACTTGGCGGCCAGGTTCTGGCGGAATGGCTGCAGCACCTGTGCGGCCCAGACCTTGTCGATTTCGCCTTCGGTCGGCTTGACGATGACGGCGAAGGTTTGCATCAGCGGACGTACCAGGATCGGGCGGATGGCCTGCTTTTGCATGTCTGTCATCCCGGTGAGCATTTGTTCGTCGACGTATTTGAGGGCGTCGGCCAGTTCCGAGCCGGTGCCGTCGAGCGTTTGCTGCATCAGCTGCTTGGCGCCAGGGCCGGGGTCGCCCTGGTTTTTGATGGTGTTGAAGCGTCCGCGCAGCTTGGACAGCTGGTCCATGTAGCCGCGCATCAGCGAGGCGCCCTGATCGCGCGCGACCACCATGCGCGCCACGCCTGCGAACTCGCGTCCGACCGGGCCGAGCGGCAGGGCGGCGTTCTGGACGCCTGACGGCTGCGATGGGATGTTGACGTTGATCTGCGACGGCTTCTGGCGCAGCACCGCCTCGCGGAACCAGCCGACCACGCCGCGCTGGGCGCGCTGCATGCCGGCGTCGATCAGGGAAGGGTTATCCCACGAAGTTTGTTCGTACACGGTGGTCATCAGCTTGTTGATCGGCGAAACCTGCGGATCGCCCAGGCGGTTCATGGCCGTGGCCGCGGCATCGAAGCCGGACAGCTCGCGGATCGTAACGCCCTGGACGAACTTCTGCCATTCCTTGGCGTAGTCGTTCTTGTACAGCTCCACCAGCGATTTCTGAATCTGTTCGGGGCTGCCTTCGAGCGTCAGGTCGTCGCGCGAGGCGGTCTTGAGCACCCAGTCGGCGCTTTGCAGCTCGCGGTTGGCGGCATCCTTGAAGGCCTGCTGCACAAAGCCTTCCCATGCTTCGCGCGTGAAGCTGCCGGGGATGGCGTAGCTGCCCAGTACCAGCTCCTTGTCCTGCTCGCCGACGATGCGCGCCACCGTCATCGACGGAAAGCGGGTGGCGGCACGCGCCTTGACGTCGGCGTAGACGCGTTCGCGCGCCGGCATGCCGCGCACGACGCGGCGCAGGTTGTCGCGGGTCTGGTCGACCAGCGCGAGCTTGGTATCGAGCCGCGGCCACGAGGTGTCGGCTATCTGCGACAGGTAGAACGAGATGATGCGTTCGGCCCCGCGGATCATCTGCTCGCGCGGCATGGTGCCGCGGTTGGCGTCGAGCCAGCCGCGCCAGAAGCGGGTCAGCTGGTCGTTCAGGTGGCCGGCCTCCGCGCGCCCCGGATCGCCCAGCATCAGGTAGGTCTTGAGGGCGTTATAGGCGTCTTCGCTGTTGGTGGGCGACGAATCCTTGAACTGCTGCGCTGCCGCCAGGGTGGGGGCTTCGGCCGCCGCGCGCGCGGCCGGCTGCAGTTGCGCGGCGTTGCGGTTTACGTCGGTCAGGAAGCCTTCGAGCGATTCGCCGACCGGCTTGAGCATCACTTCGCGCACGCCGCTGAAGTACTCTTCGCGCAGCTTGCGTTCGAGGTAGTCGCCCTGGTACAGCCCGAGGCTGAGCGAAAGCGGGCGACTGGTGCGGTACTGCTCCAGCTGTTCGATACGGTCCTGCAGGATCTGCAGCGCTTCGAAGCGGGACTGCAAATCGAGCCGCTTGTCCTGTACCTTGACCGCCTGCGCCAGGTCCGCTTCGACGTTGGCCACCAGCTGGCGATTGCTGACGTATGACCAGCTCCAGCCGCCCAGCGTCAGGCCGACCAGTGCGGTGGCGGCGAAGAATGCGGCGTAGCGCATGCGCGTCTTGACCGGGCTGGCGTACTGCGCCACCAGATCCTTGTCGGCGAAGATCACGTTGCGGAACAGGTTGAGCAGGAAGTAGCCCTGCTGCTGGTGGGCTTCTTCGTGATGCTCCGGTTGCAGCTTGATGTCGAAGCGCTGCGCCACGCGGCGCGACGAGGCCGACACCGGTTCGCCTTCCTGCAGCGCGCTGGTGAAGTAGAAGCCGCGGAAGACGGGCTTGAACTGGAACGGGTTTTCTTCGAACAGGGTGGCGATGAAGGAGCGCAGCGGCGCCTTGATGGTCGAAAATTCGAGCGGAAAGGTGAACACGCCGGGCGGCATGCGCTCGCGCCATTGCAGCGCCATATTGGCCGCGCTCAGGTCTTTCAGGCCGTCGTACAACTCGTCGAAGCGCGCGTCGAACTGGTCCAGCACCTCCTGGCCGGTGCTGCTCTGGCTGTAGGGCAGGGTAGCGCCCCATACCTTGTCGCGTTCGGCGCGTTCGGCGTCCTGGAAGAATTCGTTGAAGCCGGTGATCAGGTCGGCTTTGGTAAAGAGCACGTACACCGGCGCGTGCACTTCCAGTTTTTCGGTCAGTTCCTGCACGCGCTGGCGCAGGTTCTTGGCCAGGTTGATGGCGAACTCGGGCCGGTTGCCGGTCAGTTCGGCCACGCTGACGGCGATGATGACACCGTTGATCGGCGCCTTCTTGCGGTATTTCTTCAGCAGCGAGAGAAAGCCGAACCATTCGGCGCGGTCTTCGTCGACGACCGAATAGCGGCCGGCCGTGTCGAGCAGGATGCCATCGGTGGTGAAGAACCAGTCGCAATTGCGGGTGCCGCCCACGCCATGGATGATCTTGGTGTCGGCGAATGGGAACTGCAGCCCGGAGCTGGCGATCGCCGTGCTTTTCCCGGCCGCCGGATTCCCGATGATCATGTACCAGGGCAGTTCGTACAAGGCGGCGTCGCCGGAGAGCTGGCCGAGTTTGGAGCCTTTGATGGTGGCGATGGCCTCGAGCATGCGCTGCTTGATCACGTCCTGTTCCTGGCGCTGGGCCGGGTCGGCTTTCACCGGCGCCTTGCTGACCTGCTGCTCGAGCATGTCGCCCAGCTGGGCCGCGGCCTTGCGGTCGCGGCGCCACTTCCACAGCCACACCAGCGCGCCGATGCTTGCCGCGACGGCGAAGATCGCCAGCGCCCAGGGGATGGGAAGTCCAAGCAGGCGGGTGGCGAGCCACAGCAGCGCGGCGAACGCCAGCCAGCCGGTGACGGCCATGCTCATGCGATTGGTGAGGGTGTGCCAAATGTTGTCGATCATCGTCGATTACTCTTGTTATGCGAAATCAGGATTGAGCGGGACGGATCAGCGCCGCGCCGCGGTTGAAGGGGTCTTCGACGCCGACTGCCAGGATCGGCTCGCCGCGTTCGATGGCATGGTGGCGCGCCAGGGCCAGCGCGGCCATGAAGGGCACCGCGCCGCAGTGCCCGCATGCGGTGCCGGTGGCTTGCACTTCGCTGGCGGTGTCCAGATGCGCGACGCCGTCCGCGGCCAGCGCCATGACTTCCATCACGCGGCTGGTGCGGTGGCTGGCATCGGACAGCAGAAGCGCGACCTTGGCCGCTTCCACCGCGCCGCTGTCGAGCAGGTGTGTGGTGAGCTTGCGCAGCAGCGCCGCGTCGGGACGGCGCGACTGGTCGGCCGAGCCGTCGCGCACGCCGCCGGCGCAATACAGCAGCGGCTGCGGGTCCGTGTCGATCAGGGCGGCCTGGGCGACGTCGGCGACCAGTACGCCGGCCGCGCCTTCGCCGGGAATCACGCCTTGCGGACGGGCGGCGGTGGACAGATTGGCGCGCAGCGCCTCCACGCTTGCCTGGGCAATGTGCGAGCCGCACGCCAGTACCAGCGCGACGACAGGCTCGCCGCTGGTCGCGCTGTGGCGTGCCAACTGTGTCAGCGTCGCGACAGGCTGGGCGGGGCCGGACGCGCTGATGCGCTCGAGCGGCCAACCGCCTTGGGCTACGCTGTGGCGCAGCCAGGCCAGTGCAGCCAGGCGCTGGGCTTCCTGCCATTCAGCGGGCAGCAGCGCGATGAGCTGCAGCGTGGGTGGCTGTGGGCCGCCTTGCGCAACCGGCAAGTGAGTGTGGTTGGCGGCGGTGTACGCCAGTTCCTTGACGACGCCGCTGGCGAGCGTCAGGGCGCGCCACTGTTCGTCGCTGAAGTGCGCTGCCGGGTGGCCGTTGGCGGCCAGCCATTGCGCGATGTCGTCACGCGGCGCCGGGTCGTCGGCCTCGGTTACGCGTGCGCTCATGACCGGGAAGCCGTCGTCGTCGAGCAGTTCCGGGTCCAGCGATGCGCGCGCTTGCAGGCTTTCGATCGCGGCGGCCAGTTCGTCGACCGATGCGCCATGCGGCGTGCGGACGGCGGCGGCGAGGACGGCCAGCGGCGGGACCGTCTGCTGCGCCGGCGGCGCGGAGGATTCGGGTGCGGCGTTGACTGTCACGGCCGGCACAGCGAAGGTCAGCGCGAACAGTTTGCGTCCGAGCCAGAAGGCCAGCAGCAGCGCGAACGGCACCGCCAGCATGTAGATCACCAGGTCGGCCGTGGAGGGCAGACGGTTGGTATCGCGCCAGTACCAGATGGCGTTCGCCCAGCACACGCCGAACAGCAGCAGCACCAGCAGGGTGGACTTGATCCAGCTACGCATTCAGATGAAATCCACTGTCGATTGCTGGCTGGCGATCAGCGTGGCGCCGCAACTGGTGGTATCGCCGTGGCGCGCGACCGGTTTGCCGTCGACGATGCAGGTCTGGTCGCCGCTGGTGATGGTGGTCGAACCGTGGATCGGACAACTGACCTTGTCCCCCAGGCGCGCGATGCCGATGCCGCCGCTGTCGCTCATGGTCGAAGCCTCCGCGACGGTGCCTTTGTGGGAGGTTTTGTCGCCTAATCTGATCACGGGTCCGGGCATGTCTTCTCTTTCAGTGGTTAACGTTTCATTACGCCGGGCAGGCGCAGTTCGGTATGGCCGAGGTCCGTCATTTTCCAGCGTCCGCCCCAGGTCAGGCCGAGCGACTCGGCCACTTCGCCATACAGCTGGTAGCCGCGCATGGCCCACGGGTCCTTCTCCGAAATGACGATCTTGCCGTTCCGGATAAAGGCGCAATCGGCCGCCAGGCCGTACTGGTGCCAGCTCTGAAAGGCGGCGGCATTGGTCACGTTAGGCCCCATCGCCGCCAGCATGTTCTGGCGTTGCGGGCTGCGGTAGCCTTCCAGGATCGCCATCTCGTAACCGTGCTTGTCCTTCATGATCCGGAACACCCGCAGCAGCAGCTGTTCGTAGGACGGGTTCATCAGACTCCAGTCGCGGCTTGCCGAGGCGATCATTGGACGTTCCTGTTCCACTTCCGCAGTCATGAACGCCAGCGGCGGCAGCGCCGGCGGCGGCACCAGGTGTTCCCCTTCGAGCAGGCCGGCCACCTGAGCGTTGACCTCGTGGGTCGAATCATCAAAGCCGCGCAGGCCGGAACGCGCGCCGGCGAACATGGCGATCAGCGGCGGTATGCAGATCAGCAGCGCGCCGCCGATGACCAGCACGTAGTGGCGGCGTACGAAGCGGGCGCTGTCGCGCATCGTGGCGCTGCCGCTTTGCTGGATCGACGCCAGTTCATGCCGCTGCCGGCGCGCCATCTGCCCAAGGCGCTGCTGCACGCGCTCGCCCGCGCCGGCCAGCAATTGCAGCATGAAGGCGCGTCCCGCAGGGAACAGCACCATCCAGCTGATCAGGCAAGCCAGCAAGAAATACAGCGCGACAGCAAATAACAATTGGTCCTCTTTACGGTAAGACAATGCTGCGAAAGAAGCATTGCTCGAAAGTATATCTTAACTGATTTGCAATTTGCGCACGATTGAATGAGTATTTTTGTTAGTCCGCGCACGGTTGGCGCACGAAATTTCCTCACGTTCTTTGCAAATCGCGTAAAGTTATACTTAAATTAACAAGGAGCGTATTTTGCACGAACGCGAAGATCGCCGCACGGGTTCGACCCGCCCCAGTCTTCTTTCATCAGATCAACAAGCCGACACAGAGCGTTCCAGCATCCTCGGCAATCTCGACAGTAAGAGCGGCAAAAGGAGCAAACCAAAAGAGCCGGCCCGTTCCGGCAAGCTGCGCTGGGTCACGGCGGGCGTGACGCTGGCAGCGCTGTGCGGTGCCGCCGTGGTCTGGTCCGACTACGATGCCGGCGTCGCCTCGGTGCCGGCGGTGGTGGCCGCGCCGGTAAAGGCGCCGCATGCGCCGCCGGCACCAGCTGTCGAGGTGGCGTCGGTGCCGCCCGTGGAGCCGGAGGTATCGACCGCAGCCATTCTGGAAGAGCCGCCCAGGGAATCCGAGAAATCGCTCCATGAGCTGCTTGGCGCCACGCCGGCCAGCAAAGCCGCTCCGGACGAACTGGCCAGGGCGCTGGAGAAGCCGGAACGCAGGGCCCCGAAAAAGGAACGCAAGCCGGTTGCCAAGGTGGCCAAGACCAAGCCGGGACCGGTCAAGGTGGCGCGCAAGGACAAGCCGCGCGCCGTGGCCGCTGCGCCGAAAAAGAAGCCAGCGCCGGTCGATAGCGACGTCGCGCTGCTGGCCGCACTGGTTGCCCATGCCAAGGCCAAACCCGAATCGCAGGTCAGCAAGACCGGGGCAAAACTCAAGCAGTGCGCCGCCTTGGGCAGCGTTGCCGAGGCCGACAAGTGCCGCGAGCGCCTTTGCAGCGGCAGCGCCAAAAACGAGGCCGAGTGCAAAGGCCAGCGCGTGGTGAAGGTCGCGAGCGAAACATGAATGCGGCATTGATTGAGCAGGCATTGACCGCGCTGGTACAGTTTTCGAGTGCCACGCGCTTGTACGAAC
>CAMLIL010000116.1 GCA_946480015.1 uncultured Oxalobacteraceae bacterium | reverse complement strand
TGCGCCTGGTGTCGTACGCGATGCACTGGATCAAGGCCGAGATGCACGAGTACATTCTCAAGAACTGGCGTCTGGTCAAGGTCGCCACGACCAAGGCCCAGCGCAAACTGTTTTTCAACCTGCGCAGCAACAAGCAGGGTCTGGACGCGATGAGCCCGACGCAGATCGACGCGCTGGCCAAGCTGCTGGACGTCAAGCGCGAAGAAGTCATCGAGATGGAAACGCGCCTGTCCGGCCGTGACATCGCCCTGGAAGCGCCGACCGACGACGAAGACGACAAATTCTCGCCGATCGCCTACCTGTCGTCCGACCTGCAGGAACCGACCAAGGTGCTCGAAGCCGAACAGGTGACGCGCCTGCAATCGGAAGGCCTGGAAAGCGCGCTGGCCAAGCTCGATCCGCGTTCGCGCCGGATTGTCGAAGCGCGCTGGCTGGCCAACGACGACGGTTCCGGAGCGACCCTGCACACGCTGGCCGACGAGTTCGGCGTATCGGCCGAGCGCATCCGCCAGATCGAAACGGCGGCGCTGAAGAAAATGAAAGGCGCGCTGGCGTCCTACCTGTAACGATGTGGCCCTCGCCACGCGCGGGCCCATAACAGGCGGCACAGTGGTATAGGCCCGTCGCATGCGCGAAGGGCGGCAGGGGGAACGGCGCGCCGTCCTCCTGCGAGCTTTGCTAACATCGCTCATCCCTACCACCGCGCCGCTCATGAATCTGCCGACGACCACCCTCGCCGCTTGCCTGCTCTGCGCCTGCGCCAGTGCACCGCCGAGCGATATTCCCCCCCTTTCCACGCTGACCCTGTTGCCACACCAAGCCGCGCCGCTGGGGCGCCAGGCATCGGTGCGGGTCGACCGCGTCGAAGACAGCCGCTGCCCTCCCGCGGTGCAGTGCGTGTGGGCGGGCCTGCTGCGCTACCACCTCACCCTGCTCGGCGGCGCCGCGCCGGAACGCTTCACGCTCGACCAGCGCGCGCCCTCGTTCGCGTCGCGCCAGATCCCCGGCCTGACGGTCGCCCTGACCGATCCCGCGCAGAGCTCAAAGGCGGTGACCGTGGCCGTCACGCGCACCACCAGGCAAGGAGACGCACGATGAGCGCCAATCCACCACGCCTGCTGGCACTCGCACTGTTGATCGTGGTCCCGGCCAGCTTCGCCGGGACACCGGTGGCGACCGGAACCGGCGGCGCCGTGGCGACCATCAGCGAACAGGCCACCCGGTCGGCGATGACGATCCTGAACCAGGGCGGCAACGCGGTCGACGCGGCTGTGGCGGCGGCGGCCACGCTCGGCGTCACCCAGCCGTTCAGCTGCGGCATCGGCGGCGGCGGTTTCATGCTGATCTACCTGGCCCGCGAACATCGCGTGATCAGCATCGACCACCGCGAAGCCGCGCCCGCCAGCACCACGTCCACCCACTTTCACGAGAACGGCAAGGCGCTGGACTTCGATGCGGCCGCCACCAGCGGCCTGTCGGTGGGCGTGCCGGGCACCGTCAGCGGCTGGCACGAGGCGCTAACCAGCTATGGCAGCATGTCGTTCAAACAGGTGCTGACGCCCGCCATCGGCGTGGCCAGCCATGGCTTTGCAGTCACGCCGCACCTGCACGGCCAGATCGCCGCGAACGTGGACCGCTTCCAGCGCTTTACCAGCACGGCGGCGCTCTATCTGGACAAGGGCAAGGCGCTGCGGACCGGCACCACGCTGCGCAATCCCGACCTGGCCAAGGCCTACCGGGCACTGGCCGCGCGCGGCCCGAAGGCGTTCTACACCGGCCCCATGGCGCGCGCCATCGTCGCCGCCGTCAACCAGCCCCCCACCGCGCCGGGCTACCGCGTGCGCGCCGGCGCCATGACCCTGGCCGACCTGGCCGATTATGCAGCGCGCATACGCCAGCCGGTGCGCACGACCTACCGCGGCTACGAAATCTTCGGCATGGCGCCGCCCAGCAGCGGCGGCACCACCGTCGGCGAAGCGCTCAACATCCTCGAAGGCTACGATCTCAAGTCGCTGCCGCGCGCGCAGGCCGAGCACCTGTACATCGAGGCCAGCCGGCTGGCGTTCGCCGACCGCAACGCCTACCTGGCCGATCCCGAATACACCGATATTCCGGTGGCCGGGCTGCTGAACAAGGACTACGCGACCGAGCGGCGCCGCCTGATCGACCTGGGAAAAGCCATGGCGAGCGCGCCGGCCGGCGATCCGTATCTGTTCCAGAGCGACCCGAGCGTGCCGCAGCGCCCCGCCGGCGTGCACCCGCGCGCCGAAAGCGCGCACACCACCCACCTGACGGTGTCGGACCGCGACGGCAACGTGGTGGCCTACACCTTCACCATCGAAGCCTGGGGCGGCAGCGGGATCGTGGTGCCGGGCTACGGCTTTTTGCTCAATAACGAGCTGACCGACTTCAATTTCAGCGCGCCAGATCCAAACGTGCCCGAAGCGGGCAAGCGCCCGCGCAGCAGCATGACGCCGACCATCGCCTTCAAGGACGGCAAGCCGGCCTTCACCATCGGCACCCCGGGCGGCGCGACCATCATCACCACCGTGCTGCAGGCGATCGTCAACCACATCGATTTCGGCATGCCGATGGCGCAGGCCATCGAGGCGCCGCGCATCAGCAACCAGGGCGGGAGCGTCAGCGACGTCGAGCCGGGATTTGCCGGCAGCACCCAGGCCACCGCGCTGGCGGCCTACGGACAGCGCTTCGCGCCCGACCCGGCCGAAATCGGCGCCGCCAATGCGCTGGTGTTCAACGGCGACGGTACCGTCACCGCCGTCAGCGAAAGCCGCCGCCATGGCGTCGGCGGCGCGCTGGTGCAGTCACGCGCGCATTAAGCGCCGCGCTGCGCCGGAAAGGCTGGAGGCGCGGCCATCATCTTGCGCCAGCGCGCCGCGCCGATCAGCCAGGCTGCCGCCAGTACCAGGGCCAGCACCAGCGCCATTGCCACCTTGTGAGTGACCAGCAGTGCGGCTGCCGCACCCGCGGTCATCAGCACGCTCACGCCCAGCCCCTGCCGCCATTCGACTTGCGCCCGCGCGGCGTGGTCGCGCAGAGGCAGCCAGCCGAGCGGAATCAGCGTGCAGCACATCAAAATGAAAATGCGCTGCAAGGCCTCGCCGGAGACCTGCCAGTACGCCAATACCGCGATCAGCAGGCCCGTGTACAGTACCCACTCGACGAGCAGTGCGCGCACCACCTCGGTCGCGAGCACCCGATTGAGCAGGAAGGGGCGCGGCACGCCCGGCGCGAGCCGTACCAGCGCCTGTTCCTCCGCGAAGTACGCAATGACGCGTCCATAACGGGCGACCGACCCCAGCAGCACCACCGCCGCGAACAGCGTCGCCATGACCATAACGAACGCGGTCATACCGGTGTCGTGCGGAAGCGCCGGCGCCAGCGTGAGCACGGCCAGCCTGGCCAGCGCCAGCCCCATCGCGCCGATGACAGCCGGCACGGCGATATAGTAGCGGTGCCCCGTCGGTCCAAGCGCATGCATCATCAAGGGGCCGGGACGGCGCCGGGCGGCGTCACGCGCCAGCACCCGGGCGTACACCGGCCTGCGCGAGCGCGTTGCCTGCAGCCGCACGAAGTCCTTGCTGCTGCTTCGGGCTGCAACGCTCAGCAAGCGTTTGCGCTTGGCGTCCGCTTCGATCGTCACTTCGCCAGCTTGCGGAAACACCAGGCGCAGTACGTGCCACGACACCAGGACGGCCAAGCCAACGGCGATTGTCAGCACGAGCGGCTGCTCGACGAAATCGCGCAACGGCTTGCCGCCGGTGACCAGCACGAGATCGCCGACCATGAAGACAACGATTCCTTCGCTACGTCCGCCACGCCCCAGCGCCAGCATGCTCAGGGCGAGCGCGGCGACCAGCACGATCAGCGCGCCGTGCGGCACGACGGCGCCGACCATCGCCCAACCCAGCAGAGCGGCGCACCACAGCATGGCCGCGGTGCGCCGGAGCAGACGGTTCATGCGCGGTACCAGCGCCGCGTTGGCCGGCGTGTTTTGCAGCGCCGCCCCGCTCATGTAGTGAAGGAAGGTGGCGCTCAGCAGCCCCGCCAGCGGCAAGCCTGCGCCGAAGCAGACCGCCTGCCACGCCGACAGCTGGGTGAACATGAGCGCAAATATGCTCAACAACAACAGCGCGGCACCCGCTGTGGCCGTGAAACGGCTGCTTCCCGGCATACTGCGCCGCTTCACCGCGTAGCGGAACACCGGCACGCATTCGTTCAGCCAGACAGGCAGCTTCATTGCGTCACCTCGACAAACAGGTCTTCCAGCGACAGCCGCTCCAGGCGCAGCGCCGGTTCGCGCGCGGCCAGCGCCAGCAAGTCGGAATTGGGGCGACGCGTGACGACATGGGTGGCGCCGTCGCCGCCGCATGTACGGCGCAGTTCGCCGTCGACCGGCAGCGCATCGAGCAAGGCGCTCGGCCCCACCACCCGGCGCGCGCCGTCGAGCAGCTCGTCGATCGGGCCCTGCAGCGCGATCCTGCCGTCCTTGAGGAAGGCCACGTCCAGCGCCACCCGCTCCAGGTCCGTCAGGATGTGGGTCGAGAACACCACCGTGGTGCCCTGCTCGATCACGCTGTCGATCAGCTCGCGCAGGAATTCGCGCCGGCCGACCGGATCGAGCGCCGACACCGGCTCGTCCAGGATCAGCAGTTCGGGATCGTGCGCCAGCGCGCGGATGATCGACAGGCGCTGCTGCTCGCCGCCGGACAGTTTGCTGATCGCCTTGGCTCGCTTGAACTGATCGAAGCCCCAGCGCGTGAGCAGGCCCTCGACCTTGGCGTCGTTCCAGTGCGGGTACAGCGCCTTGAAGTAGGCCAGCAGCTGGTCGGGCGTGAGCCACTCGAACAGTTCGGACTTCTGCGGCACGTAGCCAATTTTGGCGCGCACGCCGTCGGACAGGTTGCCGGCCGCTTCGCCGAACAGGCTCACGCTGCCCGCATCGGTTTCGCGCAGGCCGAGCAGGCATTCGAGCAGGGTCGATTTGCCGGCGCCGTTGCGGCCCAGCAGACCGACCACCTGACCGCGCTCGATGGAAAAGTCCAGCCCGCTGAGGACGGCCTGGCCGCTGAACTGTTTGCTGATCGAGGACACCTGAACAAGCGGAGTGGTCATTTTTTTGCTTTCAATATGGTTGAAAATAGCTCGAGGACGGTGTCCGGATCGAGTTCCAGCTGGCCGGCTTCCAGCGCGGCGCGTTCGAGGATGGGACGCAGCAGATCGGCGCGGTCGGCCACGCTGTGCCCGCGTGGCGGCGCCTGCGCCACTTCCATGCCCAGGCCGCGGCGGCGCGTCAGCACGCCTTCCATTTCCAGCATGCCGTAGGCTTTGGAGACGGTCATCGGGTTGACCGTCAAGGCGCCGGCGATCTCGCGCACCGAGGGCATCGGGTCGCCGGGCGCGAGCTGGCCGCCGGCGATCAGGCGCCGGGTTTGCTCGACCAGTTGCCGGTAAATCGGTTCGGATGAACCGGTGGCGATGGAAAACAGATGGGTTGACGGAGGACTCATGGCTTGTATGCTGTATTAATTACATAATACAGTATACACGTCAGCGCATGAAGTCAAGCAGAATAATGGCTACGTCACCGGGAGGTCTGCGCGTATGGCAGACGTCGTGATATCACACTGGGATCGCGCTCAGCCGCGCGTTCTGGGACGCCAGTGCTTGCGGCGATACGCTTCCAGGCCGGCCGGATCGCGGCCGAACCACAGCCATTGCGTATCGATCGCGCCCTTGCGCAGCAAGAACTGCAGGAAGGTCATGTAGAGCAGCACCAACACGATGGCCACCGCCATTGCAGCCAGCCAGGCGGCGAGCGATCCCGCCGCCAGTTCCAGCCAGCCCACGGTTGGCAAGAACTGATGGGCTGCAAATGTCAGGAGCGTGGTCACCAGGACGGCGGCCAAAACAACTTTAAGTTTGAAAGGCATCGCAGTGTCCTTGCGGTTGAGTTGGAACCAGTGTACACCTGACAATTATCAACAACACACAGGAAAACCGAAGGTTCACTTCGGTTTTCCATGCTGCATCTACAGATACTGCACGATGCCCGGCAACAGATCGTCAAAAGTACGGCCGCTGCCGTTTTCGCCGATCGCATGCATCTTCCACTCGCCGTTATGGCGGTACAGCTTGGCCATGATCTGCGCCGTGTGCGGTCCCTGCACCGACAGGTCGTAGCGCGCCACTTCCTTTTGGTTGGCGGCATTGACCAGGCGGCAATAGGCGTTCTGCACCTGCGCGAAACTCTGGCCGGTGAAGCTGTTCACCGTAAACACCAGCGACTTGACGTTGGCCGGCACATTGGCCAGGTCGACGACGATCTGCTCGTCGTCGCCATCGCCCGCGCCGGTGCGGTTGTCGCCCGTGTGCACGATGCTGCCGTCGCGGCTCTTGAGCTGGCGGAACCAGACGATGTCGAGCGGCCGGTTGCTGTCGTCAAACATCACGCACGAAGCATCCAGGTCCACGCTTTCGGTCTTGGCGCCGAAGCCGAAGATGCCCTTGGTTTTGATGGCATCCCAGCCCAGCCCCATGACCACGCGCGAGAGCGCGCCGCCGGCTTCCTTGTCGAGCGAAATCTTCTGCCCTTTTTGCAAACTAACTGCCATGATCTTTTCTCCTTTAACGGCCCGAACCCTGCTGGATCCAGGCACGGAACGTGTCGCGGTTACGCGAACACACATACACTTTGCCCTTGCCGGAAAACCGCAGCACCATGCCTTCGCCACTAGTCTGGCTATTGATCAGGTTGCCGAGGAAGCCGCCGCTTTGCCCGGTGGTAACCGAGATTTCATAGTGCAGGGTGCTGTCCCACGCCACCACGTGGGCGTTGTCGATGATGGCGTCCTTGCCCGGCTCGACTTCCAGCTCGTTCATCGAGCCGAAACCGGACACCACCACCTGGCCATTGCCACCAGTCTCGGTGACGAAGAAGCCGCCGCTCTGGGCGAACAGCGCATTGCCGACGCTCTGGGTACGCACGCGCAGGTCGACGCCCGAACTGGCCGCAACGAACGCGCCATCGCTGAGGATGTAATGGCGCGGGCCGACGTCGATCACCTGCATCGCGCCGGGCAAGGTGGGCGAAAGCAGGCAGTCGCCATCGCCGCGGCTCGCTTCGATATGCTGCTGGAAGAACGACTCGCCGTTGGCGAAGGTGCGCATCAGCGCGCTGCCCAGGCCGCCTTTCATCTTGCCCTTCAGGTCCAGCGTCGACTCCATCATCACCATCGCGTTGGACTCGCAGTAGATGGTCTCGCCGCGCGTCAGCGACACGTGCAGGAAGGGATCGACGTCACCGGTGACTGTAAAAACTGGCATGGCTTTTTCCTCTTGATGGCGGACTTAGATGTTGACGCCGTAGTTCTTGGCCAGGGGGCCGAGACCGCCCTTGAAGCCCTGGCCGACGGCGCGGAATTTCCACTCGCTGCCGGCGCGGTAGACTTCGCCGAAGATCATCGCGCCTTCGGTCGAGCTGTCTTCCGACAGGTCGTAGCGGGCGATCTCGCCGTTGCCGGCCGCGTTGACGCAGCGGATGAAGGCCTTGGCCACTTGCCCGAAGTTCTGGCGGCGCTGTTCGGCGTCGTGAATCGTTACCGCCAGCACGACCTTGTCGACATCGGCCGGTACCTTGGTCAGGTCGATGGTGACGGTTTCATCGTCGCCCTCGCCGGCGCCGGTGCGGTTGTCGCCCGAGTGCACCACCGAGCCGTCGGTCGACTTCAGGTTGTTGTAGAAAACGAAGTCGGCATCCGAACGCACTTTGCCGCTGCTGTTCAGCATGAACACCGCGCCGTCCAGGTCGAAGGCGGCGCCGTCGGTGTTGCGCACGTCCCAGCCGAGGCCGACGATCAATTTCGACAGGCCGGGAGCTTCCTTGCTCAGATTAACGTTACCGCCTTTTTGCAGACTGATAGCCATGATGTATTTCTCCAAAAGTAGAAAATCAAAATAAAGAACGACTTGTGTAAGACAGTGAACACCTGCTTTCATCCCGCGGCAAACCGGTGTTCGCCATTTGCCGCGCGGTCCTTACGCGCTGGCCGTTGCCAGCAGCGCTTGCTCTTTCCGGTGACGCAGCGAAGACCACAGGCTGGCCACGATGAACGCCACACCAATGAGGCCGGTGAAGATTTCAGGGATGTGGAACTTCATGCTCGCCAACATGATCAGCGCCAGGATGCCGATCGCGTAGTGCGCGCCGTGCTCCAGGTACACGTAGTTATCGAGCGTGCCCTTCTCCACCAAAAACACCGTCATCGAACGCACGAACATCGCGCCGATTGCCAGGCCCAGCATGATGATCACGACATCGCTGGTGATCGCAAACGCGCCGATCACGCCGTCGAAGGAGAACGAAGCATCGAGCACTTCGAGGTACAGGAAACCGCCGATACCGCCGCGCTTGACCATGTCGCCAACATTGCTGCCGCCCTCTTCTTCCTTCTCCAGCAGGCTGCTCACGCCGTCGACGGCCACGTAAATCAGAATGCCCCACAGACCGGCCATCAGCACGACCATCTTTTGCGCTTCCGGCACCAGGTTGATGGCCCCCATCAGCGTGGCGAGCGAGATCATCACCGAGATCGACGAGACCTTGCCGAGCGAGCCGAGCTTCTTCTCGAAGTGCCCCAGCCAGTGCAGTTCCTTGTCCGAATCAAACAGGAAGTTCAGGAAAACCAGCAGCAGGAACATGCCGCCAAAGGCCGCCACTTCGGCGTGGTGCGCCGTCAGGTGCGCTGAATACGCCTTCGGATCGGACAGGGCCAGATTCCACACCTCCACCAGTCCCAGGTCAGCCGCTGCCGCCACGATCACCAGCGGGAACAGCAAGCGCATACCGAATACGGCGATCAGGATGCCCAGGCCCAGGAACAGCTTTTGCCAGAACGGGTCCCAGGTTTTCAGCACCGAGGCGTTGACCACCGCGTTGTCGAACGACAGCGATACTTCCATGATCGCCAGAATCAGCGCGATACCGAACGCCGACAGCGCTCCCGCCATGCCGTGGTGCGTATAGCCCCACCAGCCCGCAACCGCCAAGCAAGCGATTGACACAAGAATTGACACTCTGAAATGCTTCATAGTTTGTTTTACCTCTCCATAGGTGACGCGATGGGGCCCAGTGTAGGGCCGTGACACCAATTTAAAAATAGGAGATAATCGAACGATTACTTCATAAAAACAGAAGCCATGAAAACCACGGGGATGAATTTCCGCCACCTGTACTACTTCTGGGTGGTGGCCAAGGAAGGCGGCATCACGCGCGCGTCGACGCGCTTGGGGCTGGCGGTGCAGACCATCAGTACCCAGCTGTCGCAGCTGGAACAGTCGATCGGCAAGGCCCTGTTTCACCAGCAGGGACGGCGCCTGGTGCTGACCGAAGCCGGCCAGCTGGCCATGGCCTACGCCGACCAGATCTTCCTGCTGGGTGAACAGATGCAGGAAGCGCTGGGCGAAACCGACAGCGGCAAGGTGCGCCTGACGGTCGGCATTTCCGATTCCCTGCCCAAGCTGACCGCCTTCCGCCTGTTGGAAGCGACCCTGCACCTGCCCAAGCCGGTGCGCCTGGTGTGCTACGAAGACCAGTTCGATGCGCTGCTGGCCGACCTGGCCCTGCACAAGCTGGACGTGGTGCTGACCGACCGCGCGGTGCGCTCGGGCACCACCCTGCGCGTGTTCAGCCATCTGCTGTTCGAAAGCGCTACCGTGGTGGTGGGCGCGCCGGCGCTGGCCAATGTGTATGCGGGCGAGTTTCCCGGCAACCTCAACGGCGCGCCCTTCCTCCTGCCGACCCGCAACAATGCTTTACGCGGACGCATCGACGAATGGTTCGAGCTGCACAATGTACGGCCCGACATCGTCGGCGAATTCGAGGACAACGCCTTGCTCAACACCTTCGGACGGCGCGGCACCGGCCTGTACTTCGCGCCTGCGGCGCTGGCGGCCGATCTGGCCGAGCAGTTCGGCGCGGTGCTGGTGGGCCCGGTGCCGCAGGTGCGCGAACAGTTTTACGCGGTGTCGAACGAACGCAAGATCAAGCACCCGGCGGTGGAAGCGATACTTTCAGCTGTGCATCGTGGTGGGTTTAGCACCCCATGAACGGTACAATGGCGATCCCGGCCTTATTGGCCTGCGATAACAATAACTATGCTTAACGTTCTGTTCGTCCTGCTCGCCCTGTTTCTGGTCGTGCTAAACGGCTTTTTCGTGGCGGCCGAATTCGGCATCGTCACCCTGCGCAAGACCCGCGTGCGGGCCATTGCCAAGACCCAGGGATTACGCGGCCGCATCCTCGGCGAAGTCCATAGCCAGCTCGACGCCTATCTGTCGGCCTGCCAGCTGGGCATCACCCTGGCCTCGCTGGGCCTGGGCTGGGTGGGCGAACCGGCCTTTGCCGGATTGCTCGAACCGCTGCTGCACCTGATCGGCATCAGCTCGCCGGCGGTGATCCACGGCATTTCGATTGCGGTCGCCTTCAGTGTGATTTCCTTTCTGCACATCGTGGTCGGCGAACTGGCGCCCAAGTCGCTGGCGATCCGCAACCCGGAAGCCGTCGGCCTGTGGAGCGCGCTGCCCCTGTATGCGTTTTACTGGGGCATGTACCCGGCCATCTGGCTGCTCAACGGCAGCGCCACCCTGGTGCTGCGCCTGGTCGGCCTGGCCGGCACCGGCGGGCACGACGCCCATTATTCGACCGAGGAACTCAAGCTGATCCTGCGCACCAGCCAGCCGGGCGAAAAATTCACCCGCGACGAGCGCCATATCCTGGCCCAGTCGCTCGACTTTTCGCAGCTGTCGGTGTCGGACCTGATGCGGCCGATTAATGAAGTGATCGCCCTGTACGCCGACCAGAGCCTGGAAGAAAACCTGCAGACGGTGGTGCGCAACCGCTTTTCGCGCTATCCCTACTTCGATGTGAACAATGAAGACGTGCTGGGCATTATTCACCTGAAGGATCTGTTTTTCGCCCAGCAGACCGGGCGTCCCATCACCGACCTGACCCAATTCCTGCGGCCGGTGGAAACCGTGTCGGCGCGCACCCCGGCGCAGCAGATGTTCCGCCGCTTCCGCGACGGCGCGCCGCACTTCGCGCTGATCGGCGAAAAAGGCAAGCGCGCGGTCGGCTTCATCACGCTCGACAACCTGCTCGGCGCGATGGTGGGCGAAATCCGCGACGAATTCCGCCTCAATGAAAACGACTGGCTGCGCCAGCCGGACGGCACCCTGATCGGCAAGGCCAGCCTGCCGATCTTTTCGCTCGAACGCATCCTCGGCATCGACATCGATAACGAAACCCTGGGCCTGGATGAAGTCGAATCGGTGGGCGGGCTGCTGATGGTGAAACTGGGCGATATCCCGAAGCAGGGTCAGAAAATCGAGTTCCCGCGCTTCGATATCGTAGTCAAGAAGATGAACGGTCCGCGCATCGTGCTGGTGAAGGTGATTCCCCAGCCCGGGCGCGATCAGGAAGACAGCGACGAGCGCGATTGATAAGGTTTACCGCTCGCGCAAGCTCTCCTGTTTATATTGCAGCAATGGACTTAAGAAATACTCGATCACGCGCCGCTGTCCGGTCTTGACTTCAACCGCAACCGACATGCCTGGGGACAGCTTGATCGTTTTTCCTTCCACTGCCATGGTGGCGCGGTCCATCTTGACGCGCAGCGCGTAGATCAGCCCCCTCTTTTCGTCATCAATTGCGTCATGCGATACATCGGTCACCGTCCCGCGAATCGTGCCATACCGAGTGTAGGGGAAGGTTTCTACCTTGATTTCAGCTTGCTGATTCGGATTCACAAAGCCGATATCCTTGTTGTCTAAAAACGCCTGTACTTCCAAGGCATGATCGTTCGGCACGATTATCATCAATGGTTGCGCAGCGGTGACGACGCCGCCTACGGTGTGCACCGCAAGCTGCTGGACTGTGCCATCGACCGGCGCCGTCAATCGCATCAGCTTGCCATGTACGCCGGCTTTAATCAGGTCCTGCTGCAAGACGGCGGCTTTCTGCTCAGCGTCGTTCAAGCTGTCCAAAGCGCTGCGCCGCATTTCCGCCTGTAACGAAATGCGCTGGGCACGACCTTCGCGCAACGATGCTGCAATTTCGTTCAGGCGGCTGCGCAGATTCCTTAAATCGGCCTCTTGTTCAATGCGGCTTTGCTCCTTGTCCAGAAAAGCATGCTGAGGCACATAGCCGTCTTGGGCCAGCGCTTGCAAATCCTTCGCCCGTCCGCGTGCCAGCGGCACGGTTTGTTCCAGCTTGCGCACCAGTTCATGGGTCGAGCGCAGCTCCGCCTCGCGGCGCGCGATATCGGCATCGATTCGCGCCAGCTTGGCGCGCATTTCTGCGTATTGCCCGGCTACCCACCGCTGCGCTTGCTCCACCTGGGCAGCCGACATGTCGGGCATGGTTTCCATAGCCGGTTCGTTCCCGGTCGCAATCGCGCTCAACATGGCCTGCGCACGCAAGCCTTGCAAGCGCGCAGCGGAGAGGTCGCTGCTGACACGTTTCGTATCGGCATCGGTGGTGCTGGCATCCAGCTCGATCAATACGTCGCCGGCCTTGACGCTTTGTCCATCCACCACATGAATATCCTTGACACTGGCGGTCTCGATCGCCTGAATCGTTTTGGTGCGATCGTTGGGCACGATCTTGCCTTGTGCAACCGCGACAATGTCAATCCTGCCGAACACCGCGCCTGCCAGGGCCAACGCCGCAAACGCCATTAGCAGCCACATGGCCACGCGCGGCGCGGGCGAAAGTGGTGTCTCCTGCAGTGCCAGGGCCGCAGGCAGAAACTGGGCCTCATGGGCCTGATAGGTATTACCACCCATGCGCAAGCGCTCCTGCCATGCATGCGAGAATACTGCTTTGTAACGGGCCAGCAGATCGCCTAGCGCCTGTATCCGTGCTGTCATCACTTATCCTTGTTGCAAACGGTAGAGACGTGCAAAGTGGCCGTCTGCCTGGGCAAGGAGTTCCGCATGTGAGCCTTGTTCAACAATCGTGCCCTGGTCCATCACGACGATCCGGTGAGCATCGCGCACGGCGGACAGGCGATGCGCAATAATCAAGACCGTGCGTCCTTGACAAATGGTTTGCATATTGTCTTGAATGATGCGTTCCGATTCATAATCGAGCGCACTGGTAGCTTCATCGAAAATCAGGATTTTCGGATTGGCCATCAAGGCCCGGGCGATCGCAATCCGTTGCCGCTGCCCGCCGGATAACCCAGTGCCGTGCTCGCCCACGGGATTGTCGTAACCTTCCGGCAAGGCACTGATAAACTCATGCGCTCCCGCCAGCTTTGCCGCTCGAATCACGGCTTCCAGCGGTGCTCCAGGGTCGCTCAAGGCGATGTTGTTGCGAATCGATCGGTTGAAGAGCACGTTTTCTTGCAACACCACGCCGATCTGACGCCGCAGGGATGAGGCATCGGCAAGCGCCAGATCGATGCCGTCAATCATGACGCGTCCGCGCTCCGGCAAATACAGGCGCTGCACCAGCTTGGTCAACGTGCTCTTTCCGGAGCCGGAGCGGCCTACGATACCGATAATTTCCCCCGGACGAATTGCCAGGTCGAGCCCACACAACACTTCCGAACCATCCGGACGGTAGCGAAAGGTCACCTGCTCGAGGGTGATCTTCCCCACGATCGGCGGCAGGGCGCTCTTGTTGCCGGCTACTTCCGTGCGGGTATTGAGGATATCGCCAAGGCGTTGCATCGAGATCCCGGTTTGCTGAAAATCGGTCCACATTTGCGCCAGGCGCATAACCGGGGTCGAAACGTGGCCAGCTAGCATGTTGAAGGCGATTAGCTGGCCGACACTCAACTCCCCGGCGATCACCGATTTGGCGCCGAAATACATGGTTGCAACAGTCACCAGCTTGCTGATCAACGTCACGCCATTGTTGGCCACGGTCGCCAGGGTCGCGGTCCGAAAGCCGGCAGCGATATAGGCAGCCAATTGCTTGTCCCAGGCGCGTGTCCATTGCGGCTCGACCGCGGTCGCCTTGATCGTGTCGATGCCACTGATGGTTTCAACGAGGAAGGCTTGATTCTCGGCGCCACGGTTGAATTTCTCATGCAGGCGGGTGCGCAAGAGCGGTGTGACGAGTAAGGACAACGCGAAGTAACAAGGCAGGGACAGGCCGACCAACAGCGTCAGCCAGCGGCTGTAATACAGCATGACCCCGATAAAAACGACAGAGAAGAGCAGATCCAGCACCAGCGTCATGGCATTGCCGGTCAAGAATGATCGAATGTTTTCCAGTTCGCGGATGCGTGCAACCGAGTCGCCCACCCGCCGCGCCTCGAAATACGCTAGAGGCAAGCCGAGCAAATGGCGGAAAAGCCGCGCCCCAAGCTCGACATCAATGCGGCTGCTGGTATGGGCGAAAACATAACTGCGCAAGGCGTTCAGGCCCGCTTCAAACAGGGTCACAAGCAGTAGCCCGGCCGCGATCACGTCGAGCGTGGTGAACCCTCGGTGCACCAGCACCTTGTCCATCACCACCTGAAAGAACAGCGGCGTGACCAGCGCGAACAGCTGCAACACCAGCGACACCAACAGCACTTCCCCCAGCAACTTGCGGTATTTGACGATCGCCGGAATGAACCAGGTGAAATCGAAGCGCGCCAGCTCCCCCGCCAGTGATGCGCGCGATGACAACAGGATCATCTCACCGCTCCAGCGGGCTGCCAGATCATCGTTGGCCAGGGTTTCCGGGCGCTGGCTGGCGGGATCCTGAATCAGTGCACGCCACCCGCTATCGGTCTGTTCTAGCCGGGCAAGCACAAAGAAGCGACCGTCGCGCCCAAGCGCAATGGCCGGCAAGGGCGTAGTGGCCCAGCGGCCTGCGATCGGTTTGGCACGGCGAGCGATTAAACCGAGCTGTTTGGCGGCCAGCAGGAGGTCCTGCATGCCAAAGGACTGGCCACCGAGCGCAAACGCATGCGCCAATTGATGCGGGTCAGCCGCTAGACCGTGGAAGCGGGCAAGCATGACCAGACACGCCAGTCCGCTGTCGACTGCAGGAGTTTCGGCTATGTCCAATTGGCCGCCAGTACGGGCGCGAGGTCCGTTTGATAGTTGGCAGGCAGCGCAGTCTGGCCGGCAGCGGGTGGACTAAAGGCTGCCATGGCGGCAACCAGGTTCTCGACCTTGGCCTCCAATAGCACTTTGCCATTGGCCGCCACCTGATTAAGGTGATAGGCGCTTCCCGAATACCAGTTGTTGATCGTCACGCTGTCGGTGGTACCGATGACATCGATCTCGAGGTTGTTGCCGACATGGCGGAACCAGAGCTGGTCGTTGGCGATATCGTCGCCAAGCGTCAGCACGTCCAGGTTCTTGCCGCCGGCTTTATTCGCCCAATGGATTTCATTGATCGCATCCTGGCCGTCGCCCCGATTAAAGACGAAGGTGTCAACACCGGCGCCGGCATTGATCGTGTCCTTGCCCGCGCCGCCGGCGAGGATGTCATTGAGGCTGCCCGCGTTGACCGTGTCGTTGCCGTCGCCCCCATTGATAACGTTGGGCGCATCCGTCAACCCGGTCAGGGTATCGTTGCCGGCCGTGCCGTTGTAGACCAGCTTGCCGGCAACGGTTTGATAATCCCACTTCGCGCCATCGGCGAACTGAATGGTTTGCAGCCGGTATAAGCTGT
>CAMLIL010000115.1 GCA_946480015.1 uncultured Oxalobacteraceae bacterium | reverse complement strand
AGCACGACGCCCAGCTGCTGCAGGCGGCCGGCGCCTCGATGCTGGTGCTCGAAGCGATTCCAGCGGCGCTCGGCAAGGAAGTCACCGACCTCCTGAGCATGCCGACCATCGGCATCGGCGCCGGGCCCGATTGCGCCGGCCAGGTGCTGGTGATGCACGATGCGCTGGGGGTTTTCCCGGGCCGCAAGGCGCGCTTCGTCAAGAACTTCATGGAGGGGCAAAGCAGCATCGAGGCCGCCGTCAGCGCCTACGTCGGCGCCGTCAAGAATGGCAGCTTCCCCGCACTCGAACACTGCTTCTGAAATGGCTATCCTGCGCCGCCTCGCCATTGTGCTGGTCATGACTACCTCCACCGTACTGGCGGCCAGTGCGCCTGCTGTCGCCAACCTGTCGTTCGCGCAGCGCGATGCCGTCAGCGGCAAGCCGGCCGGGTGGAAGACATTCGGCGACGGCTACGACCTGCGCACCGAGTGCGCACCGGCCTGCGCGGTGCACATGCAAAGCCGCGACGCCGCGGCAAAGCAATTCGCCTTGGGTCAGGAGGTCGCGCCGGGCGGCGCCGCCGGGCACCGGCTGATCCTGTCGGGACGCATCCGCACGGAGCAGGCCGAGGGTAACGCCCTTTTATATGTCGGCGTAGTGGGTGAATCCATGCCCATGGGCGAGTTCACCGCGGGTCCCGCAGCGCCCAGCGGGACCAGCGCCTGGAAGTCCTTTGAACTGCTTGTGCCCGTGCCCGCCAACGCGGCCAAGCTGTATATTGGCTTCGGCATCAACGGCAAAGGCGGCGCGTGGTTCGACAGCCTGAAACTGAAAGTCGACGAATCGGTGACGGTGGCTGCGCTCGCGCCGCCACCGCCGCCGGTATCGCCGCCACGGCCAGTCCCATCGCAAACCCTGCTCGACGATGGCGCGCTGCGCCTTGCCGATGCGGACATGCCGGCCGTCGCGGCCGCATGGCGCGCCGACGTGCAGGCGCGCCGCCATCCAATCCGTTCGCTGTTCAGTGACGACTTCAGCGACCTGCAGTTTCTCAAACCGCTGCTGGCCGGGAAGCGCATCGTCCAGCTGGGCGAAAGCAGCCACGGCGCGGCGGAAATGAACTGGATGAAGGTCCGGCTGATCAAATTCCTGCATCAGGAGATGGGTTTTGACGTTGTTGCGTTCGAGAGTTCGATGTCCGATTGCGAGCAAGCCGACCGCATGGTCGGCAGCGCGCCCACCGGCAAGGTGCAGGCACGCGGCCTGATGTGGCAGTGGTACACCCCTGAAGTGGGGACGCTGTTCGACTATCTGGAGGCGACGCGCAAGACCGCCTCCCCACTGACCCTCGCCGGCTTCGATACCCAGCTGATATCGCCGACCGACCCGCGCACCGGCGCCGCCCTGCGGCCACTGCTGCCGGCCACGCTGGGCGACCAGCTCGCGGGCTACGACGCACAACTGGGCAATGATAAACACCTGACAGCCGAAGCCGCCCGGGACCTGCTGGCCTTCTACACACAGGCAATGGAGGCGCTGGCGGGACGCACAGGGCCTGATATCGAATTCCAGAGACAGGCGCTGCGTTCGCGCGAATTGTATGTCCGACAGCTCGCTTCCGACGACTTTGCCGCCGGGAACGCGCTGCGCGACGCCGGCATGGCCGATAACCTTCACTACCTGCTTGACCGGCGTTACCCCAAGCGCAAGGTAATCGTTTGGGCGCACAATGGGCACGTCGGCTACGGGCACCCCTACCTGCCGGTCAAGAACATGGGAGCGCTGCTGGCGGCGCAGCGCAAGGCCGAGATGTACACCATCGGCCTGTACATGGGGCGCGGCGTTCACGCGGACAATGCCGGACGAGCGCAAACGGTGCCGGTACCGGAAGCCGGCAGCCTCGATGGCGTGCTCGCCAACGGCGGCCTGCGCTACTCGCTGGTCGACTTCAGCGGCGCCAAACCGTCGCCTGGGACGGCGTGGATGTTCGAACCGATCGCAGCGCGGGAATTCGCCGCGTCGCCAGTGCGCATGATCCCGGCAGCGGTCTACGACGCCGTGCTATACATCGACACGATCACGCCGGCCCTGAAATTAAGTGAGTGACGCGGCCCGCCTGTTTCTGGCCCTGTGGCCCGACACCGAAACGCGGCGCCGCCTGATCGAGTGGCGCGACAGCTGGACCTGGCCGCGCGGCGCGACGCCGGTCCACGACGACAAGCTGCATCTGACCTTGCATTTCATCGGCGATGCCGAACGCGCCCGCATTGCCGCGCTGCGGGCGCAGCTGGGCGTGGCGATGGTACCGTTCGAACTGGAATTCGGCACCGCCACGGTGTGGCCGCACGGGATCGCGGTGCTGGAACCGCTCGCCATTCCCGCCGCGCTGACGCGGTTGCACGCTACACTGGGCAAGCTGCTGGACAGCGCCGGCCTGCCGCCGGAAAGCCGGCCGTACAAGCCGCATGTGACGATGGCGCGGCGGGCGGCGAAGGCTGCCGTGCCCGGCCAAGGTCCGCAGTTCACCTGGGCGGCCGACGGCTACGCCCTGATGGCATCGTCCGGCGGCAGTTACACTATCCTGGAGAGCTACCGCTGATGGACAAATCCGCCGCCATCCTGATCGTCGACGACTACCTGCTGATCCGCACCGCCGTGCGCGCGGTGCTGGCGGACCTGGGCTTTTTCAACGTGTTCCAGGCCGAGAACGGGAAGATCGCGCAGGAGCTGATGTGCAGGCAGCCGATCGAGATCGTCATCGGCGACTGGGCCATGCCGCACATGAGCGGGATCGAACTGCTGCAGTGGATGCGGCGCGACGAACGCTATGCGCGGGTGCCGTTCATGATGCTGACGGCCGAAACCACGCCGGGCTCGGTGCGCACGGCGCTGCAGAACGGCGTCAACGCCTACATGATCAAACCCTTCACGGTGAACAGTTTCGCCAGCAAGTTCATGGCGATGGTCGGGCCGGTGAAGGAAGCGCCAAGGCCGCCGGTCCCCATGCCGGCCCCGCCTCCGGCGCCCGAGGTCAAGGTCATCGGCCTGGTGCCGCCGCTGGCCGACCGGCTCAGGAAATGCACGGTGCTGATCGTCGACGACATCCCCACCAATATCGAAGTGATGACCGGGGTGCTCAAGGACGAATACACGCTCAAGGTGGCGATCAACGGGCGCAAGGCGATCGAGATCGCGCAGTCCTTCAACATCGACCTGATCCTGCTCGACATCATGATGCCGCAGATGGATGGCTTCGAGGTGTGCCGCCGGCTCAAGGCCGACCCGGCCACGGCGGACATTCCGATTATCTTCCTGTCCGCGCGCGACGGGGTCGAGGATGTGGTGGCCGGCCTGCACCTGGGTGCGGTCGATTACGTCAGCAAGCCGGTCGATCCGACCATTCTCAAGGCGCGCCTGTCGGCGCATCTGAGTCTGTCGACCTTGCTGCACGATCTCAAGCGCCAGAACACCAACCTGGTCGAAACGGCGCATCTGCGCGAAGACATCGAGCGCATGACGCGCCACGATCTGAAAAGCCCGATCGCGGTGGCGCTGCAGGCCAGCCAGGCGCTGCTCGATAGCGGCCTGACCGCCCAGCAGCGCGAGAGTGCGTCGATGATCGAAATGGCGGCCGGGAATGCGCTGGAAATGATCAACCGTACGCTGGACGTGTACAAGATGGAAATGGGGACCTATCGGCCGTCGCTGGAGCGCTTCGATATCGGCGCGCTGCTGCGCAAGGTGGCGGCGCAGGCGGAGATGGCGTTTTCGTGGAAGCGCCTGCGCTTTGCGTTCGAATCGTCGCTGGACGGGCAATGCCTGGGCGAGCCTATCCTGTGTTATTCGCTGTTCGGCAATCTGCTCAAGAATGCCGCCGACGCCTCGCCCGAAGGCGGCATGGTGACGGTGCGGCTGGCGCCCGGGTACGACGCGGTGCATGTGGTGGTCGACAATGAAGGGGAAGTCGAGCCGTCGATGCGCGGGCGCTTCTTCGACAAGTATGCGTCGGACAAGGCCGGCGGGACCGGGCTCGGGACCTATTCGGTCAGGCTGATGGCCGAGGTGCAGGGCGGGTCGGTGGAGATGGAGAGCGATGGCGGGCATACGCGGCTGACCGTCACGCTGCCCGCATAGCATGCTGTGCATGGGTCCCCGCTAAGGGGGCCGCCGAGGCCGGGAACGACGGGGCTGGCAAATACGACGGCTAGATCCGTATCCAGGTGGTCTTCAACTCGGTGTACTTGTCGAACGCGTGCAGCGACTTGTCGCGGCCATTGCCCGATTGTTTGTAGCCGCCGAACGGCACGGTGATATCGTCGCCGTCGTACTGGTTCACGTGGACCGTACCGGCCCGCAGCGCCCGCGCCGTCCGGATCGCCTTGCTCATATCGCGCGTCCACACCGCCGCCTGCAGTCCATACGGCGTGGCATTGGCCTGCCGCACCGCCTCCCCCACGTCGGTAAAGCTGAGCACCGACAGCACCGGCCCGAAAATCTCTTCACGCGCGATGCTCATGCCGCTGTCGACCTCATCGAACAGGGTCGGCGCGATATAAAAGCCGCCGGTTTCCGGGCGCACGGCTTCGCCGCCGGCCAGCAACCTGGCGCCGGCCTGCCTGCCCTGCTCGATATAGCCCATCACGGTCTTCATCTGCGTGGCATCGACGATCGCCCCCATGATGGTCGATTCGCTCAAGGGATCGCCCGGCGTCCAGCGCGCAATCAGCGGCAGCGCCTTTTCCAGGAACGCGTCCTTGATCGCCGCCTCCACAAACAGCCTTGACGGCGCATTGCAGCTTTCGCCCTGGTTGAAGTAAATCGACGAAATCGCCGCGCTCACGGCCGCATCCAGGTCCGGACAGTCGGCGCAGACGATGTTGGCCGACTTGCCGCCCAATTCCGTCCACGCGCGCTTGAGGTTGGACTGGCCCGCCATCTGCATGATCTGCTTGCCGACCCGGGTGGAGCCGGTAAAGCCGATGCAGTCGACATCCATGTGCAGCGCCAGCGCGCTGCCGGCCTCGTTACCGAAACCGGGCACCACATTGAACACGCCCGGCGGGATGCCGGCTTCCAGCGCCAGCTCGGCCAGCCGCAGCGCCGACAGCGGCGACTTTTCCGACGGCTTTAAAATCACGCTGTTGCCGCTGGCGAGCGCCGGGGCGATCTTCCATGCCGTCATGATGAGCGGGTAGTTCCACGGCACGATGGCGGCCACCACGCCGACCGCCTCGCGCGTGATCAGCGCCAGGCTGTCGTCGGCGGTCGGGGCGATCTGGTCATACACCTTGTCGATCGCCTCGCCATACCAGCGCAGGCAGTTGGCGCAGGAGGCCACATCCACGCTCTGGCTGTATTTGATGGGTTTGCCCATGTCCAGCGTTTCCAGCAAGGCCAGTTCGGCGCCGTGCTGCAGCACCAGGTCGGCAAAGCGGATCATGACGCGCTTGCGCTTGCCCGGCGCCAGCCCGGCCCAGCGCCGGTCCTCGAAGGCGGCGCGCGCTGCCGCCACGGCGGCATCGACGTCGGCGCCCTCGCAGCGCGCCACCGGACCGAGCAGGCGCCCGTCGATCGGCGAGTGCTTGTCCCAGGTGCGGCCGGACAAGGCCGCGCGCCGTTCGCCGCCGATCAATGCGCGGCCGTCCGGCTTGAGCGCCGCGGCCCGTTCATGCCAATTATTCGCTGCCATCGCCATCTCCCGTGTGCACGTGGTTGGTATAATCGCCGAATTTTCCTGAGCGAATTGCGTTTCCCGGAATCACTATTCAGCCCTTGTTGCCTGTGGAGTAAACATTACATGAATACCACGCTGATTACCTCGGTGGTGCTGTATCTGCTTGGAACCCTCGCGCTGGGCGTGTGGGCCGGCACCCGGATCAAGAACACCAGCGACTTTGCCGTGGCCGGGCGCAGCCTGCCGCTGATCATGGTCGTCACCACCACCTTCGCGACCTGGTTCGGGGCCGAAACGGTGATGGGCATTCCGGCCCGCTTCGTGCAGGGCGGCCTGTCGTCGATCGTGGAAGACCCGTTCGGCGCCGGCACCTGCCTGATCCTGGTCGGCATGTTTTTCGCTGCCCGCCTGTACAAACTCAATCTCCTCACCATCGGCGACTACTACCGCAAGCGCTTCGGCAGCGGCATCGAAGTGTTCTGTTCCTGCGCCATCATCCTCAGCTATCTGGGCTGGGTGGCGGCGCAGATCACCGCGCTGGGCCTGGTATTTTCGGTGCTGACCAACGGCGCCATGAGCGAAGCGGCCGGCATGATCGTCGGCACCCTCGCCGTGCTGATCTATGTGGTCATCGGCGGCTTCCTGGCCGTGGCGATCACCGACTTCATCCAGATGATCGTGCTGGTGGTGGGCCTGTCGATCATCGCTTACTTCTCGGCCGATCTGGCCGGCGGCGCGGGCCAGGTACTTGCCATGGCAGACCAGAAGGCGCTGTGGAAGTTCCTGCCGCCGCCGAATTTCCATGACGTCGTGTTCTTCATCGGCGCCGCCATCACCATGATGCTCGGCAGTATTCCGCAGCAGGACGTGTTCCAGCGCGTGATGTCGGCCAAGAGCGCGCCGACCGCCCGCGCCGGCGCCATCATCGGCGGCGCCAGCTACATCCTGTTCGCCTTCGTGCCGATGTTCATCGTCGCCAGCGCGGTGCTGGTGCTGGGCGAGAGCGGCATCGAGATGGCCAGGAACGATTACCAGCGCCTGCTGCCGACTTTCGTGCTGACCAAGATGCCTTTGACGATGCAGATTATCTTCTTCGGCGCGCTGCTGTCGGCCATCAAGAGCACCTCGTCGGCGACCCTGCTGGCGCCCTCGACCAGTTTTGTGGAAAACATTCTCAAGCACCTGCGCCCCGGCATGACCGACCGCCAGCAACTGTTCGCGGTGCGCTGCTCGATCGTGGTGTTCGCCGCCTCGGTGCTGGCCTATGCCATCGCCATGAAGGGCACCTCGATCTACGAGCTGGTATCGACCGCCTACCAGGTCACGCTGGTGGCCGCTTTCGTGCCGCTGGTGATGGGCATGTACTGGGAGCGCGCCACCACCCAGGGCGCCATCGTGTCGATCGCGTTCGGGCTGGTGGTGTGGATCGTTTATTTTCCGCAAATCAGCACGCTGGGCGAAAGTTTCCCTGGCCAGCTGGCCGGGCTGATTGCCGCTTTCGCCGGCATGGTGGCCGGCTCGCTGGCGCCGCAAGTGTTGAAGAACCGCAAAGAAATCTAGTCCACCCAGCCGCGCTGGCGCAGTTCGGCCAGCGTGGCGTCCAGGCAGAAGCGTATTCTGCCGACCATCTCGTCGATGTCCGCGCGCGTCATCACCAGCGGTGGCGCGATGATCATGCGCTCTCCCACGGCGCGCATGATCATGCCGTTATTGAACATGTGCGCGCGGCAAATCATCCCGACCTGCTGATACGGGCTGAAAAATTCGCAGCCGTGGATGCTGGCGCCCTTGCGCTTGACCAGATTTAATCCGGCCACGAAGCCCAGGCTGTCGGCATACCCGACCAGCGGATGGTCGGCCAGGGTGGCGAATTTCATTTTCAGATACGGCCCGGTGTCCAGCGCCACCTTTTGCACGATCTGCTCGTCCCGCAGGATGCGGATGTTTTCCAGCGCCGCCGCGCAGGCCACCGGATGGCCGGAATAGGTGAAGCCGTGGTTGAACTCGCCGCCCTTCTCGGTCAGCACGCGCGCCACGCGGTCGCCCACCAGCACGCCCCCCAGCGGCACATAGCCCGAGGTGACACCTTTGGCGAAGGTGATCAGATCCGGTTGTATCCGCATCAGTTCGGAACCGAACATGGTGCCCAGCCGGCCAAAGCCGCAAATGACTTCATCGGCGATCAGCAGGATCCCGTACTTGTCGCAGATGCGCTGGATTTCGGGCCAGTAGGTGGCCGGCGGGATGATCACGCCGCCGGCACCCTGCACCGGTTCGCCGATGAAGGCGGCGACCTTGTCGGGGCCGATTTCCAGGATCTTTTCTTCCAGCCAGCCGGCCGCCACGATGCCGAACTCGTTCTCGCCCATGCCCTGGCCCGATTGCAGGTAGCTGGGCTGGCCGATGTGGACGATATCGGGAATCGTGCCGGCCTGGTCATGCATGCCTTCCATGCCGCCCAGGGCCGATCCGGCCACCGTGCTGCCGTGGTAGGCGTTGACGCGGCTGATGATGGTGTGGCGCTTGCTGTAGCCGAGCAGGTCCCAGTAGCGCCGCACCATGCGCACATTGGTGTCGTTGGCTTCCGAGCCCGACCCGGTGAAAAACACGTGGTTGAACTGAGGCGGCGAAATGTCCACCAGCAGCGCGGCCAGGCGGGTGGCCGGCACGTTGGTGGTGTTGAAGAAGCTGTTATAAAACGGCAGCGTCTGCATCTGCCTGTACACCGCGTCGGAAATGCTGGTGCGGCCGTAGCCGACGTTGACGCACCACAGGCCCGACATGCCGTCGAGGATCTTGTTGTCCTCCGAATCCCACAGGTAGATGCCGTCCCCGCGCACCATCACGCGCGCGCGCCGCGCCTTGAGCGCGGCGGGATCGGTGAACGGGTGCAGGTAGTGGGCGGCGTCGAGTTCCTGGATCGCCGCGGTGTCGATGACTTCGCGCGCGGCGGCCTTGGCCGATGCCGCCAGGGTGGCGCTCGGAACCCGTGGATTGGTGGACATGATTCTCTCCGGTTGACTAATCAGACATGCAGCAGCAAATGGTCGCGTTCCCAGGGACTGATGACGGTCATGAATTCCTGGTGTTCGAGGTCCTTGATGGCGGCATACACGTCGATGAAGCGCTCGCCCAGCACGGTGCGCAGCTGGTCTTCGGCGCGCAGCAGGTGCAGGGCTTCGGGCAAGCCTTGCGGCAGCTCGAACGGCATGTCGTAGGCGCTGCCGGTCATCATCGGGGTCGGTTCCAGCTGCTCGGTCATGCCGAGGTAGCCGCAGGCCAGGGTGACGGCCAGCGCCAGATAGGGGTTGGCATCGGCGCCGATGATGCGGTTCTCGACGCGGCGGTCCTGCACGCCGGACTCGGGCACGCGAAAGCCCACGGTGCGGTTGTCCAGGCCCCACTGGATGTTGATCGGCGCGGCGGTGTGGCGCACGATGCGGCGGTAGGAGTTGACGTAGGGTGCGACGATCGCCATGGCCGAGGGCATGAAGCGCTGCAGCCCGCCGATGTAATTCTTGAACAGCTGCGAGGGCGAGCCGTCCTCGTTGCTGAAAATGTTCTGACCGGTGCGCGAATCGACCACGCTCTGGTGCACGTGCATGGCCGAACCCGGTTCGCCGGCCATCGGCTTGGCCATGAAGGTGGCGTACATGTCGTGCTTGAGCGCCGCTTCGCGCAGGGTGCGCTTGAAGAAGAAGACTTTGTCGGCCAGGCCGAGCGGGTCGCCATGCAGGAAGTTGATTTCCATTTGCCCGGCGCCGATCTCGTGGATGAGGGTGTCGACGTCGAGGTTCATCATCTCGCAATAGTCGTAGATGTCCTCGAACAGCGGGTCGAATTCATTGACCGCGTCGATGCTGTAGACCTGGCGGCTGGTTTCGGCGCGGCCGCTGCGGCCCACCGGCGGTTTGAGGGGCAGGTCGGGGTCGATGTTCTTGGCCGTGAGGTAGAACTCCAGCTCGGGCGCGACCACCGGCTTCCAGCCGCGGTCGGCGTACAGTTTGAGCACGCGCCGCAGTACCGTGCGCGGCGCGAAGTCGACCAGCTTGCCGTCGGCGAAATAGCAGTCGTGGATCACCTGCGCGGTCGGATCGACCGCCCACGGCACCATGGTGATGGTGGTCGGGTCGGCCTTGAGGATCATGTCGCGGTCGGTGGTGGAAATGGCGCGGTCGTAGGCACTGTCGTCGACCGGATAATTGCCGGTCACGGTCATGCCCAGCACCTGCTCGGGGATGCGCATGCCGCGTTCCTGGGTGAATTTGGCGCGCGGCAGGATTTTGCCGCGGGCGACCCCGGTCAGGTCGGGGATCAGACATTCGATTTCGGTGACTCGCTTTTCATTGAGCCACAGATCCATATCGGTATAGGTAAAGTTTTCGCGGATTGCCATGATGGTCTCTCTGTGGTCTTGCGGGCGCGGTGGCGCACGCGTGCTTCAAGAAGGGGAAATGGCAAGCGAAGCTACGGTACGCGTCGGGCGGCCCACCTTTCGTACAAGGTCATTGTGGATTGTGAAGTCATGCACGCCTCCCGTGCTTGGCCTGGTACAAGCGGCAGGCCTGGCCGAAGGCGCCGAACATTTTCATCGAATCGGGGTTGTCGGCAATGCGCCACTCGGGGTGCCATTGCAGGGCCAGCGCGAAGCCGGGCGAGGCCGGTACCGAGAACGCTTCGATCAGCCCATCTTCGGCCACCGCTTCGACGGCGATGCCCTCGGCCAGGCGGTCGATGCCCTGGCCGTGCAGCGAGTTGACGGGAATGCACGGCACCTCGCCGAGGATGCGTGCGAGCATGCCGCCGGGCGTGAGGAACACCGGATGGGCGGGGCCGTACTGTTCTTCCAGCGGCAGCGCGGGATTTTCGCGGTGGTCCATCTTGCCTTCGACTTCCTGCACCGCCTGGTGCAGGCTGCCGCCCAGCGCCACGTTCATTTCCTGAAAACCACGGCAAATGGCGATGACGGGAATGCCGCGCTTGACGGCGGCGCGGATCAACGGCAACACCGTGGCGTCGCGCGCCAGGTCTTGCGGCAATTGAGGGTTGTACACCGTCTGTTCGTAGTGGCTCGGATGCACGTTGGAGGCCGAGCCGGTCAGCATGATGCCGTCGCACGCGGCCAGCATGGTTTCGAGGTCGAGGCGGTCGCCCAGGGCGGGCAGGACCAGCGGCGCGCAGTCGGCGCCGACGACGACTGCATCGACATACTTCATCTGCGCGGCATGGTACGGATGGTCACCAATTTGGCGCACGCAGGCAGGAACGAGAACGATGGGTTTGCGCATAATGCCGTCTCTTTGCGGGTGGGCACTTGAAGGGGACTTCGATAAAACCTACTGCGCGGTTTTTCGAGGCCCCCTTGAGTTCATGATAGAACGAAATCGATTTAAACGCGAGCGGCGGTGGCCGCGGTCGTTGCATTTCTAGCTTAAGTGAAAGTTGACAAACGTGCCAACACAGCTGGTTCCCCAGCCGCCTGCCGGTCTTGGCAAAAACGGCTACCATGACGGATCGATACGACGATCATGAGGTGTTGTGATGCTTAATTTGAAAGACCCCTCCCTGCTGCGTCAGCAATGTTTTATCAATGGCGAGTGGTGCAGTGCCGACGACAACAGCGTCATCAAAGTCAGCAATCCGGCCACCGGCGAATCGCTGGGTTCGGTACCGCACATGGGCGCGGCCGAAACCCGGCGCGCCATCGATGCGGCCAACGCGGCCTGGCCGGCGTGGCGCAAGAAGAGCGCCAAGGAACGCGCCGTCATCCTGCGCAAATGGAATGACCTGATGCTGGCCAACGCCGACGACCTGGCCCTGATCATGACGGCCGAACAAGGCAAGCCGATGGCCGAATCCAGGGGCGAAATCGTCTACGCGGCATCGTTCATCGAATGGTTTGCCGAGGAAGGCAAGCGGGTCGCCGGCGATACCCTGGCCTCGCCCTGGCCGGACCGGCGCATCGTCGTCACGCGTGAGCCGATCGGCGTGTGCGCGGCGATCACGCCATGGAATTTTCCGGCGGCGATGATCACGCGCAAGGCCGGTCCGGCGCTGGCGGCCGGTTGCCCGATGGTCGTCAAGCCGGCTGAACTGACGCCGTTTTCGGCCCTGGCGCTGGCCGTGCTGGCCGAGCGCGCCGGCGTGCCGAAAGGCGTGTTCAGCGTCGTCACGGGCGACTCCAAATCGATCGGCGCTGAAATGACCGGCAACCCCATCGTCAGGAAGCTTACTTTCACCGGCTCGACCCAGGTCGGGCGCTTGCTGATGGAACAGTGCGCGCCCACGGTCAAGAAACTGTCGCTGGAACTGGGCGGCAATGCGCCTTTCATCGTGTTCGACGACGCCGATATCGATGCGGCGGTCGAAGGCGCGATCGCCTCCAAGTACCGCAACGCCGGCCAGACCTGCGTGTGCGCCAACCGCCTGTATGTGCAGGATGGCGTGTACGACGCGTTCGCGCAAAAGCTGGTCGCCGCGGTCGGCAAGCTGAAGGTGGGGGACGGCACCGAGCCGGGCGTTACGCAAGGCCCGCTGATCGAGGAAAAGGCCGTGCTCAAGGTCGAGGAACACATCGCCGACGGGCTGGCCAAGGGGGCCAAACTATTGATCGGTGGCCAGCGCCACGCGCTGGGGCACAGTTTCTTCCAGCCCACGGTGATGACCGGGGTGACGTCGGACATGCGGGTGGCCAGCGAAGAAACCTTCGGCCCGCTGGCGCCGCTGTTCCGCTTCAAGACCGAGGACGAGGTGATCGCCATGGCCAACGCCAGCGAATTCGGCCTGGCCGCCTATTTCTATGCGCGCGACATCGGGCGCGTGTGGCGCGTGGCCGAGGCGCTGGAAAGCGGCATGGTGGGCGTGAACACCGGCCTGATCTCGACGGAAATGGCACCGTTCGGCGGCGTCAAGCAATCCGGCCTGGGGCGCGAGGGATCGAAATACGGCATCGACGATTATCTGGTTATCAAGTACATCTGCATGGGCGGCGTCTAGCGGCCTCTAGTCGTACTGGTCGTACTTGCGCGCATCGCCGCGCACCTTGTCGGCCGGATATTTGGCGCGGTTCAGCGCCATCTTTTCGGTGACCGCCTGGCCCAGGTCGATGTCGAGCTTGTCGGCCAGGCGCACCAGATACACCAGCACATCGGCCATCTCGTGGCCGACCTGCGTGCGCCTTTCCTCACCTAATTCTTCCTTGAATCCGGTATCGAGCCACTGAAAATGCTCCAGCAGTTCGGCCGCTTCGACGCTCAGCGCGGCCGCCAGATTCCTGGGTTTGTGGAACTGATCCCAGTCGCGTTCGGAAACAAAGAGGCGGACCTCGTCGCGCAGCGCAATCAGATGGTTGTTGTCAGATGACATAAAGGCAAACTTTCTCAGGCTGTGGTATTTCCGTAACGAAATGTAATTCCGGATCGCAACTGATAACGATGTTGACTATGATTGCTTAGCGGCACACCTCAGCGCAGTCTGTCGCATTATCCGCTGGCCGACGATCCGCCGCCACACTATCGATTGATTCTAACGAGGACACTATGACCACCCGTATGACTGTTGCAGCGCTGCTGTGCGCACTTGCGTTGCCGATGAGCGCCTTTGCCGAACCTTCCCACGCATGGGACTACACCGGCAAGCTGGGTCCTGCCCATTGGGGTAGCCTGAAGAGCGAGTTCTCCACCTGCAAGCTGGGCCATAACCAGTCGCCGATCGACATCCGCACGACCACCAAGGGCAAGCTGGACCCGATCGCCTTCGACTACAAGCCGACGGCACTGAAGGTGATCGACAACGGTCATACCGTCCAGGCCAATTACGATGCCGGTAGCGGCATCACCATTGGCGGCGTGCATTACGACCTGCTGCAATTCCACTTCCACACGCCGAGCGAAGAGCACATCAACGGCAAGTCGTATCCGCTGGTGGCCCACCTGGTGCACAAGAACGCCGAAGGCAAGCTGGCTGTGGTGGCGGTGCTGTTCAAGGAAGGCAAGGAAAACCCGACCCTGGCCAGCGTGTTCTCGCATCTGCCGAAGGAAAAAGGCCATGAACAAGTGGTGGACGGCGTGACGATCGATATTGCGTCGGTTCTGCCTGCCAACCACGGCTACTACAACTTCGCCGGCTCGCTGACCACCCCGCCATGCAGCGAGGAAGTCAACTGGTTCGTGCTGAAAACGCCGGTTGAAATGTCGCACGCCCAGCTGGCGCAATTCCACCACGTGTACACCCACAATGCGCGCCCCGTGCAGCCGCTGCACGCGCGCGTTGTGATGGAAAGTATGTAAGTTTTACACGGGCGCTGGCTGCGACAGTGCCCGTTCCAGTTGCGCCATGCCGGCCGGCAGATCCAGTTTGGCGCCGGCCGCCTGCATGCTCGAACCGAGGGCATGCAGGGTGCGGAACAGGTTATGTGCGCGGCTCTGTTCGCCCATCTGGCCGATGCGCACGATATTCATGCCGAAGGCGCCGGAAATCTCCACCTTGTGCACGCGCGACATGTGTTCGCGCACCGCGTCCGACGATACCTGATCCGGCGTGACGATCCCGATCACCGAATTCAGGCGGTGCTCCCTGGCCACCAGCAGCTTCAATCCCATCGCCTCGATACCGGCCTGCAGCGCTTCCGAGCATTGCAGATGGCGCTGAAAGCGCTTGGGCAAGGTTTCGCTGCAGACCAGGCGCAAGGCTTCGTGCAGCGCCAGGATGCCCGACACCGGCGCGGTGTAGTGATACGACTTTTGATTCCAGAACTTGTCGGCCAGCTGCGCGTCCAGGCACCAGTGGAAGGGTAATTCAGTGCGCGAGGCAATTTTCTTTGCCCAGGCGTGCTCCGAGAAGGCCAGCAGCGACACGCCCGGAATCGACGACAGGCCTTTCTGGCCGCCGGTGATGACGGCATCGATGTGCCAGTTGTCCATGTCCAGCGGCATGGTGCTCAGCGTACAGACCGCGTCCACGATCACCAGGCAACCCAGTTCGCGGGCGGTCCGTGAAATGCTGGCCAGATTGCGGTTGCACACCGTATTCGAGGTTTCGCCCTGCACCAGGGTGATGGCGTCGTAGCGGTTCTGGCGCAGTTCGCGCTCGACCTGCTCGACGCTGGCGCCCGCGTTGCCGCCGATTTCCAGGACGGTCGCTTCGCCGCGCACGCGGCCGACCATTTCCGCCATGCGGCGGCTGAAGTAGCCGTTGCAGATGCACAGTACCTTCTCGCCCGGACGCACCAGGTTGGCGATCGCCATTTCCATGGCCGCCGAACCCGGGCCGCCCACACCCATCACGTAGCGCGATTTGGTCTGGAACACATAGCGGCCCATGTCCTTGACCTGCTCGATCACCTTGTTCATGGTGTCGCCCAGGTGATTGATGACGATCGAGTTCGCCGCCGCCACCCGCTGAGGAATGGGCACCGGACCTGCGCCCATCATCAGCAAGGGTTCATCGGGCAGGATATCGTCCAGTGGCACGATATGCGGAACGCTGACAGCTTCGATCATCACACTACTCCAGGGCTAGTTTGCGACCTGACAGCATAACAATTATTTGGCGGGCGCGTCGATGCCGTCTTCATACGCCAGCAGACGGGCCTTGGAGCGCGGCGCCAGGTCTTCGGCATGGCTGACGCTCATGCCCAAATCGCGCAGCAGGCCGTCCTGCAAGCCGTAGACCCAGCCATGGATGGTCAGCGGCTGGCCGCGTTCCCAGGCATCCTGGACGATGGTGGTCTGGGCGGTGTTGACGACCTGCTCGATGACGTTCAGTTCGCACAGGCGGTCGGCGCGTTCCTTCGACGGCAGCACGTCGCCGAGGTAGCGCTCGTGCTTCTGGTGCACGTCCTGCACATGGCGCAGCCAGTTGTCGGCCAGGCCGACGCGGCGGTTGATCATGGCCGCATGCACGCCCGAGCAGCCGTAGTGGCCGCAGACGATGATGTGCTTGACCTTCAGCACGTCGATGGCAAATTGCAGTACGGTCAGGCAGTTCAGGTCGGAATGCACGACCACGTTGGCGATGTTGCGGTGTACGAACAGTTCGCCCGGGGCCAGGCCCAGCAGTTCGTTGGCGGGCACGCGGCTGT
>CAMLIL010000114.1 GCA_946480015.1 uncultured Oxalobacteraceae bacterium | reverse complement strand
CAATGGTCAGTTCGTACAAGCGCGTGGCACTCGAAAACTGTACCAGCGCGGTCAACACCTGCTCGATCAAAGTTCCGCTCATATACCGCTCGCAAAAAAATACGTACTCATTATCGTACGTATAACTTTACACGATTTGCAAGAATGCCGAGGAACTACGCATGCGCGGCACTGCGCGCTGGCGGGGGAAAGAAGAAGTGTATGAATCGGGCAACAACCGCCCGGGGGATGAGGAGGCGGTTTGGCGCTTAGCCGATGTAATTGAACAGCGACAGGCCCGACATCGACTTGAACGATTTCTGCGCCGCTTCCAGCGTGAACTGCTGCTGAGTGAACGTCGAGATCGCCTTGACCATGTCGAGGTCCTGCAGGTCCGACAAGGTAGCCGAATACTGGATGTTGAGGTCGTCGCCGGCGCTGTCGAGGTAATCGAGTTCCTTCAAGCGCGAGCCGATCGAGGCCTGCACGCCCAGCACATTGTCCAGCGCCGAATTGAGGTTGTCGTGGGTGGCATTGAGTTCGTTGGTCAGGCGCGCCTGTCCGGCGGCACTGCTGGCGGGCGTGCGCAGCGCGGTGATCAGGTTGGTGACGGTGGTGAAGATCGACTGCTTCTCGCTCGGCTTGACGCTGAACTTGTCGCCGTCGGCCGGCACGCCGGACACCTGGAAGGTCATGCCGTCGAAGGCGATCTGCTTGCCGCTCTCGTACGGCATCGGCGCGCCGACATCGAGCCCGGTGGTGGTGTCGTTGATGGTGTAGGTGGTCGCGGCCGGTGCGCCGGATATCGCGAAGCGCACCTCGTAATCGTGCCCGGTCAGCAGTTGGGCATCGCTCACCGATCCCGACGAGACGATCCCCGATCCGGTATTGGCGGCGTCCGGGCGGGTGGCGAAGGTGCCGTTGCCGGTGACGTTGTTCTCGAAAATCGAGCTGCCCGAATCGCTGATCGGCACCTGGCGCGACGAGCCGACCTGCAAGGTACGCTGTCCCTGGTCGCCCGCGTACTGGGCGCCGGTCGCGGTCTGGGTAAACGGCAAGGTGGTCGACTTGTAGCCGGAGAACAGATAGCCGCCGGCGCCGTCGGCGGTATTGGCCAGGCCGAGCAGATCGTCCAGCCGCCCGGACAGTTCGGTCGCCAGCGATTCGCGGTCGGCCTGCGACAGTGCGCCATTGCCGGCGTTGACGGCAATCGTCTTGACGTCTTCGATCAGGTTGGTGGTGCCCTGCAGCGCCAGGGTCACCTGCGACAGCGAACTGCGCGCGTTCTGGCGATTGGTGACGAACTGGGTGTTGATCGATTGCGACTGCGTCACTTCCAGCGCGCGCGCCGAGGCGATCGGGTCGTCCGCCGCCGTGAGCATGCGCCGGTTGGACGACAGCTGCAGCTGGGTCTTGGCCAGATTGCTCTGCAGGGTGCCCATCTGGTTGACACCGGTATCGAAGATCGTGTTGTTACTGATGCGCATGATGGTCTTTCGAATCGTTTAGCTTAACGGCCCAGCGACAGCAGGGTGTCGAACAAGGTGCTGGCGATCTGCATCACCTTGCCGGCGGCCTGGTAGGCCTGCTGGTAGCGCAGCAGATTGGTCGCTTCTTCGTCCAGGTTGACGCCGGCCACGTCCTGCTGGGCGGCGGTGGCCTGGGCCAGCAGCGATTCACCGGCCTGGCCATTGACCTGCACTTCGCGCGTCTTGTTGCCCACAAAACTGACCAGTTCCGCGTACGAGGACTGGAAGGTGGCGCTCTTGCCGTCGATGATGTTGGTCGACTGCAAATTGCCCAGCAGGCGCATATTGCGGTTGTCGCCCACGCCGCTGGTGTTGGGGCCGATGGTGAACTGGTCGGCCTCGGCGGGCGCACCGACGAAGGAGATGTTGATGCCGCCGAAGTTGTAGCTGGCGCCGTCCACGTACGGCACATCGGTGCCGGCCGGATAGACGGTGGCCACGCCGTTGACGGTTTGCGTGACGTCCTGGGCGGCCGGAAAACCGGTCAGGTTGCCGCTGGCGCTGTCGTAGGTCAGCGTCACCGTCGCGGCCAGGGCATTGCCCGGCTGCAGATAGGCGGCGTCGACACTGCCCTCGCTGATCTTGGCCGCGCCCTTGTTGCTGATCGGTGCGGCGGTGCTGATCGGCGCGGCGGCGGCGACCTTGCTGCGGTCGAGCAGCGACACGGCGAACTGGGCGGCGCCATTGATGGTCGGCTTGACGATAAAGCTGTCGCCGGTGGCGGCCACGCCGCTGATGGAAAAATCCACGCCGTCGATGGTTTGCGCCTGAACCTGCGGGTACGGATTGATCACCGTTTCCTGGTGGTCGGACTGGCGCGTGACGACGTAATTGTTGCCGTCGAAAGTGACCATGTAGTCGCTCTGGGTCAGCTTGGACGGATCGCTGACCGTGGCCGTCACTTCGGTCGTGCTGACGGCGCTGTTGTTGCGGTTGCGGCCGACGTAGGCCGGCGCTTCGACAAAAAACTGGCCGCCCATGACGCCGGCCTCATCCTGCCCCAGCGCGTGCTGGTCGTTGAAGGTCGCCGCCAGCGACAGCGCAATGCGGCCCAGCGAATTTTGCGCGCGGTCGAGCGTGCTGGCGCGAAATTCTAACAGGCCGCCCAGCTCGCCGCCGGACAGCGCATTGTCGCCCAGCACGGTGACCTTGTCGCCGGTGATGTAGCCGACCTGCACGCGGTTCTGGTCCGTTGGCGAACTCGTCACCGCCAGCTCGAACGCCTTGGTGCCCACCACCAGCGGCTGGCCGGTACCGACCGACACCGTCAGGCTGTTGTTGGTGCCGGCCACCACGGTGGCCTTGACCTGCTTGTTCAGTTCCGACACCAGCTGGTCGCGCGCGTCCAGCAGGTCGTTCGGCTGGCGCTGGTCGCTGGTGGAAAAATGGCCGATCTCATCGTTGAGCTGGGCGATTTGCTTGGCGTAGGAATTGATCAGCGTAACGTTCGAGGTGATCTGGGTGTTCACGCCTTCGCGGATTTCGTCCAGGCGGCCGTTCAGGCCCTGGAAGCGCGCGGCCAGCGAATCGGCGGTCGACAGCAGCGCCTGGCGCGAGGCGACCGAGGCGGGATTGGAGGCGACGTCCTGCACGCCCTTGAAAAAATCCTGCAAGGCGGGCGACAGGCCGGAAGTGGTGTCGGCCAGCAGGTTGTCGACCTGGCTGATCTGCGCGTAAAACGAGTCGAGCGAACTTTTCGACGCTTGCGCCGAGCGCACCTGCGAAGTCAGGAAGTTGTCGGAATAACGCTTGATGGAGCCGATTTCGGTGCCGCTGCCGACGAAACCATAACCGAAATCCTGGGCCGCGGACGATTCCTGCACCACCACCTGGCGGCTGTAGCCGGCCACGTTGGCGTTGGAAATGTTGTGCCCTGCCGTAGACAGGCCAACCTGGGCGGCGAACAGCCCGCTTTTGCCGATACTGAGTAGATTTCCTGCCATGATGTCGATTCTTTCGATGGTTACTGCTGTCTACGGCAGCATTTCTGGAAACTTGATTGGAAAAGTGACAAGATGCTTGTCTTTTCCTTCACGCCAGATTGTTCTTAATGATTTTCGTCAGCTTGGCCGCGTACATCGGATCGGTCGCGTAGCCGGCCCGCTGCAGTCCGTGCGCGAAGCCGGCCGCATCCTTGGCATTGGCCAGCACTTTCTCGTAGCGCGGGTTGTTGGTCAGCAGCTTGGCGTAATCCTTGAAACTGTCGGCGTAGCTGTCGTAGGCGCGGAATTTTTCCATCTTGGTATGCGGCACGCCGTTCACATATTCAGTGGTGACCGCGTTGACGGTCTTGCCTTTCCAGCCCGGGCCGGCCTTGATGCCAAACAGGTTGTGGCTGGCACTGCCGTCGGCGTGCTTGATTTCGCGCTTGCCCCAGCCCGATTCCAGCGCCGCCTGGCCCAGCATGAACTTGGCGGGAATGCCGGTGGTGCGCTCGGCTTCGCTGGCGTGGGCGGCCAGCTTTTCCTGGAAGGCGCGCACGTGCGGCGCCTGATTCTTGCCGCCGGCGGGAATGTTCGACGGCGCGAGCAGCGCGCCGGGTGTGCTGATCAGCTCATTGGCGTCGCGCGGTTCCGGCATTGCCGGGCTCATTGGCACGTTCTGGTCGCCGCCGATGGCCAGCGCCTGCGCACCGGCCGCCTGCGCGGACAGCTGGCGCACCAGCACATCGGCCAGGCCGACGCCGCGCTTGGCCAGGTTTTGGCTCATCTGCTGGTCCAGCATCGAGGTGAATACCTTGGACTGCTGGTTGTCGAGCAAGCCTTCCTGTGGAGTGGCGTCGCGCATGCTCTTCATCATCATGTTGATGAACATGGCTTCGAACTGGGTCGCCGCGCCTTTCAAGGCTTCGGGCGAACCGGCCTTGGCCGATTGCTTGAGCTCCGACAGGCCCTTGGTATCGACCGCCAGGCGGCTGGTCAGATCGTTGCTGGTAGGGGCAATCATGCGCGCACCTTAAATAATTTCCAGCTCGGCATGCAGCGAACCGGCGGCTTTCAAAGCCTGGAGAATCGACAGCAGATCCTGCGGCGAGGCGCCGATCGCATTCATCGCCTTGACCACTTCGGCCAGCGAGGCGCCGCCCTTGAGCATCAAGACCTTGCCCGGATCTTTCTTCACTTCCACCTGGGCATTGTTGGTGACCGCGGTCTTGCCGCCCGACAAAGCGTTCGGCTGGCTGACCTGCTGGTCGTTGCTGATCGTTACCGACAGGTTGCCGTGCGAGATCGCGCAACTGTCCAGGGTCACGGCCTGGTTCATCACCACCGAACCGGTGCGGGCATTCATGATCACCTTGGCGGCCACCTTGGCCGGATTCACTTCCAGCCCTTCCAGGATGCCGATGAAGGCGACCCGCTGGTCGCTCGACGAGGGCGAGCGCACACGGATCACGCGCCCGTCCAGCGCGGTGGCGATGCCGGGACCGAAATGCTCGTTGATGGCTTCGACGATGCGGCTGACGGTGGCGAAATCGGTGGTGTTCAGCTCCAGGCGGATATTGCCGTCCTGGCCCAGGTTGGAGGCGACTGCGCGTTCCACGGTGGCGCCGCCGGAAATCTTGCCGACCGACAGGTGATTGACCACTTGCGAGGCGCCGCCGGCGGAAGCGCCCACGCCGCCCACCAGCACGTTGCCCTGCGCCATTGCGTACACTTGGCCGTCCGCGCCTTGCAGCGGCGTCATTACCAGGGTGCCGCCGCGCAGGCTCTTGGCGTTACCGATCGAGGACACCGTGATGTCGATGGTCTGGCCGGGCTGGGCGAAGGCCGGCAGCGAAGCCGTCACCATCACCGCGGCGACGTTTTTCAGTTGCAGGCTGGTGCCGGGCGGCAGGTTGACGCCCTTGGCTTGCAGCATCGACATGATCGATTGCACGGTGAACGGCGTCTGCGTGGTCTGGTCGCCGCTGCCGTCCAGGCCGACGACGATGCCGTAGCCGCTCAACTGGTTCTGGCGGACGCCGGCGATGGTGGTCAGGTCTTTCAGGCGTTCGGCCTGGGCTGCCTGCGGCAGCAGCAAGGCGGCGCAAAGGCCGAGAAGTGCGATAAGGGCGCGCATGTGGGTTCCCGTCAGAATGGCAGCAGCGACTGGAAGAAGCGCGACACCATGGCCGTCATTTCCGCCCGGTCGATCTGGCTGTTGGTGCGGTACTCGACACGGGCGTCAGCCACCTGGGTCGACGACACGGTGTTGCCGGTGCCGATGTTGTCGGGACTGACCATGCCGGAGAAGCGGATGAATTCCACGCCCTTGTTCATGGCCACCTGCTTTTCGCCGGCCACGATCAGGTTACCGTTCGGCAGCACTTCGGTCACGGTCACGCCGATCGTGCCGGTGAAGGTGTTGCTGGCGCTTTGGTTGTCGGCATCGGAAAACTTGCTGGCCGCATCGGTCGACACCGAGGCGCCGAAGGTGCCCTTGAGGACGCCGGGCATGCCGAAGCTGGCCGTGCCGGACTTGTTGCCCGAGCTGGCGCCGGCTTTGACGGCCGAGGTCTTCTCGATGATGTTAATGGTCAGCAGGTCGCCGATGTGGCGCGCGCGCCGGTCTTCGAACAGCGGACGGTAGGCCGCTGCCTGGTAGATGGCGCCGTTGTTGGCCTGCACCGGTTCGGTGTAGAGCGGGCGCGCGGTGGTCGGGCGCTGCACGATGGAACTGGGGGTGGTGGAGCAGCCGGCCAGCGCCAGGGCGGCAACGATATACGCGATTTTCATGATGAACTCCTTACAGCTGCGCCAGCTTGGCCAGCATCTGGTCGGACGTGGTAATGGCCTTGCTGTTGATCTCGTAGGCGCGCTGGGTCTGGATCATATTGACCATTTCCTCGACCACGTTGACGTTCGAGGTTTCCACATAGCCTTGCATGATCACGCCGGCGCCGTTGGTGCCAGGGGTGTTGGTGTTGGGGCTGCCAGAGGCGCCGGTTTCCACGTACAGGTTCTCGCCTTTCGATTCCAGGCCGGCCGGATTGACGAAGGTGGTCAGCTGCAAGGTGCCGATCTGCGATGGCGCAGTGGTGCCCGGCAGGGTCACCGACACGGTGCCGTCGCGGCCCACGGTGATCGACTGGGCGTTGGCCGGCACGGTGATGGCAGGCTGGATCACGAAGCCGCTGGAGGTGACCAGCTGGCCGTTGGCGTCGCTCTGGAAGGAACCGTCGCGCGTGTAGGCGGCGGTGCCGTCCGGCAGCAGCACGGAAAAGAAGCCGGCGCCGTTGACCATCAGGTCCTTGGCGTTGCCGGTCTGCTGGGGGTTGCCCTGGGTGTGGATGCGCTCGATGGCCACGGCGCGCACGCCGGTGCCGACCTGCATGCCCGAGGGCAGATTAGTTTGCTGGGAAGACTGGGCGCCCGGCTGGCGCACGTTCTGATACAGCAAGTCCTCGAACACCGCACGCGAACGCTTGAAGCCGTTGGTGCTGACGTTGGCGAGGTTGTTGGTGATCGTGTCGAGGTTGGTTTGCTGCGCCTCGAGGCCGGTTTTGGCGATAAAGAGGGAACGAATCATTGTCTTCTCCAGTGTCTGCGGCAGGGCAAAGCGCCATGCCTTTGACGATGAAGACAATTATGCGGTCATGGCTGTCAAGTCAAAGCGAGGATCTGGTCGGCTTTCGCCGCGTTATTCTCGGCATTCTTCATCAGGCTCATTTGGGTTTCGAACGACCTTGCCAGAGAGATCATGTTGACCATGGCGTCCACCGGCGACACGTTCGAGCCTTCCAGCGCCCCGCCCGCCACCGTCACCAGCGGATCGGCCTGGGCCGGTTCGCCATTTTTCAGGCGGAACAGGCCGTCGTCGCCGCGCACCAGGTCCTGTTCGGGCGGGTTGACCAGCTTGAGGCGCCCCAGCACGGTGGGCGCGCCCGGCTTGGTGGTGGCGGCGATGGTGGAAATGGTGCCGTCGTTGCCGATGGCCACCGTCACTTCGGGCGGCACCGTGATGGGGCCGCCGTCGCCCTGCACCGTCAGGCCGCTGGAGGTTTGCAGCAGGCCGTTGGCGTTCATCTGCAGCGCGCCGTGGCGGGTGTAGGCTTCCGAGCCGTCCGGCATCTGCACGGCGATCCAGCCCTTGCCTTTGAGGGCCACGTCCAGATCGCGCCCGGTCATTTGCAAGGGACCGGCGGAAAAGTCGGAACCGACCGTCGCATTGACCACGAAAGTGCGCGTGGGCAGCGTGCCCTCGGCCTGCACCGGCACCGCGCGGAAAGCGTCGATCTGCGCGCGAAAGCCGGTCGTGCTGACATTGGCCAGGTTGTGCGCGGTCGTCGCCTGCTGCTCCAGGATATGCTTGGCGCCGCTGCCGGCGGTGTAGATGAGACGGTCCATAAGCTACCCCTATTGCCCTGATTAGCGCAGGTTCACCAGCGTCTGCAGCACCGAGTCCTGGGTCTTGATGGTCTGCGCATTGGCCTGGTACACGCGCTGCGCCGTGATCATATTGACCAGCTCGGCGGTCAGGTCGACGTTGGAGTTTTCCACCGCCGACGACTGCAGCACGCCCAGGCTGCCCGAACTCGGGGTGCCGACCAGCGGCACGCCGGAGGTCGAGGTCTCGGCCCAGGCATTGTTACCCAGCGGCGACAGGCCGTTCGGATTGGCGAAGTTGGCCAGCACGATCTGGCCCAGCGCATGCGACTGGCCGTTGCTGTACTGGCCCAAAATGACGCCGTCCGCGCCCGCCGAGAAACGCTGCAGGTTGCCGGCGGTGTAGCCGTCCTGGGTCGATTTTTTTTCGCTGGTGACCGAACCGTACTGGGTCGAATCGGTGAATTTCTCCGAAATCGACAGGAAGCCTTCGGCACCGGTGCGCGGGAAGATCGGCAGCGACACGGTCAGGCCGGCGCTCTTGCGGTCTTCGTAGGTCAGCACATTGGTGGCGGGGTCGTACACGTTCTGCTGCAACTGCACGAGCGAACCGAACTGGTCGAAGGTCATGCGCCCGACCGGACGCGCCGGCACGTTGACCGACTTGGCGATGGCCGCATCGATCTGCTCGGGCGTGGTGCCGATGACCAGGCCGGCGGCATCGGCCGCGGCGGTCACCGCGGCCACGTCGATCCCGGCCGGATCGATGCCCAGCGTGGTCATGGCGTTGATGACGGAATCGCGCGCGGCGGCAGCGTAGTCGACTGCGGCCTGCTGCAAGGCATTGGGATCTTGCGGGGAGGCAGTCGACAGCCCTATCCAGATGTCACGGGTCGAGGTGGTTGCCGCCGCGGGGTCGGCGTCGTTGTCGTGCGCGGCCGCAGCCACCTTCAGGGCAGTCACTTCGGTGCCGTCGTTGGACGCGTACACATCCCACACGCCCGGTGCGCTCTTGACGTAGTAGGTCGACATCACGTGCGGATTACCCAGGCTGTCGTAGACGTCGATCGGGGTCTGCTTGTTGTAGGTGGAAGGATTGGTCGGATCGAACGGGGATTCGCTCGGCACCAGGCTGCGCGAGTCCAGGTTGATCTGGGTGTTGACGGTGGTGGTGGAGACCGGCTTCAGGTCGGCCATGTTGATCTGCAGCGGAATGGGCGAACCGGCCAGGATGTCGCCCAGCGGATTGGCCATGTAGCCGGTCAGCTTGGCGCCCTGGGCGTTGACCATGAAGCCTTCCTTGTCCAGCGAAAACTGGCCGTTACGGCTGTACTGGGTCGCGCCGGCCGCAGTGGTGCGGAAAAAGCCGGCGCCGTTGATGGCGATGTCGAGCGGGTTGTTGGACGATTCGATATTACCCTGCGTGAACTGCTGGGCGATTTGCGACACCTTGGTGCCGATACCGGCCTGGTTGCCGCCGGCGCCGTTGAGCGAGTTGGCGTACACGTCGGCGAACTGGGCTTGCGAACCCTTGAAGCCGACCGTGCTGGCGTTGGCGATGTTGTTGCCGATAACGTCGAGCGATTTTGCAGCGCCATTCAAGCCGCTAAGACCTTGTTGGAAAGACATGCTGTTCTCCTGAAAATGTGATGTGTTGAAGCGGCTTGATTACAGAATCTGTTTGACGTCGGACATTGCCACGGCGCCCTTGGTCGGCAAGTTCAGCTTGACGCCATCCTTGACGCTGGTGGTCACGCTGCTGACCACGTCGAAGGCCAGCGCCTTCGCATCCTTGAGCTGCTCGCCGCCGCGGGTGGCGACGACGCGGAAGCTATATTTGCCATCGGCGATCGCGACCGGCTTGCCCTTGTCGTCCAGCGCCGAGGTGTCGGCAATGCCGTCCCAGGTCAGCGGCACGCTGCCGGGCTGCTGCGGGCCGAGGTCGAGAGTGGCGACATCCTTGCCGGTACGCGGATCGGTGACGATCACCTGCACGCTGTCGGCCGCGCTGGCCAGTTCCACGCCCATGATGGCCTTGCTTGACGACAAGTTAGCATAGTTACCTTCGACCAGCACGCCATGACCGATCATGTTGGCGGCTGACAACGATTCGGAGGACTGGTAACTGCTCTTGAGCGTTTCCAGCGTGGCGTTGAGTTTGTTCACACCCGTCACCGTCGACAGCTGGGCCAGCTGGCTGGTGATTTCGGCGTTGTCCATCGGATTGAGCGGGTCTTGGTTCTTCAGTTGCGTGACCAGCAAGGTCATGAACTTGTCGGTGTCGGCCTGCACGCCGTCGGTCGCCGTGCTGCTCTTGGCGTTGACGGCGTTCATCAAATCCTGAGAGACGGCCGAGGTGGAATTTTGTACGGTTGTCATGATGGCTTAAAGTTTATTGACCGAGCGTCAGGGTTTTCATGAGCAGGGACTTGGCCGCGTTCATGGTTTCCACGTTCGACTGATAGGAACGCGAGGCCGACAGCATATTGACCATCTCGTCGACCACGTTGACGTTCGGCATGGCCACATAGCCCTTGTCGTCGGCCATCGGATGTTTGGGATCGTAGACTTGCTTGAGCGGCGAATTGTCTTCGACCACTTGCTGCACTTTCACGCCGGTACCGCCGCCTTCGGTCGGCACCGCTTCGAACACCACCTGCTTGGCGCGGTAGGCCTGGCCGGTGGCGCTGGTGGCGCTGTCGGCGTTGGCCAGGTTGCTGGCCACCGTGTTCAAGCGCTGGGCCTGGGCGCTCATGGCCGAGCCGGAAACGTTGAAGATATTAAACAGCGACATGATTATTGACCTCCCTGGATGGCCGCCATCAGGCCGCGGATCTGCATATTGATCATCGTGATGCCGGCTTCGTAGCGCAGGGCATTGTCGGCGAACTGGTTACGCTCGACATCCATGTCCACGGTATTGTTGTCGGCCGAACCCTGGGCCGGAGTGCGGTACAGCACCGGCGTGCCGTCCGGCAGCGTGTTGCCGTTCTGCGCGGCGCCGCCGACGTGGCCGGCGGCAGTCTTGTTCAGCACGCCGGCGGGCGGTTCGGTGCGCGCCAACACCCCTTGCAAGGCGCTGGCGAAGTCGATGTCGCGGGCCTTGTAATTGGGCGTGTCGGCGTTGGCGATGTTCGAAGCCAGCAATTGCTGGCGCTGCGAGCGCAAGCTCAGCGCCGCTTCATTGAACCGCAGGTAATCGTCGAGTTTGCCAATCATATTGGGCTCCGCTTTCGTTTTGTGACAGGGTCGATATTACGGAAGCGGTGTGCAAGTCAATCGAAGAATAAGGCGGCCCAAAGGCAAGCTATTCATCCGTTCAGCTCGCCAAGCGCGGGCGCAAAATGCTCGCATACCAAGGAAGGACCGATGAAACTTGCCCTCGTCACGACACTTATGATGTGCTCCAGCCTGGCGCTGGCCCAGCAGCCGGCGCCCGGGCGCCAGGAAGTGGCCGCCTTGCGCCAGGTGGTGGAGCAATATTTACAAGCGCAGAGCGCCGGACTGCCGGGCCAGGTCACGATCACGGTCGGCAATATCGATGCGCGCATGGCGCTGGCCGCCTGCCCTGCCCCGCAGGCATTTCAACAGCCCGGCGCGCGTCCGTGGGGCAGGACTACCGTGGGGGTGCGCTGCACGGCACCGGCCGCGTGGACGGTGTATATTCAGGCTCAGGTGAGCGTGCTGGGCCAGTATGTGGCCGCCGCCGTGCCCCTGACGCCGGGCCAGCCGATTGCAGCTTCGCAACTGGTCATGGTGAGCGGCGACCTGGCTGCCCTGCCCAACGGCGTGGCCACCGATATCGGCCAGGCGGTGGGACGCAGCAGCGCCATGGCGCTGGCGGCCGGCGCGCCGCTGCGGCTCGACGCGCTGCGCAGCAAACCGGTGGTGCAGCAAGGCCAGGCCGTGCGCGTGGTCGGCAGCGGTGACGGCTTCTCGGTCTCGGCCGAAGCGCGCGCCATCGGCACCGCCGGCGAAGGCCAGGTCGTGCAGGTGCGCACCAGCGGCGGCGCCATCCTGAGCGGCGTGGCCAAAGCGGGAGGGACGGTCGAAGTGGTATTTTAGACAGCTTTCCGGGGCCAAGAAATATGCGGCGATGCGCTAAAGTTTGTACGCAAGCCGCCGTTACATACGCATACCCCGGAGTGTTTGTCTCCGACCCGAGAAGGACGATGCTGTGAAAATCAACGACAACCTGAAAAGTAGCCCTGGCCTGCCGAGCGTAAGTACGCCCGCGACCAGCGCGAAAGGCACGGAGAAGGCGGCTACCCCCGCCACGCCCGCCAGCACCGACAATGTCCGCTTGTCGCCGCAGGGCCAGGCCATGGCCAGCGCGGTCGGCAGCAGCAACGCGGTGTTCGATACGAAAAAGGTGGAACGGATCAAGATGGCAATTGCCGACGGTCAGTTCCAGGTAAATTCCGAGAAAGTGGCGGACGGCTTGCTGGAAACAGTGCGCGACCTGCTGCATTCGCGCAAACGCTGATTCCGGCGACTCGAGGTTTAAGGCAATGGCAAGTCCGATCCACACCGTCCGCGACGAATTCTCGCTCATCAATACCCTGATCGAGCTGATGAAACAGGAGCAGCGCCTGCTGGTGGCTGCCGATACGGACGGGCTCACTGCCGTGACGGCGCAAAAGTCGCAGCTGGTGACGCAGATGGCCGCGCTGTCGAAAACCCGCCATCAACAGCTGGCGCAAGCCGGTTTTCCCGCCGAAGATGCCGGCATGACCGGCTGGCTGGAGCGCAGCGCCGACAAGGATGCCGCTTCGCTGTGGCAAGATTTACTGGCGGCCACCCGCCAGGCCAAAGAGCTCAACCGTGTCAACGGCATGCTGATCTCCAAGCAACTCAACAATACCCACACCCTCATCAACGCCATGCGCACGCCCGCCGGCGCTGCCGACACCGGCGTGTACGGCCCCACCGGCCAGACCAGCATCAGCCAGCCGTCACGGCGGTTCGTGGCTGGCTGATCCCCGCTTACTTCTGCCGCGTCTGCTGCATCGCTTGCAGCGCAGCGGCGAGCATCCATATAATCATTGTTATATAGGAGGCTCACATGTTGACTCTCAAGGTAACGACCGTCGGTGCATCCGAGGGCCTCATCCTGAACAAGGAGGCCAAGCTGCGGTTGAACGTGCAGAAGGGCGACACACTGTACTTGACCGAGGCGCCAGACGGTGCACTTCGCATCACCCCGTACGATCCGGATTTTGCCCGCCAAATGGCACTGGCTGAAAGCGTCATGCATGACGATCGCGAAATATTGCGAGCGTTGGCAAAGTGAGAGCGTGGCGCTGGATCAAGCCATCCCTGGTCTACGCGGTTCACGACATGCAGCTGGCGCGCTATGGCGGATTGCCGGGCCTGCGCGACCAAAATGCCGTCGAATCGGCACTGGGAAGGGCGCAGCACCTTTTGACCTACGTGGATCCCGCACCGGATGCGGCCGACCTTGCCGCAGCCTATGCCTATGGCTTGGCGCGCAATCATGGTTTTACCGATGGCAATAAAGCCACGGCTTGGGTGATCGCACGGGTGTTCCTGCACGACAATGACGAGACCCTGCGCGTCAGCGACATTGAGGCCATCCAGGTAATGCAGGATGTGGCCAGCGGATTGATCGGCGAGCAAGAATTGGCGCAGTGGTTCAGAGTCCATCTGCACACGAATCCCAGTTAAGACCGGAACGACATCCCGTCGCCCGACGGGCATGGCACGCGGCGCCGTCGCGTTAGCACACCCTCATCCGCATTGCCAGCGCACGATTGAAACTGTGTCTTTTGTGTAGCACGCCGGCTTGCCTCGAAATAAATGTTTACATTCTTGCACGCCGGCGCGAGACTTTACGGCTGGGCTCGGTATATGGCCGGCCCGGATCGCAGACGGGAGTCTGCCGCCACAAGCGGCGCCGATAACCCGCCACTCAACATTTTCTACACGGAGAAACAGATGAGCTGGAATAAAGCAGGCATGGCAGTGGCAGCAATCGTCATGTGCATGGGCGCGCAGGCGGCCTCGAACGGCGTCACCGTTACCATCGCACCGGAAAAGCATTCGCTAGGCAAGTCCGACGATATCTTCGTCAAAGTTACCATCACCAATACCTCATCGACGCCGCAGTACGTGCTCAAGTGGCACACCCCGTTCGGCGGCGAGATCGAGGAGTCGCTCTTCGACGTCACGCGCGACGGCGTCAAGGTTCCCTACCAGGGACCGCACTACAAGCGTCCCGCACCCACCGCCGCCGACTATTACCTGCTCCAGCCGGGCAAGTCGCATACGGCGCGGGTTGAACTGTCCAGCATGTACGAGATGAACATCACCGGCGACTACACCGTCCGCTACCATGCGAACGAGATCGAGTCGGATCCGGTGACGCTGTGGATCGACGGCGCCCGTCCGCGCGGCAGCATCACCCAGGAACAGCTCACGCTCAAGCGGATGCAGGAAGCCACGCCGGCCGCGGCCGGGCTGGCGTTCAGCAGTTGCACCGCGTCGCAGCAAAGTACCGTCAGCAGCGCGATATCGGCCGGCACCAGCATGGCCACCAATGCCAACACCTACATGGTCAACGGCGCGCTCGGCTCGCGTTACACCAAGTGGTTCGGCGCGGTCAACACAACGCGGGCGGCCACGGTGAAGGCGCACTACGCCGCCATCAAGGATGCCTTTGTCAACAAGCCCGTCACCGTCGATTGCAGCTGCAAGAAGTCTTACTATGCCTACGTGTACCCGAGCCAGCCCTACACCATCTATGTGTGCAATGCGTTCTGGTCGGCGCCAATGACCGGCACCGATTCGAAAGGCGGCACGCTGGTGCACGAGATGAGCCACTTTAACGCGGTGGCGGGAACGGACGACTGGGTGTACGGCCAGTCCGGAGCGGCAAGCCTGGCGACCAGCGATCCCGCCAAGGCCATCGACAACGCCGACTCGCACGAATACTTCGGCGAGAACACCCCCGCGCTGCAGTAATCAGGCGCGCGTGTAAGTGAAGCGGACGGCTGGCGCAGTCACGGCCACGCCGTCCGCCAGCGTCAGGGTATAGGTGTGCCGCCCCGGCAGGAAGGCATAGGCGCGGGTGATGTCGATGGTGTGCCGCAGCTGCGCGTGCGGCGCGAGCGTCAGCAGATCGCCGGCCGCGCGTTTGACTTTGGGACCGATGTAATCGATGCATGCGCCGTCCTCGGCCCGCACGACGAGATAGGGGCCGAACAGGATCTCGTCTTCGGCCAGTTCCCTGGGCAGGCAGCCCGCCTGCGGACCCGGATTTTCCACGGTGAGGATGACGGCGACCTGACCAGCCTGGGCGACAACTTCAAGCCATCCGTTCATCGGCTCACCTTCCGGTCGGGATCTCGGTCGTGGTATCGGGCAGCGCCGACAGGATCGTGACGGCCACGCGGCGGTTGCGCGCCTTGCCTTCCGGGGTGTCGTTGGACGCCACCGGAATGTTCGAGCCGTGTCCGATGGCGGTCAGGCGCCCGGGCGCCACCCCGCTGTCGATGAACAGGCGCACCACGCTGCTGGCGCGCACGGCGGACAGCTCCCAGTTGGACGGGAACAGGGTATTGTTGATCGGACTCACATCGGTGTGGCCTTCGACCTGGATCGCGTGCGGATCGTCCTTGAGCAGGGCCGCCAGCGCGCGCAAGGCCTGGCGCGATTCGGGCGTGAGCTGCGCTTCGCCCGGGTCGAACAGCACGCTGGCATTGATCTCGACGCTGACGCCCTTGCTGTTTTGCGTGACGCGCACCTTGCCTTCGCGGACCAGCGGCGCCAGGGTGGACGTGAGGTCCTGCGCCAGCCTGGTGAGCGCCTGGCGTTCGCGCACCAGGGCTTCGTTGCGGCGCTTTTGCAGCGCGTTCGGCAGCGGGAACATGGGCTGGATATCGCCGGTGCCGCTGACCTTTTCCTTGGTGCCGAAGGCGTCGCCGACGGCCACCGAAAACACCTTGTACTTGCCTTCGTTGACTACCGAAATCGCGTACATCACCACGAAGAAGGCGAACAGCAGCGTGATGAAGTCGGCGTAGGAGAT
>CAMLIL010000113.1 GCA_946480015.1 uncultured Oxalobacteraceae bacterium | reverse complement strand
TTGAAACAGCCTCTTAATGCTGGTAGGCGCCGATGTCGGGGGGCGATGCGGTCGGGCGCAGCTTGCCGGCAATGTCGTCGACGGCGCCCAGGTCGCGCGTCGCGTTGCCGATTGCAGGCGAGCTCCGCAGCAACCTGAAATCAGGATTGCCGCGCTTGCCATAGCGAACAAACTGCGGCGCCTGCGCCACCGTCGCGACGTGGGCCAGGCCATTGCGCAACTGCCAGTCGGCAGTGGCATTCTGGTAGACCAGGTTGTTGCGGTAGCTGTTGTGGACGCCGGTCTCGCCCTGCTCGGAAACGCCGACCTGGTTGTCGAAGACGATGTTGTTGTGCACGCTGGTGTAATCGTTCGGCCCCGTGGTGTGATAGAAGTCGCCACCGCCGACCAGGATGCCGATGCCCGAGGCCGACACGGTGTTGTTGCTGACAACGACATTGTTCGCGTCATGCCACATCTGGATGGCCGCGCCGCCGATGCCGTACACCACATTGTTCTGCACCACGCCGCTGGTGCTGATGTAGATGCCCTGCACGAAGCGGCAGCCGGACGGGCCGATGTCGTTGACCGTATTGCCGATGACCTGGTTGCGGATGCCGCGGTAGTAGCTGTCCACGGCGATGCCCGCGCCGCCCGAGCTGGCGCACGGAGTCTGGCGCGCGAGGTGGTGCAGGTGGTTGTCGCGCACCAGATTGTGCGAGCCGCCGATGTAGATTCCGCGCGTCCATTTCATTCCGCGCTGTACTGCGCTGCCGTCCACCGTGAAGCCGACGATGTCGACATAGCTGCCGCGGTTATCCCAGGCCGTTTCGGTGACCGAATGCATCGGCGGCACGATGCGGGCGCCCCATTTGTTTACCGACAAATAGGTGATGCGCTGGGTCGGCGTGCCGCTCATGGTGGTCTTGAAGCCACCGGTGTAATTTCCCGGCGCTACGTGGATGGTGGTCCCGGGCAAGGCATTGCGCGAGGCGCGCAGGATGGTCTGGAAAGGCAGCGTGGCCGTGCCGGGATTGGCGTCCGAGCCGTCCGGCGACACGTAGAAGTCATAGCCCGCGGCTGCCGGTGGCGCGGCATGCGCCAGTGCGCTCAGCACGCACATGGCCAGCGCGAATGAAAACGATATAAATGATTTCATTGACGAACCCTTGCGTGCCCTGAACGGGTGTGCGAAAGATGGAGGCGGATGTTGGAATCGAACCAACTTCCCCAGTGTTGCAGACTGGTGCATTCCCAATTTGCTACTCCGCCGTTGAAATCAGTTTGAGCGATGGAGCGGCCCTTGGATGTCGATTCGATCAAACTTCGACATGAAACCAAACTCGCTCAAAACGGACGCCGCGCCGATGCCGAACGGCACAGTGGACAAGGGGAAACGACGCTTTCGCAGCGGTATCGAACCGCCGCGAAGTGAGACCGGTTCAGCTGGTGAGGTATTGCGCCATGCAGGCCGGGGTGTCGAATTCGACGACCGGGCCATGGTGCCGCAGTATCTCGACCGGCGCATAGCCCCAGCTGACGGCACCGAAGGCGATTCCACATTTCATGGCAGCCTTGGCGTCGGTATCCTGATCGCCGATAAACACGGCCTTTGCGGCACTGGCGCCGCTCTCCCTGATCACCTGTTTCAGGCGCGCGGCCTTACCGAAGATCGACATGCCGCATTCGAAGCGGCCGATCAGGGCGGACAGTTCCGCGCCCAGCACATGGCGCACATTATGTTCGGAGTTCGACGAGACGATCGCCAGCTGCGCGCCATGCGCGGCGATGGCGCGCAGCGCAGCGTCGATGCCGTCGAATATCGGAACGGTTGCGCCGTTTTCCTTCATCATCGCGATAAACGTTTTGGATACCATGGGCAGCTTCCACGCCGGCATGCCGACATGCCGCATCATCTCGCGCGCGCTAAGATGGCGCAGGTGATCGACGTGCGCCGTGTCGACCCGGCGGAAGCGGTGGCGGTCGGCGATGGTGTTGAAGACGCTGACAAAAAACGGAAACGAATCGGCCAGCGTGCCATCGAAGTCGAAAATCACGAGGTCGTAGGTCATTGTCGGCTGGTGAAAGAAAGAATTCGCTAGGCGACGATCTTAACTGATCCGCACGGCCGCACACATTCACCAATCTGATGTTTCCAACACTGTTGACGACGCCGAAAAGGGATGTTAATGTTCGGTATTGTTATCGATAACAAGAAAAAAGATGTATCGCTCGGGCCCGGGGCGAGACCGACTGCAGTTGTAAAGACCACCGCCTCGATCGCGGTGGCTTGAGGAGACAAAGACAATGCACCCAACAAAACGAACCCGTGTGTTCGCCGCCGCTCTGATCGCCTTGTGCTCGCACATGCGGGGACCCGATTCTGCGGCAGGCCAGGCCAGACAGCGATACGCCGACGAACTCTAAAACAATCCAGCTTCCTGTTGTTCTTTGCACTTCGCGCCTCACGGCCTGAAGTGCGTTTTTTGTTTGGGGACGGGACATGGAACGACGCGAGTTCATGCGCACATGGTCAAACCAAGGCAGCAGGGCTATTTCGAACCGGAATTGTTCACGAAGGTGTTGTCGCAGTTCCTGTCAGTTCAGGATCGCCGCCGAAACACGTAAACGGCTGACTCCAGCTCCGGCGGGAGCACGAGTTCCGCAAGGCCAGGTTCCTCACTCATCTCGAATTTATTCTGGTCCGCATAGGCCCCCCAGTTTCCAAACGCTGAACGCATCTTGCTTCCAATGACAATATAGGTATTGACGCTTGGCGTGGCGAAAATCGCGCGTTCGAAGCCATTATTCGGAGGAGGCCACGAACACAGCACTACACCTGGACTGAATCGTGCCAGAGATTGGACTGCATCGCAGGCAAGCACATCCTCCGGGTAGTCGATCGCATGAGACCAGCTGCGGTTATCGGTTGCGATGACATTCACACCGCCCTCGCGAAGGAAGCGCGAAAGCGTTCCATCCCCCGCCGCCACTTCCAGGCATACGTTTTCGCCGATGAGCGAGGCGAGTGCCGCCACGAGTTCCTTTGAGTAGAAACAGTAAATGCCGCGCTGTTGAACCAAGGGCATGACGAGACGGCGCTGCCACACGAATGGCCACACCAGGCGAAACAGGCGCCGTGATACCGGGCGGCGCTCAAAATCCCGGGCGAACAGCAATTTTTGGGCTAAGAAACCGCTCCACAGGCCGAGTTTGAATCGTCCAGTCTTACCGGCGGCAACAGCCAGGCTCTGCGTTTTAACGTACTCGGCGAGCATGCGGCCGCGAATGGCCTTGGAGACCAGTGCTTCACGACCGGCTTTCGATGCAACGCCGTTCTTCGAGGGCGCGAGTACCTCCGCACGATTTAGCGCATCAGTCATCGCCTTCAATTGTTCAGGACGTCCTGATCGGATGACATCGGTCACTTCCGCCGAGACTTCTTCCCACTCTTGGGGAAAGCGTTCACGCAATTCAGGCAGTCCAGGGCCAGACTGGAGCCAGACAAGGATCGCGTCAGGATTGCGATAGTGTGAGGTTTTTTTCACGGCTGGTGAGTCGATTCGTAAGGCATTTCACGCATGTGAACTTGGGATTATTGTAACAAGCTGACAGCTTCCCAGGCTAAACCGAACTTCGCCAGATATTTCTTCAACCGGTCGGCATCATTAGGCCGCGCCTTCGCCTCGCGAGACATCGCGAACAGTTTGCGTCCCGCGTCCGACATCGATTTTGATTGCCGGCAGATCCCGATGACCGCCTTCAATTGCATCGCGTCGAACAAGTCGAGCTGCTCGACCGCCTCCCGCCCAAGCACGGCGTCGAGATCGACATCGCCCGCACCGGCATTTCCCTCGGTGTAGTGATGCCACAGGCGCCGCAAGCGCCCGAACTCGTCCTGGACGATCGTATCGGTGATGCGCCCGGCTTCGGCCAGCGTCGCCATGCGCAGCACCGACGCAGACAGGTCGCGGAAGTTACCGACCCAACGTGCCTCGGGCGACATGGCGAATCGCATGTAACGCTCGCGCGCCTCCTTGTTGAACCGCACCATCTCGCCGTTCTCGGCGCCGAACTGCGCGAGCAGGTAATCGATGTTCGGCTCGATATCCTCGGAGCGGTCCACCAGGCCCGGCAACTCGTAAGTCCACAGATTGATCCGTGCATACAGGTCTTCGCGAAAGCGGCCCGCCACGACTTCCTTCGACAGGTCACGATTGGTGCCGGCAATGAGCTGGAAGTGGCTCTGTACTTCATGGTCGCTGCCGACCGGCAGGAAGCGCTTCTCTTCGACCGCCTTGAGCAGCATCGCCTGTTCGTCCAGGCCCAGCTCGCCGATCTCGTCAAGGAACAGCAAGCCCTTGTGCGCCGTGCGCAGCAGTCCCGGACGATCGGACGCGGCGCCGGTGAACGCGCCCTTGATATGGCCGAACAAGGTCGACCCGGCACCGTCGCCATGGAGTGTCGCACAGTTGATCTCCACGAACTTGCCGTCGAGCTGGTGGCGCGCTTTCTTCAGCTCATACACGCGGCGCGCGAGAAATGACTTGCCGGCGCCGGTCGGCCCCATCAGCAGTATCGGCGCTTTCGACTTGATCGCCACGCGCTCGAGTTCGTCGATCATCGCGTTGAAGCGCGCGTTGCGCGTGGCGATGCCCGACTTCAGGAACGCGACGCCTTCCTGCTGCTCGCGCGAAAAGCGCTGCGCGATCTGGTCATACTTCGACAAGTCCAGATCGATCAACGTGTAGCTGCCAGGGTCGCCGATCGTCTGGCGGCGCGGTGGCGAGGCCTGCAAGAGGCGCCCGGGGAAATAGCGCGCCTCGGTCATCAGGAACATGCAGATCTGCACGACGTGCGTGCCGGTCGTGATGTGGATCCAGTATTCCTCGTTATCCGGATCGAAGGGATAGCCCTTGGCGAAATCGAACAGACTGCCGTACACCTCCTCGAAGTCCCACGGGTCGTTTATCTGCATGCGGTGCGCGACGACTTTGGTTTCCGGGGATACCGATGCGATATCGCGCGTGATCAGCTCGGTCAGTTCGCCATGGCGGCCGTTGAACAACAACTCGACCCGCTCGACCACCACATCTTCGTGCTGGGTGAGCGCAACGGTTGGCCGCCACTTCTCCCAGCGCACGCTGCCCTTGCCGCCGTCGAGCTGGGTGCCGATGAAACCGATCACGACGATGCGTTTGCTCTTCATTATTTTGGATAAACGTTTATATAAACGGATAATTTATCACGAAATGAAGAGCGCCCCCTTTTCCTCGAAGTCGCCTGCCTGGCGAAGCGTCTTCTTACAAAACAACTACTTAGATGGCGGAAGACCTTCGTTCCCCGCCGCTGGCACACCCCTTGCAATAAGGAAGGCACAAACCAAAAAAAATGAGGAAATAAAAATGGCCAACGCCAGCTTGTTCCAAAGCCTGAAGGGGAAACTCCTGCCGACCGCGAATGCGGTCAATGTCGAACAGGCGGCCGCTTATCAACTGTCGCCGCAGCATCGGCTGGCGCAATACGCCGCGACCGGCTGCCTGAACGATACGTACTATGCGAATGCGGAAACGCACCTCGATACCGTGCTGGAATTGGCCAAGGAAGTCGATGCCCGCTTCATCGCCCAGACAGCGATCTACTGCCGCGAGCGCGGCTACATGAAGGACATGCCGGCCTTGCTGGCCGCCATCCTGGCCGCCAGGGGCGCGGCCGAATTGACGCCGGTGTTCGATCGCGTGATCGACAGCGGCAAGATGCTGCGTAACTTCGTGCAGATCGTCCGCTCCGGTGCCGCCGGCCGCAAATCGCTCGGCACGCGTCCGAAAAAGCTGGTGCAGAAGTGGCTGAACACGGCGTCGGAAAAAGCGCTGCTGGCTGCCGTCGGCAAGGCGCCCTCGCTGGCCGATGTCGTGAAGATGGTGCACCCGAAGCCAGCGCAAGTATGGCGCGAAGCCTTCTTCGCCTGGTTGATCGGCAAGCCACATAACGCTGATGCGCTGCCGCCGATTGTGAAAGCCTTTGAGGCCTACCAGCGGGATCGGTCGCAGCCGCTGCCGGAGGTGCCGTTCCAGATGCTGACCGCGCTGGATCTGTCCGCCGAGGCCTGGGCGCAGATTGCGCGGCAAGGCGGCTGGCAGATGGTGCGCATGAACCTGAACACGTTTGCGCGGCATGGCGTGTACGCCTTGCCCGGCATGGTCGAGGCGATTGCCGCCAAGCTGTGCGATGCGAATGCGATTGCGAAGGCCAAGGTATTTCCGTACCAGTTGATGTCGGCCTATCGTTCGGCAACGCAGGATGTGCCGCTGGCGATCCGCGAAGCCTTGCAGGACGCGTTGGAAATCGCGCTGGCCAACGTGCCGCAGATCGAAGGCAGGGTCGTCGTTTGCCCGGACGTGTCGGGATCGATGGGTTCGCCGGTGACGGGTTACCGCGGTTCCGCGTCGACGGCGGTGCGTTGCATCGACGTTGCAGCGCTGGTGGCTGCGGCGATGTTGCGCAAGAATGCGGCCACGACCGTCCTGCCGTTCGAGAACGCCGTGGTGGAGATCAACCTTAATCCGCGCGACACGGTCATGACCAACGCGCAGAAGCTGGCATCGATCGGTGGCGGTGGCACGAACTGCAGCGCGCCGCTGGCCATGTTGAACAAAAAGAAGGCACACGCCGACCTGGTCGTGTTCGTGTCGGATAACCAGTCGTGGGTCGATGCGACGCGCCATGGAGCCACAGCGACCATGCGCGAATGGAAAGTGTTCAAGAAGCGCAACCGGAACGCGAAGCTGGTGTGCATCGACATTGCGCCGTATGGCACGACCCAGGCGGCGGAATGCCACGACGTGCTGAACATCGGTGGCTTTTCGGATGACGTGTTCAACATCATCGCGGCATTCGCGGCTGGCCAGTTGAGTGCGGCGCACTGGGTTGGAGAAATCCAGTCGATTCAGATTTAGGAGACAGTTATGGGCTGGGTAATCAGGGTAGGAAGAGCAGATTTTGAGCGGGGTACGAATGCCGGTGTGACTACATTGTCAGTATGTCTCGTCACATCGAACGCTTGTCGTGCAGCGGCTCAAGTAACGGTTTCCCCGAATGCGGGCAGGACTACATCTGGTAAAGCCGGTTCGAATCCGGCCTGTCAGGCCGAGCAGGTCTGGCAGAATGTCCTGTCGATTCTTGTCGGGGCAACGTAGCACGGGTGACACGAGTGCCGGAAACGGTGCGGCGAATGCCGCGTGTCGCCAGTAACCTTTTTGATGAATGCAGATGGAATTACATGGATAGAGCGCCGGAGTCCACTCCGGAGGTCCCCGGTTCAATCCCGGGCCGGTGCAAGCCGGTAGCTCAGTCGACATTTCATCGCCACTTGTCATCGACTTATTTATAGAAACGAAGAAATGATCATGAAACACGAAGAATACGATGTGCTGAATATCGAAGGCGGACGTCCGGTCAAGATGTGGACGAAGGGTGTGCCTGTCGAGGTCGATGCCAGGCGCCAGCTGACCAACACCGCGATGATGCCCTTCATCTACAAGCACATCGCGGTGATGCCGGACGTCCACCTGGGAAAGGGTTCGACGATCGGTAGCGTGATTCCGACGCTGGGCGCCGTCATTCCCGCTGCCGTCGGTGTCGATATCGGCTGCGGGATGATGGCGGCCAAGACCACGCTGAGCGCAAACGACTTGCCGGATAATCTGGGCCCCTTGCGCAGCGCGATCGAGAAATCGGTACCGCACGGCATGTCGCCCAAGACCCGCGGCTTCAGGGGCCGAGACAAGGGTTCGTGGGAAACGCCGCCGAAGCCGGTTGACGAAGCCTGGCTGCAGCTCAAGGACGCCTTCGACGTCATCTGCCAGAAGACGCCGAAGCTGAAGAACACCAACAACTACAAGCATTTGGGAACGCTGGGTACCGGTAACCACTTCATCGAGATCTGCCTGGATGAGGCCGGGTCGGTATGGTTCATGCTGCATTCGGGTTCGCGCGGTGTGGGTAACGCGATCGGCTCGTACTTCATCGAGCTGGCCAAGCAGGATATGCGTACGCACTTCATCAACCTGCCCGATCAGGATCTCGCATACCTGCCGGAAGGCACGAAGCATTACGACGATTATGTCGAAGCGGTCAGCTGGGCACAGAAGTTCGCACGGATGAACCGCGAAGTGATGATGCAGAACCTGATCGCGGCAGTACGGACGGTAATCACCAAGCCCTTCGAGACGCATGTGGAAGCGGTGAACTGCCACCACAACTACGTGCAGAAGGAGCACCACTTCGGCAAGGATGTACTGGTCACGCGCAAGGGCGCGGTGTCGGCCCGCGCCGGCGAACTCGGTATCATTCCGGGCTCGATGGGGGCGAAGAGCTTCATCGTGCGCGGCAAGGGAAACCCGGAAAGCTTCAACAGCTGCAGCCACGGTGCCGGGCGTACCATGAGCCGCACCGAGGCCAAGCGCCGCTTCACCATCGACGACCAGGTCAAGGCGACCGAAGGCGTCGAATGCCGCAAGGATGCCGACGTGATCGACGAGATTCCGATGGCGTACAAGGATATCGATGCGGTGATGGAAGCGCAGCGCGACCTGGTTGAAGTCGTGCATACCTTGAAGCAGGTGGTGTGTGTGAAGGGCTAAGGCAGTCCGATAACAAAAAGAAAGAACAAGAAGACATGATTGAACTGGATGGATCGATGGGTGAAGGCGGCGGCCAGATCCTTCGCACGGCCTTGACGCTGTCGATGATCACCGGCCGGCCTTTCCGCATACAGAACATTCGCGTCAAGCGGGCCAAGCCCGGGCTGATGCGTCAGCACCTGGTTGCCGTGCAAGCGGCCGCTCAGGTATGCGATGCGGAGGTGGCGGGCGCAGCGGTCGGATCGCAGGCATTGGCCTTCGCGCCGAAGGCCATCAAGGGCGGCGATTACAAGTTCGCCATCGGCACGGCGGGCAGCTGCACGCTGGTATTGCAGACCTTGATGCCGGCCTTGCTGTTCGCCGACACGCCGTCGACCGTCAAGGTCAGCGGCGGCACGCATAACCCGATGGCGCCGCCTGTGCAATTCCTGCAGCGCGCCTATTGCCGTGCAATGGCCGATATGGGCGTAGCGATCGATATCCGCATCGACCGGTTCGGGTTCTACCCGGCCGGCGGCGGCGAAGTGGTCGCAAACATCGCACCGTGCAAGCAGTTGCGGCCTTTCGAATGGATGGCGCGCGGCGAACGGACTGCTGCCTATGCGGAAAGCTTCATCGCCGGCGTGCCGGCCAGCGTTGCCAAGCGCGAACTCGAATGTATCGGCACCGGGATGGGGTGGGGCGAGCCTCAGCTGTTGATCCGTGGATTGCCCGGCGAGCAGGGGCCGGGCAACGCGTTGCTGGTCACGCTCGAGTATGAGCATGTGACCGAGGTGGTCACGGCGTTCGGCGAGAAATCGGTACGCGCGGAAGCGGTAGCGCGGCAGGCGTTGCAGGACACGCGCCGCTACATTGCATCGAACGCGGCGGTCGGTGAATACCTGGCCGACCAGCTGATGCTGCCGTTGGCACTGGCGGGCAATGGCGGCTTCACGACCGAGTCGGTATCGATGCATGCGAAGACGAATGCCGACGTCATTGAGCGCTTCCTGCCGGTGCGGGTACAGTTTGGCGAGCGCGATGGTGTTCAGACTTGCGTGGTGAGCAAATGCTGACGACACGGCATGCGCTCGATACAACAGTTTCATCGCATGCCAACATAAATCGTTTGACAACGTTATATCGACTCGCGCAGAATCGCACCTCATCGATTTTGATCAACCAATTTTTAAAGAAAGGGACGGGCATGCCACGTACGGCTATCAACCACTCGCAACACAGATAGCCCCGCGCAGTGCTGCTCGGGGCTCGGCAACCATGCCGCCCCGAGCCGGTCGTTCCCTTCAGGACCCCGGTGAGGAAACTCGCCGGGGTTTTTGTTTTCCGGAAGACGTCAGTCTTTCGAATCAAGAACGCCGGCATAACGAACTTCCATTGGAAAAGTTATGCCCATCGTACAAACACTGCACAAGGGACGCGTCCCGGTGCACATCTACACGGACGAGATCGATCACTCTGCGCTCCAGCAACTGCTGAACATCGCGAGGCTGCCGATCGTCCATCCTCATGTTGCCGCCATGCCCGACGTCCATGCCGGCGTTGGCGCCACCGTCGGCAGCGTCATTCCAACGCGTTCCGCCATCATTCCGGCGGCGGTCGGTGTCGACATTGGCTGCGGCATGAACGCCGTCCGTACAACGCTGACGGCAAGCCAGTTGCCCGACAACCTGGCGCGTTTGCGTAGCGCGATCGAAGCCGCGGTGCCGGCCGGTTTCGAACAGCACGCCTGGGACAAGGTGCGCGGCTCGGCGCATGCGCGTGTGGGCCGGCCGCTCAACGACCGGCTCGACCGCATCGTCGCCAAACACGGCGGCATCATGAAGATGCAGCACAAGTTCGCGCAGACCTGGATCTGCCAGCTTGGCACGCTGGGCGGCGGCAATCACTTCATCGAGATCTGTCTCGACGAAGCGCAGCGCGTCTGGATCATGCTGCATTCCGGTTCGCGCGGGATCGGCAACGTTATCGGCCGCTACTTCATCTCGGCGGCGCGCAAGGACATGCAGCGTCACAAAATTCATCTGCCGGACAAGGACCTGTCCTATTTCAGCGAAGGATCGACGCTGTTCGACGACTACGTGGAAGCAGTGGAGTGGGCGCAGGATTACGCGCTCATCAACCGCCGCGAGATGATGCGCCGCGTGGCCGACGTACTGATTCAGCATTTGCCTGCCTTTAAGTTTGATGGCGAAGCGATCAACTGCCATCACAACTACGTGGCGCGCGAATCGCACGGCGGCGAACGGTTGTTCGTCACGCGCAAGGGGGCGATCTCGGCACGCGAAGGCGAACTCGGCATCATCCCGGGCAGCATGGGCGCCAAGAGCTACATCGTGCGTGGCAAGGGCAATCCGGAGTCGTTCTGCTCATGCTCGCATGGCGCCGGCCGCCGCATGAGCCGCAGCGAAGCGAAGCGGCAGTTCAACCGATTCGACCTGGCGCAGCAAACCGAGGGTGTCGAATGCCGCAAGGACGGCGGCGTCGTGGACGAGATTCCGGCGGCGTACAAGGACATCGACAAGGTCATGGAGCATCAATCGGATCTGGTCGAGGTCGTGCACACGCTGCGCCAGGTCATTTGCATCAAGGGATAAGACATGAAATCGACTAACAAGCCAATGAAGCCGCGTAACCCGCATGCCGTCGTTGCCAGGCAGCTCAACGCGGGCGCGCACGGAGCGCATCAGGCCAGGCGCAAGCAGCGACGCACCGAAAAGCAGGTACTGCGTTCGCTGGTTACTGAACAAAAACGAGAAGGAAAAGATCATGCGTGAAGACATGTTCAAGGTCATCGTGGAGCGGCCACGGCTGGTCAACAGCAATGGCTATAGCCGCGACGGCCGCAAGTTCCGCAACGATGAAAACGCGCCGGCCAAGCTCGGCATGAAGCGCGGATACACCAAGCGGTGGAAGCGGTTTAACGACAACCTTGCTCCGTTCCAGCGTTACCTGGAGAAGCAGGTGAACCGTCCGTGGGACAAGGTGTACAGCGAGATTCGGGCCACCATCGATGCCCGCAATACGGTCAAGCGGCATATCCTCCAGCACATCGACGATTTCGTTGCCGTCGATACCCATTGGGTGGAAACACCTGATGGTGGGAAGGTGCTTTTCCGCAGAACCAGGTGGCCTCGCGAGAACTCGTTCATCGAGGAGGCGGATATCGGGTTGTTCGTCCATCCGCGCACCGGCATCCTGTTGCGCAATCGCCATCACGTCCCATGGAGCAGGCGCCGTCAGCAAGAACTTCAGGCTCGGTACGACCAGGAACGCGCGGGCCGTCGCGATATCGACGAGCGTCGGCAGCTTCGCTGCATCGATGGTAACTGGTACGAGGTGATACTCGACGTGCTGCCGATTGCCAGAGTGGAGATCCGTGAAAGTGAAGGCAAGGTGGCGAAGCAGGCCGTTCATGACGCCTGCTGGGACGTCGTGCGCAAGGAGTGGATATCGCGCGAGCACGGGGATCTGCCAACGCATAAGGCACAGCCGAGCAATCGTGATCTGTATGGCACGCCGGACAAATACGCGGTCTCGAAACGGCAACTCGGTTCACAGGAATTGAAAAAATACGGATTGGGCATGTAGCCTGGCCCGTCACGAGCATCTTTTCGCCGCGCAGGCGGCACATCGCAAGGGAGAACTATCATGAAAACCAAAGACATCGAACAACAACAGTGCTTTCGAGATCACCCGCAAGCGCAGGAAAGGCTTCCCATCCGAAACGCAGGTTAAACGCGGCGTCCGGTTCGTGCATGGCGATAAAGAACTTCTGGAGAAACTGGGGCGTAATGATCCATGCCCGTGCGGTTCCGGAAAACACTTCAAGAAGTGCTGCATGAAGTCAGGAAGCTTTTGACGGCGCAAACCGGAATGAGTATTTCCGTTAAGCGAACGTCTTCGTCATCACTGCAGGCGAATGGCAATGTCGAATCGGCGGTTACACCCGCTCTCGCCGGCGCCGCGTTTGGCGCACTCGGCAGATTCGCGTAGCCGACAGTAGTGCGGTTATTGGGCAACCATATCGTAGGCAAGCCCCCTGTAAGCCAATTGAAGCGTCATCAGGCAGAAGGGCCAATAAACGTGCTCTTTATGGCGTGAGACGCGCGTTCGCTATCGTATATCTTTTTTAGTTCCGCGATGCTCAGCAGCTCAGGACCACGGTGAAGCATCCTATGGCAGTTTGCACAGACGATGCTTAGGTCGTCTAACTTTGTCTTGTCACCAAGCTGCATTTTTGAAACTGGTTTGGTGTGATGGCATTCTGCGAATTGGCTGCCAAGTTCGCCATAGGTGGCGGCGAAGTCGAAATCGCAGATTTCACATTTCAGAGCCATGTGTAATGCGAAAACTGCTCGCTTTTTCTTTCGAACTATCTTGCTGTTGCGCTCGTGGCGCCTATGCGCGGCGCCCAAAATTCCTCCTTCGGCAACGCCATCGTCCCCGTCGACCGATACAAGATCGCTGGGTTGAAAGCTTGTGTAGAGTTCCCGTATGGCGAGCGCAGTTGCAGACAGCAAATCGATATCGTGTGCGAACTCATTCCAGATATCGCGGTCTTTCTGTGCCCCTTGCGGCATGCCGGTTCCAGAATAGGCCGGATCCAAAGATTGGAAGTTCACTAGCTTTAAACCGACTCCGTTGGGATTCCTAAAATTCTTGAGACGCATTGCCTGGGTATGGATCGGCAGATCTTGGAGCAGTTCGCTTAGCTCTACTACACCGGGATGCTTGTCATCGCCATGTGCCGCCGGAGCTTTGAAGTAGAGGTCTAAGGCGAGGATTAACTCATCTCTAGTCCAGTTCAAACGTTTAGGATAAGACGGGCCGACCGGTTGGCAATGCGGACAATAAGAGGAAAAATCGTCGAATCCATGCGTCGCGCACCAATTTTTAAGATGCGCGACTTCGGTTGCGCAAATTTTGAAGTAACCGTTACCTGTAAAGCACGCTGGATGCGCCGTCTTCTTCGATTGGCTTACAGCTTTGCACTGTGTCGTGTGTAAAACCAGGTACTTCTCGCTGGGTGGGCTTAGAGAGTTTAGTACATACCCCTTCGGATGATTGGCGAGCCAAGATAGATAATTTTGTTCACTATCTATAAATTCCCAAACTTGCATGACGCCCAGCCGATCCAGTTATCTCCGCAAAGTAGTATAAAAGATATTGAACAAAATTGGTGGTTTTACTGCCTAAAAGATCTGGATGCCAACGATCATGCTTGACTATTTGTCGGAGCGCGGCCTCGGTCAGAGTTCAGTACGAAGAGACCGATGAAGACTCGAGCGCGCGAGTACAAGTATCGATCCACATACTTACGTCAAGAATTACGGCCCAGCGATGCGCTTCTCTCAAGCTAAGGTGTCTTGTCAATAACAGACACGTTTGTCCCACCCAACCTGCGGCCGCTTGCTAAGGGATTCGGCAAACACCTCTGGCCGAACAAGCCTAGTGTGAGGCGATATTGGTTTTGGCGTATAGATGACGCTCTGCCGGCCAACGTCGTCGTCTTCACTGCAGCCGGATGGCCATGTCGAATACCCATGTGCGACGAATTTCAATCACGTCGTACTGACGCGCCAAGGCGGGCGGGAACGCGGTATAGGGCGCCTGGCTGCCGACGACTTTTCGTATCGCGTCGTCGATTGCGGGCACACCGCTCGAAACCACGAAAGTCACTTTCTCTACTGAGCCGTCTGCGCGGATTGCGACCGTTACCACCGGCGGGACGTGAGGCCGTTTCACCGTTTCGCGAACCATGTCGAACGTCATATTCATCTCGATCTTCCGGCTCATGGCTTCCGCGTAGAGGACGAGATCGGTGTTCGGATCGGCGCGATCGAAGAGCCATCCGCGGCGAAGGCTGCTTACGTTGGGCTGCAGCGAGCGTGAAGGGCGATTCAACGCTGCGTCGCGCTGGGCCGCTTCCTCGTTGAGTTGCTTCCCGATAGCGCGCAGCCGCTCCTCGCGTTGCGCCTCCTGCTCAGTCCGTTCCCGCTGCGCTAGCTCTTGTTTTGCCCGTTCTTGTTGAGCAGCCTCCTGCTTTGCTGCGTCTCGTCGTGCTGCCTCTTGCTTTACTGCGTCTTGTCGCGCGGCATCTAGCTGCGTCTGGCGCGCTGCTTCAAGCTGCGCTTGCCTTGTCTGTTCTTGTCGTGCGGCTTCTCTGCGTGCAGCTTCCAGTCGCGCAGCCTCGGCCCGTTCCAGTTCCTGCCGAGCGACCTCCTGCTGCGCCTTTTCGTCCTGCCTTGCCCGTTCTTGTCGCAATGCCTCTCGACGCAGACCCTCTTGCCGGGCAAGCTCCTGACGTTCGGCCTCGATTCGCGCCGCTTCGCTTTTGGCCGCTTGCTCAGCGCGTGTCGCGTCTTGTCGTAGCTGCTCCTGCCGCGCCGCTTCTCGCCGCGCGTCCGCCATCAGTTCCGCCTGTCGTAGTCGCTCCGCGTTCTGCTTCTCACGCTCGAGCCTGGCCTGCTCAAGCGCCCGCTCCTGCGTATCCTGGTCGATCTGCTTCTGCGCTGCATTGCTGGGTACAGGTACTTCACTCCCCTGGGTTGGCGTATTTCGCGCCACCGAGGTTGCAGGCGCTCTCACCGGTGGCGCGGTGGGCAGGTTCACGTCGGGCCGCGTTGGTGCCGTCATGACCGGCTCCTGATGCGGCGCGGGAACGGTTGCTGGCGTCGGCGCGGCTATCGGGGGCGCGGGCAGTACGGCTGCCACCTCGCTATGTCCAACGGTGGGGGATGACATAGACATTGATGTCTCGTTGCTCCCAACTGCGGGCTGTTCCACTGCGGCGAGCACCGGTTTGGGCATTTCAGCCGGCAAAGTATCTGCTGGCGCTGGTGCCCTTGCCGATGCAGGCACCGCGGGCCGCAGCGGCGCGAGAAGAATGCGCAAATCATCGGCCCCCAAACGCCTTTCTTTCCAGGGAAAGTTTAGGCCAGGAAGTCCGAATGTCTGACCACCTAAGGTGACGCTCAACAGCAGCGCGTGAGCTAGCAAGGAGACCGACAGCGCAGTGCTTAATCGCCAGGGTTCGCGCTGAGCGAAGAGAGTAGTTCTCAAATTGAAAAACCTTTGCGCAGACACGAAGTCAGGGCATTGAAGACCGCTTTTTCTTTTTTACCGGTGAAGGTATTTGCCTCTACCTACCGAAGGTCGTCACAACTAGTGAAAATCCTGATCCTTGATTCGTAGCCCCGTTGGCCAGGTTAAATTCCCCCACCTTTGGCCAGGTCAAACTCCCCCA
>CAMLIL010000112.1 GCA_946480015.1 uncultured Oxalobacteraceae bacterium | reverse complement strand
TGCCGCCGCTGCACGGCGCCCTGCTCAAGAACGAACAGGACGTGCACCTGTTCGAACGCCTGATCGCCATGTCGAGAGCCAACCGTTAAGCCGAGCAGGTAGCAAGGTGCTGATCGACTTTTTCTTCACGCTCAAGGACGCCAGGATTCCGGTCACGATCAAGGAATTTCTCACCTTGCTCGAAGCCCTGGACCGGCAGGTCATCACCCTGTCGCTGGACGACTTCTATTATCTGGCGCGTCTCACCCTGGTCAAGGACGAAGCCCACTTCGACAGGTTCGACCGCGCCTTCGGCCAATACTTCCACGGCATTAACGCCGCCTTCGACAGCAACGCCGCCATTCCGCTCGACTGGCTGGTCAAGCGGATGGAGCGCGAACTGACACCCGAGCAAAAAGCCCAGCTGCAAAAGTTCGGCTACGACAAGCTGATGGACCGGCTCAGGGAACTGCTGAACGAACAGAAGGAACGCCACGAAGGCGGCAACAAATGGATAGGCACCGGCGGCACCTCGCCGTTCGGCCACGGCGGCACCAATCCGGAAGGCATCCGCATCGGTGGCCAGGGCCGCAACCGCAGCGCCGTCAAAGTATGGGAACAGCGCAGCTACCGCGATTACGACAGCGACCGCGAGCTGGGCACGCGCAACATCAAGGTGGCGCTGCGGCGCCTGCGCAAGTTCGCGCGCGACGGTGCCGACGAGGAACTGGCGCTGGACGAAACCATCCGCGCCACCGCCAGCAACGCCGGCTACCTCGACATCAAGATGCAGCCGGAACGGCGCAACAACATCAAGGTGCTGATGCTGCTGGACGTGGGCGGCAGCATGGACGACCACATCCAGCGCACCGAAGAACTGTTTTCGGCGGCCGGCAGCGAATTCAAGAACATGGAATTCTTTTATTTCCACAACTGCGTCTACGATTACCTGTGGAAAAACAACCGGCGCCGCAGCGCCGAGCGCTTCCCCACTTGGGACGTGCTGCGTAAATATCCGCCCGACACCAAGCTGATCTTTGTCGGCGACGCCACCATGAGCCCCTACGAAGTGCTGGCGCCGGGCGGCTCGGTGGAATACAACAACGAGGAAGCCGGTGCAGAGTGGCTGGCGCGCTTCTGCAGCGCCTTTCCCAAATTCATCTGGCTCAACCCGGAGCCGGAAGGCGTGTGGCAATACCGCCAGTCGGTCGCCCTGATCCGCCAAATCATGAACAACCGCATGTTTCCCGTCACCATAGACGGGCTCGAACGGGCCATGCGACAGCTGAGTAAATAGCGGTTTGACCAAGTTGCACGAAGTTTAAGCATCCGAATCGTGCGCGGGGGTGGGTCTTGTAGAATTTGGCGGCTTTAAATTCCCGTCAACTCTGAAGGACTTTATGCCAGACCTGTTAACGATCCTGACCAACCTCTCGTGGCCTGTGGCAATCTGCCTTGCCTGGCTGGCGGGCGAGTTTGGCCAGCGCCTGACCGGCCTGCCGCGCATCAGCTTTTACGGACTGGTCGGCTTCGCCCTGGCCAGTACCCAGCTGGGCGTCCTGCCGCCATCGGAAGGCGGCCAGGCCTTGATTGCCGCCGATGTGGGCTTCGGCCTGATCCTGTTCGAACTCGGCTACCGCATCAACCTGCGCTGGCTGCGCACCAACCCCTGGTTCGGGGCCGCCTCGCTGGTCGAGGCGCTGCTCACCTTCGTCGGCGTGTACCTGGTGGCAATGGCCTTCGACACCTCCATCATGACCGCGCTGATGGTGGCGGCGCTGGCCATCGCCACCTCCCCCGCCACCGTGATCCGCGTGGTCAACGAAATGCGCAGCTCGGGCCAGGTGACCGAGCGCGTGCTGCACTTGTCGGCGCTTAACTGCGTGCTGTGCGTGTTTACCTTCAACGTGGTGGTCGGCTTCTGGCTGTTCCACACCTCGGAAGACATCGGCGACGCCACCCTCAACAGCCTGGTGGCCCTGTCGATGTCGCTGCTGGTGGGTACCGTGTTCGGCCTGGTGGTGCCGGCCGTGCTGCGCCAGCTCGGCAACCTGGCCCACGACGCCACCGTCGGCTTCGCACTGGCGGTGATCCTGCTGGTGGCGCTGACCTACACCACCCAGCTCTCGCCGGTGGTGGCCAGCCTCGCGTTCGGGCTGGTGGCGCGCCACCGGCGCATCGCGTTCAGCCAGGCACAGCGCAATTTCGGCGCGCTCGGCGAAGTCTTGACCGTGATGCTGTTCGTGTATGCCGCCTCCACGCTCGACTGGCGCCAGATATTGGCCGGCGGCGCAATGGCCCTGGGCGTGGTGGCCATGCGCCTGATCACCAAAACGGCCGGCGTGACGGCGTTCGCGCATTTGTCCGGCATATCCTGGCGCAAAGGCATCCTGACCGGGCTCGGCCTGGCGCCGCTGTCGGTCTTCGTGATTCTGCTGCTCGAACATGCGCGCCTGCGCGGGGTCGACGTGGCCGAGGAATTGCAGGCCATGGCCGCGGTCACGATGCTGCTTGAAGTCTTCGGTCCGATCATCATTCAACGCGCGCTGGTGTGGGCGCGGGAAACCACGGAGGGCTGACATGCCACTCGAACCCTTTGCCGATTCCAAGGCCCTGACCTTCGGCGTCGAACTTGAACTGCAGCTGGTGAGCCTGTCGGATTTCAACCTGACCGCCGCCAGCCCGGACTTGCTGCACCTGCTGGCGCGCAAGCCTTTTCCCGGCAACGTCACGCCGGAAATCACCGAGAGCATGATCGAAATTAATTCGAGCGTGCACTCGGCGCACGTGCCGCTGCTGGCCGAACTGCTCGAGATCCGCGACACCCTGGTGGCCGCCGCCGACCAGCTCAATATCGGCCTGTGCGGCGGCGGCACCCACCCGTTCCAGCACTGGTCCGAGCAGAAAATCTATCCGAAGGAGCGCTTTCGCGAACTGTCCTCGCTGTACGGCTACCTGGCCAAGCAGTTCACGGTATTCGGCCAGCACGTGCACATCGGCTGCGCCTCCGGCGACGACGCCATGTTCCTGCTGCATTCGCTGAACCGCTACATTCCCCACTTCATTGCGCTGTCGGCTTCGTCGCCCTTCGTGCAGGGACATGACAGCCTGTTCAATTCGGCCCGGCTGAATTCCGTGTTCGCCTTCCCGATGAGCGGGCGGGCGCCGTTCACCCTGAGCTGGGAAGAATTCGCCAACGTCTACTTCGCCAAGATGGAAGGCACCGGCATCATCAAGAGCATGAAGGACTTTTACTGGGATGTGCGGCCCAAGCCGGAATACGGCACCATCGAACTGCGCGTGTGCGACACCCCGCTGACGGTGGAGCGCGCCGCCGCGCTGGCCGGCTACCTGCAGGCGCTGTGCGGCTATCTGCTCGAGCGGCGCGAAGAGCCGCCGGTCGAGGACGACTACCTGGTGTATAACTTCAACCGCTTCCAGGCCTGCCGGTTCGGGCTCGACGGCGCCATCACCCATCCCAAGACTTACGAAACGATGTCGCTGCGCGAAGATATCCTGACCACGCTGCGCAAGATGGAGCGCCAGGGCGAACTGCTGGGCAGCACGGCGGCGCTGCGCCACTTGACCGCCGCGGCCGACCAGGGCAGCGACGCTTCCTACCTGCGCCGCCAGTACGAAGACCAGGGCAGCGCCGAGGGCATGGTGAATGCGGCCATCGAGCGCTTCAGGGGGGCTAAATAGGGGTGACCCTTACCGCGTACTGGCGCTGGAAATGCGGCCAATGCAGGTGCTGGTTCAGCGCGATATCGGCCACCAGGCCGAGTTTGGGCCGGCAGCGGTCGAACAGCGCCAGGCACAGGCCGGGATAGTTGTTCCGCGACGGATACAAAATACCGTCGATGCCCGGCTGCGCATACGCCAGGGCGCCGATGCGCTGGGTGTGGCGGTAATCGCGGCTGGTGAGCTGGTTCAGGTTCAGGCCAAGCTGGCCGGCCATGACGCCGGGCGCGTTCAGATCGAGCACGCTGAGCGCGTCGAACACGGCAAGATCGCGCACCATGCGCTGGCCCAATTCCAGCTGCGTCATCAGGTGGGGCGCGCGGTACCAGCGGTGGGTGTGGAATGCCGATTCCATCAGCGCGGTCGGCAGGTCGAAGGCGGCATACAGCACGCCATAATTGCCGGCCGGGTCGTCGTAGCGGTTGCCCGCACAGCCGAAATACAGCTCGCTGCCGGCATATGCAATGCGGCTGACGTGCAGCAGCGAGGCGCCCGATGCGATGCAGGTGGTCGGCAGGAGGAAGGTCAAGGATGGATTCCGAGCGTGTCGAGCACACTCGCCGCCAGGCGATCCACGCTGGCCAGGGTGACCGCGTCGACCGGGGCTTTGCCGCCGAAGCGCTCGCTGGCCGCGCTCAGCGCGTGATACACGGTCCAGGCATCCACGCCGGGGGCGCGCGCCAGCACGGCCTGGGTCAGGGCCGCCGGCGCGGCCGCCAGCTGCCAGTCGGGAATGTGAATGCCGCGCCCGCCCACGCTGAGCGCCAGCAGCTTGCCTGCCTTGATGAGTTTATAAATGTGCTGGCGCGACTTGGCGGCCAGGCTGACATAGCGTGCCAGCGGCAGATTGCCCGGCCGATTGAATTCGGCCAGCAAGGCGATGCGGCCCTGCTGCAGGTCGGTGGCGCTGGCTTGCCACGGGTCGACCGGCTGCGCCTCGGGCCGTGCGCGCAGGCGCGCAAGCATTTCTTCGCGCTCGTCCGGCGTGGCAAGCCGCGCCGGCTCGACGCCGACTTTCGACGCCACCAGTTCATTGAGCAATTGGCGAAAGCGCGGCTCGTCGCGAATCAGCGCCACCTGGCGGAACCGGTCCAGTTCTTCCGACGAGACCGCCGATGTAGGGATACAAGCTAAAGCGGCATGCATGGCGCACCTCCAGAAAGAGCGTTCACGCCATTATATACGCATTTGTCGCCGATGTCGCCTTTGTCGCATCTCAAAACCGGGTTTCCCGCGCCGAGCGCAGGAATTCGTCCAGGATCGGCGTGCAGTCGAGCAGATCGGCGCCGCCGGCGCGGTGAAATTCCGGGTGCCATTGCAAGCCCATGACGAAATCGGCGCGCTGGTAGCGGATCGCCTCGACGATGCCGTCCGGATGCGACATGGCCTCGATGCGGATCTCGCGGCCCAGATCCTTGACGGCCTGATGGTGAATCGAATTGACCACGGCGCCCTTGATGGCGGGAAACATTCGCCCCAGCGTGGAGCCCGGCGCGAATTCGATCGCGTGGCGGTGCGCATCATAATCGCTGTGCACATGGGCCAGCGCCTCCGGCACATTGGTGGCGACGTCCTGGTACAGGGTGCCGCCGAAGGCGACATTGATCAGCTGGCAGCCGCGGCAAATGCCCAGCACCGGCTTGCCGGCATCGACAAACTCATGCAGCAGCTCCAGTTCGTAGACGTCGCGCGCGCGGTCGCCGTTCCATTCGGGGCGGGTGGGCGTTTCCGAATACGTCTGGGGCGACACGTCGGCCCCGCCTTGCAGCACCAGTCCGTCCAGGTGGCGGGCGTAATGGCGCAGGGTGATATTACTGGGGTGCAGCAAGCCGTTGGTATTCACCGTGGGAATCATGAACACCAGTACGTCGCGCGACATCACCCACTGGGCAATCGACTCTTCCAGATACTGCAGATTCTTGCTGCGCAGGCCGGTCGATCCCGGCTCCGGGTGAAAAATCCTTGCTGAAATACCGATCCGCAAGGTACGGCGCATGTAATCGCGTCCGATCTTGTCGCGCAGCGCCCGCCAGCGCGAGGCCAGTACGCGGCGCGCCAGGGCCATCGGCGTGTCGTTTTCTTTCTGGTAGCGCGGGCGCGCTTCGGCAGCACGGCGATCGGGGACGCGGGGCGCGTTGGGAGGATCGGATTGTTCGTTGTCGGCCATTGTCTGCGGAGATCGGTTAACACCTGCAATATTAGCCCGCCAAGCTTAACCGCACGATTCAAATCGTGCAAAAACTCATCCCTCATCTTAGGAATCAAGGCAAGGACAACAGCTTCTTGGCCGCCCCCAGCAAATGGCGGTCGGCCACCGGCTTGTCGAGGATGCCGCGCACGCCGGCGGCCTTGCCGCGCACCGGGTCGTAGGGGCAGGCCGGGCCGACCAGCAGCACCACGGCGATGCGCGCGCCGTCGGGCTCATCCTTGATGGCCGCACACAGCGCATACGGATCGATGCCCGGCATGGAGGTATTAATAATCACCAGCGCCACCGGGGTTTCCTCGCACAGGAGCAGTGCGGTGCCGCTGCTGTCGGTCCATTCGATGGCGCGTTTGCGCGCTCCCAGCAGTTTGGCCAGATGGTCGCGCAAGGCGCCGCGCTGGTCGACGATCAGCACGGCGCCGTCCGGCGGGCCGCGCCGGCGCATGGCGTACTCGGCCGGATCGGTCACATCCAGGTCCAGCCGCACCTTGCGGCGCCGCTCCGGCAGCGGCGCGATCCCGCGCGAGGTCAGGCGCGCCACCGCCTCGGCGCGTTGGGCGACCAGTAACTCCAGCTGGCGCCACAGGCGCGCCGGATCGAGCGGCCGCGCCAATTGCGGATAGGCCAGATCGGCCGGCGCGGCGCCAATCACCAGCGCCGGCTGGAACGCCCCATGGCTGAGCGCCACCAGCTCGGTGATCGCCTTGAGGTTGTCGCCATTGGCGATAAACAGATCCGGTTCTTGCAAACTGGCCTCGAGCAGGCAAGAATACGCCGGGCCGCTGGCCGGCGCCTGCGCCAGCGCCGCGGCGATCTGCGCCGCGTCGGCAGCGGCAAAACCCATCAGGCGCACGCCGAAGGGGAACTTGGTTGCATGCATGTTATGGAAAAAACAAAAGTTGATGGTCGCGCGCGCCTCCGCTGACTGAATCTACCCAGAAATGTACACAGTGGCAAGCTGTATCATTCGCCCCAACTCCCCTGCCCTTTTCCGCTCGACAAGATAGAATGCGCAGGCATCCGCATAAAGAATTCAGATATGGCCACTAAAAAACCGTCCGCACCAAGCGATTACAGCGAAGCATCCATTCGCGTCCTTAAAGGACTGGAACCCGTCAAACAGCGTCCGGGCATGTACACCCGGACCGAAAATCCGCTGCACATCATCCAGGAAGTGATCGACAACGCCTCCGATGAAGCGCTCGGCGGGCACTGCAAGAATATCGGCGTCACCCTCAACACGGACGGCTCGATCACGGTCGAGGACGATGGGCGCGGCATTCCCGTTGGACTGCATCCGGAAGAAAACGTGCCGACCGTGGAGATTGTTTTTACCCGTCTGCACGCCGGCGGCAAGTTCGACAAGGGCTCGGGCGGCGCCTACGCCTTCTCGGGCGGCCTGCACGGTGTCGGCGTATCGGTCACCAACGCGCTGTCGTCGCGCCTGCAGATTGAAGTGTGGCGCAAGGAAGGCAACGGCAACGGTTACCACAAGATGGCCTTCGCCGACGGCGACGTGATCGAACCGCTGGTATCGATGCCGGCCCCGCGCGACGGCAAGAAAAGCGGCACCCGCGTGACCGCCCAGCCCAACCCCAAGTATTTCGATTCCCCCAACATCTCGATGGTCGAGCTGCAGCGCCTGCTGCGCTCGAAGGCCGTGCTGCTGCCGGGCGTGACCGTCACCCTGACCAACGCCAAGAGCGGCGAAACCACCACCTGGCGCTACGACGAAGGCCTGCGCGGCTACCTCAACGAGATGCTGGCCCAGGCCACCGACGGCGAGCCGCTGATTCCCCTGTATGAAGGCGCGCAGTTTTCCAATGGCGAATCGGACGGCTTTGCCGAAGGCGAAGGCGCGGCCTGGGTCGTGGCCTGGACCGAAAGCGGCGCCGTGGTGCGCGAATCCTACGTCAACCTGATTCCCACGCCCAACGGCGGCACTCACGAATCGGGCCTGCGCGACGGCCTGTACGGCGCGGTCAAGAACTTCGTCGAAATGCACTCGCTGCTGCCCAAAGGCGTCAAGCTGCTGCCCGAAGACGTGTTCGCCCGCACCTCCTTCGTGCTGTCGGCCAAGGTGCTCGACCCGCAATTCCAGGGCCAGATCAAGGAACGCCTGAACTCGCGCGACGCGGTGCGCCTGGTCTCGAGCTTCTGCCGCCCGCCGCTGGAACTGTGGCTCAACCAGCACGTCGACTTCGGCCGCAAGCTGGCCGACCTGGTGATCAAGCAGGCGCAATCGCGCCAGCGTTCGCTGCAAAAGGTCGAGAAGAAAAAATCGTCCGGCGTGGCCGTATTGCCGGGCAAGCTGACCGATTGCGAATCGACCGACATCACCCGCAACGAACTGTTCCTAGTCGAGGGCGACTCGGCCGGCGGCTCGGCCAAGATGGGGCGCGACAAGGAATTCCAGGCCATCCTGCCGCTGCGCGGCAAGGTGCTCAATTCCTGGGAAACCGACCGCGACCGCCTGTTCGCCAACAACGAAATCCACGATATTGCGGTGGCAATCGGCGTCGATCCGCACAGTTACGGCGACAGTCCCGACCTGACCGGCCTTCGCTACGGCAAGATCTGCATCCTGTCGGATGCGGACGTGGACGGCTCGCACATCCAGGTACTGCTGCTGACCCTGTTCTTCAAGCACTTCCCGGCCCTGTTCACGCACGGCCACATCTGCGTGGCGCGCCCGCCGCTGTACCGGGTCGATGCGCCCGCGCGCGGCAAGAAGCCGATCCAGAAGCTGTACGCGCTCGACGATGGCGAACTGCTGGCCATCGAGGACAAGCTCAAGAAAGACGGCCTGAAAGACGGCGCTTGGTCGATCTCGCGCTTCAAGGGCCTGGGCGAGATGAATGCCGAGCAGCTGTGGGAAACCACCATGAACCCGGACACCCGCCGCCTGCTGCCGGTGTCGCTGGGCGACTTCGACCACATCGCCTCCAGCTCGCGCTTCAATATGCTGATGGGCAAAGGCGAAGCGGCGGCGCGCCGTGCCTGGATCGAAGAGCACGGCAACGAAACCGAAGCAGATATTTAATACAACGTCGTCCTCGCGCACGCGGGGACCCATAGCCCGCATGCCCGGCATGGGGCCCCGCGTGCGCGAGGACGACGACAGAGGTAAACAATATGTCCCAAGCCAACCTGTTTGAACAAGCCAGCGTTCCCGACGACGACGTCGAAACGCTGACCCTTTCCACCTTCGCCGAACGCGCCTACCTCGACTACGCCGTCTCGGTGGTCAAGGGCCGCGCGCTGCCGGACGTCACCGACGGCCAGAAGCCGGTGCAGCGCCGCATCCTGTACGCGATGAACGAGCTGGGACTGGGCGCCACCGCCAAGCCGCGCAAGTCCGCCGCCGTGGTCGGCGACGTCCTCGGTAAGCTCCACCCGCACGGCGACCAGTCGGTCTACGACGCGCTGGTGCGCATGGCCCAGGATTTCTCGCTGCGCTATCCCCTGATCGACGGCCAGGGTAACTTCGGCTCGCGCGACGGCGACGGCGCGGCGGCGATGCGCTACACCGAAGCGCGCCTGACCCCGATCGCCAAGCTGCTGCTGGACGAAATCGACCTGGGCACGGTCGACTTCCAGCCCAACTACGACGGCTCGACCACGGAACCGAAATCGCTGCCGGCGCGCCTGCCGATGGTACTGCTCAACGGCGCCTCCGGCATCGCGGTCGGTCTCGCCACCGAAATCGCCTCGCACAACCTGACCGAAGTGGCGGCCGCCACGGTGGCGATGATCCGCAATCCCAAGATCACCCACAGCGAACTGATGGCCATGATGCCGGGACCGGATTTCCCCGGCGGCGGCCAGATCATCACGCCGGCCGCGCAGATCGCCGACATGTACGCCACCGGGCGCGGCACCATGAAGGTGCGGGCACGCTGGAAGATCGAGGAACTGGCGCGCGGCCAGTGGCAGGCGGTGGTGCATGAACTGCCGCCGGGGACCTCGGCCCAGAAGGTGCTCGAAGAGATCGAAGAGCTGACCAATCCGAAGATCAGGATGGGCAAGAAGGCGCTCTCGCCGGAACAGCTGGCCTTGAAGCAGCTCATCCTCGGCTCGCTCGACACCATCCGCGACGAATCCGGCCGCAATGCGCCGGTGCGGCTGGTGTTCGAACCGAAGTCGAAGAACCAGGACCAGAGCGAATTCATGCTGATGATGCTGGCGCATACGTCGCTGGAATCGTCCAACTCGATCAACCTGGTGATGATCGGCGGCGACGGCCGTCCGCGCCAGAAGGGCATCAGCGAAATCCTGCAGGAGTGGATCGATTACCGCTTCGTCACCGTGCGCCGCCGCACCGAGTTCAAGCTCGGCAAGGTGGACGACCGCATCCACATTCTGGAAGGGCGCGAAGCGGTCCTGCTCAATATCGACAAGGTGATTCACATCATCCGCAATTCGGATGAGCCCAAGGCCGCGCTGATCGCCGAATTCAGGCTGTCGGACCGCCAGGCCGAGGACATCCTGGAAATCCGCCTGCGCCAATTGGCGCGGCTGGAACACATCAAGATCCAGCAGGAGCTGGCGGACCTGCGCAAGGAACGCGGCAACCTGCAGGACATGCTCGACAATCCCGCGACCATGAAGCGCGTGATCATCCGCGAGATCGAAGCGGACGCCAAGACCTTCGGCGACGCGCGCCGCACCCTGATCGAGGAAGCGCAGAAAGCGGTGGCCGAGCAGAAGGTGGTGGACGAACCGGTCACGGTGATCATCTCGGAAAAAGGCTGGGTGCGCGCGCGTACCGGCATCGGCCACGATGTGACCCAGTTCACCTTCAAGGCGGGCGACTTGCTGTACGGCGCCTTCGAGTGCCGCACGGTGGACACGCTGCTCGGCTTTGGCGACAACGGCAAGGTGTACTCGGTGCCGGTGTCGGCCCTGCCCGGCGCGCGCGGCGACGGTGTGCCGATTACCACGCTGGTCGAACTGGTCAACGGCGCCCGCATCAACCATTACTACGCCGGTTCCGGATCGGCCAATCTGCTGCTCTCGACTGCGGGCGGCTACGGCTTTGCGGCCAAGGCCGGCGACATGGTGAGCCGTCTGCGCGGCGGCAAATCGTTCATGACGCTGGAAGAAGGCGACGTGCCGCTGCCACCGCGCGTGATCGGCGCCAACGCCAGTGCGATTGCCTGCCTGTCCGAGAAGGGCCGTCTGCTGGTCTTCGGCATGGATGAACTCAAGACGCTGGCCAATGGCGGACGCGGGGTGATTCTGATGGAGCTGGAGGACAAGGAAAAGCTGGTGGCGGCGCAGCCGATCAGCCAGCGCGGCGTGAGCGTGCACGGCACCTGGGCCGGCGCCAAACCACGCGAAGTCAATCTGTCGGCATCGAGCCTGCAACCGCACTTCGGCAAACGCGCCCGCAAAGGCAAGGCGCTCGAGCAGAAGATCAAGGTCAGGGACCTCAAGCCGCTCGGCTAGCCGTGTCGTCCTCGCGAACGCGGGGACGACGCAGTGTTTTCAGTACGTATTGCGCTTACTTGGCGGCGGCCTTCTTCACCTCGGCCGCAGCTTCAGCTTTCTTCTCAGCGGTCTTGGCGGCAGCTTCGGCTTTGTCGGCCGACGCCTCAACCGCCACCTTCTCGGCCTTCTTGTCGGCCTTGATCATCTTCTTCTCGGCCTTCAGATTGGCGCTGGCGACTTTCTTCTCCGCCTTGGCTTCCGCCTTGAGCTTATCGCCGGCATCGGCCTTGGCCACGTCATGACTGGCTTCGGCGTGTTCTTTCACCGCGGCGGCATGGGCCTTGGCTTTCCTGGCGTCGGCCTTGGCATTGGCCTTGGTGACTTTTTCGTCAGCCTTGGCATCGACCTTGGCCTCTTTCTCCTCAGCCTTGGCGACGGTCTTCTCGGCCTTGGCTTCGGCCTTGACGACAGCCGGGGTGGCGGGGGTCTGGGCAAACACCGACGTGGCAAACAAACCGGCGATCAGGGTGGCGAGCAATTTATTCATGGTGTACCTCTTCTGGATGATTGGGCCGGAACGACATATGTTCGTTCAGGAGCAATTCCAGAATATGGGCTGGCAACAACACGGTCTGTTCGCTAGCGCACGTACTTACGGTTCAGTTGTAAGCGAATGTTGGCGCTAGCGGCGCGGTCCCGCCGCCTTGGGCGCAGGCGCGGGCGCCACCGGCTCGGCCACCGGAGCGGTCGCATTGCGGTACTCGTAAAACGGCTGCTTGATGGTAATCGGCCGCACATCCAGGCGCAGGTAATACGCCGAATAGGCATCGTAGATGGCCGAGGCGTAGCCCACCGTTTCCTTGGTGCGGCTGAAGCGGAACTCGAAGCCCAGGTCGGGCTGCAGGTCGCGCGGGCTGCCGAAGGCGATGCCCATGGCTTCCTGCTGATCGCTGTCGACCAGCTTGGTCATCAGGTCCACCACCGCCGTATGGCCGAGAATGTCGGCGCTGAACAGCGGGCCGCGGTAATACGGCTGCTTGGGATCGAACATGCCGCCCGCCTTGTCCGGCGACGGCGTGGCCCGGTGGGTGTCGAAGCTGTAGTGGTCACCATTGTCGAGGTAGCTGATCTTGACGTTGCTGACGTTGAAGGCGCCCGGTTCGGTCGTGGCCTCGGTCAGGTCGAGCAGCAGCGCGCCCTTGTAGCCGATGATCTCGACGTCGCGGTCGGGCGAAATGATCATCGCGGTGTTTTCGTCGATGCCCAGGCCGTACTTGTAATTCTTGGCCAGCATGGCCGGCAGCATGCGGGCGAAGCGGCCGCGCACCAGCAGGTGCTGGTCGACGAAAATATCGTCGCCGATAAAGCCCAGCCCGTGCGACAGTTCCATGCCGTCGGCCACGCCGCGCTTGAGGGTCGAGAGCACCGAACGGACCTGATAGAACATGGTCTTGCTCATCATGGCGGCACCGGCGCTGGTGCCGGCGATCACGCCGCCGCGCCGGTACATGTCCCACAGCGCGTCGAGCACCACGGTGTTGGTGCCGTCCGGCTTGCGCAGCGCGGCGGTGATGCGGGCCTGGTCGCCGCCGACGAAAAACGCGCCGCCGGCCGCGGCCACTTCCTTGGCCAGCTCGGGATCGTTGGCGGGCATGCGCGGATCGTTGCCGACCCGGCCCGCCACCGGCACCTCGAAGGCGTCGGCGCCATAGGCGTTCAATTGTTCGACGTCGGCCAGCGCGGCGCGCTCAGGATTGTTGGAGGCGGTGCCGAACACGGCAATCTTGGCGCCCGGCCCGCCGGCCAGGGCGACGATGCGCTGCCATACGGGCGCGTTTTCGCCACGCAGGCCGCCGCCGATGATCACCAGCGAGCCTTTCGGCGCCGGCTTGGGCTTGTTGATCTCGACCACCGGTTCGGGCGGCCTGGCCACCACCGGCGCCGGGATGTTCTGTCCACGCGGTTGCGCCTGTTCCTGGGCGGGCGCCTGCGGCTTTGCCTGCACGGCGGTGGCCAGCGCCACCAGAAGGATTCCTGCATATCGGCAGGCCAATTTCAGCATCGGTTGTCATTCCTTGTATCGGGGCACGCACTGCCCCGCAAAACGCGCTGCGGCGGCGCGTAATGTTATAAGTTGAATCAGTATCCCGCAGGCAAATGATACGCTGGATTCGGGATCGATGTCGCCGTGTTCGGCACGCGAAATTTGTGCCACACTTGCTATCGATGCCACAACCGTTTTCCGCCATGCACGTAAAAACCCACGACGTCTCCCTCGCCGGCAGCAGCATGCGCTGCCAACTGACCAGCTATCACTTCGGCACGCCGGGCCGCGGCAAGAAAGTGTACATACAGGCCTCACTGCACGCCGACGAGGTGCCGCCCATGCTGGTGGCCCAGTTTCTGCGCAAGGAACTCACCCGCCTGGAAGCGCAGCTGCAGGGCGAAGTGATCCTGGTCCCTGCCGCCAATCCGATCGGCCTGGCCCAGGCCATCCACGGCGCGCCCTTCGGCCGCTTCGATCTGACTACCGGCACCAATTTCAACCGCGCCTACAAGCACGTGGCCGAGGACCTCAAGGTCTCGCTGACAGGCCTGCTGGGCGCCGACGAAGCGGCCAACGTGGCGCTGGTGCGCGAGCATGCACGCAAGTCGGTGGCCGCCTGGGAGCCCGGCACCGATGCCGACGCCCTCAAGAAAATCCTGCTCGGCCTGGCCATCGACGCCGATATCGTACTCGACCTGCACTGCGATAACGAAGCTGTCCTCCATATTTATACCGGCACGCCGCTGGCAGAGGGCATCATGCCGCTGTCGCAGCTGCTGGGCGCGCACGCGGTGCTGCTGGCCCTGGTCGGCGGTGGCGAGCCCTTCGACGAGGCCTGCAGCCGCCTGTGGTGGGACCTGGCCGACCATTTCGGCGCGGCCTTCCCGATCCCCAAGACCGGCTGCCTGGCCACCACCGTGGAACTGCGCGGCGAGATGGATGTGCACTACGCGCTGGCCGAACAGGATGCCGGCGCGCTGATGCAGTTCCTCGCCCATGCCGGCGTGCTGGACGTGCCGCGCGCGGCCCTGCCGGCGCCGCTGTGCCAGCCGACCCCGCTCGAAGGCGTGCAGCCCCTGGCGGCGCCGCACGCCGGGGTGCTGGTGTTCCTGCGCCGGCTGGGCGAGCGCGTCCAGGCCGGCGACACCGTCGCCGACCTGATCGACCCGGTCAGCGGCGCCACCACCCCGATCAAGGCCGGGGTGGACGGCGTGCTGTTCGCCTCCACCGCGCACCGCCACGTGCTGCGCGGGATGGCGGTGGCAAAGATCGCGGGCGCGACTGCGTACCGTGCCGGTAATCTGCTAAGCCAATAATGAAAAAATTAAAGCTTCCCAATACCTTTGTCCTGCTGTTCGCCATCCTGGCGCTGATCGCCCTGGCCACCTGGCTGGTCCCGGGCGGCAAATACGACACCCATCTGGTCAACGGCAAGCAGCTGGTCGATCCCAACACCTTCCGCTACATCGCCAGCAATCCGCAGGGGCCGGTGGCGCTGATGATGGCGCCCATCAAGGGCTTCGTCGAGGCGGCCCAGATCATCGGCTTCGTGCTGATCGTCGGCGGCGCTTTCGCGGTGCTGCAGAAAACCGAGGCGATCGATTCGCTGATCAAGACGGTGGCGCGGGCCCACAGCCATTCGCGCTTCGTGCGCGCGGCCCTGATTCCGGTCTTCGTCACCATGTTCTCGCTGGGCGGCGCCACCTTCGGCATGAGCGAGGAAGCCATCCCCTTCGTGCTGATCTTCGTGCCGCTGGCGATCGCGCTCGGCTACGATACCGTGGTCGGGGTATCGATTCCCTTCGTCGGCTCGCAGATCGGCTTCGCCTCGGCCTTTCTGAACCCGTTCAACGTCGGCATCGCCCAGGGCATCGCCGGGGTGCCGCTGTTCTCGGGCATCGGCTACCGCCTGATCGTCTGGGCCATCGCCACCGCCGTGACGATCGCGTTCCTGATGTGGTACGCGGCGCGCATCAAGCGCGACCCGACCCTGAGCCCGACCTACGCCATGGACCAGGAACGGCGCGGCGAACACCTGTCCGGTTTCGACGCCGGCTTCAACGGCATGACCGCTTCGCACAGCGCGGTGCTGTGGATTTTCCTGCTGTCCCTGGCCGGCATGGTGGTCGGCGTGATCCAGTACGGCTGGGGCATCGACGAGATGGCCGCGCTGTTCCTGGTGATGGCCATCGTGATCGGCAAGGTCGGGCGGCTGGTGGCGGACGACTTCATCGCGTCCTTCATGCAGGGCGCGCGCGACCTGGTGCCGACCGCGCTGGTCATTGCGCTGGCGCGCGGCACGGTGATCCTGGCGCGCGACGCCCACGTGATCGACACCATGCTGCATTCCCTGATGCCGCTGGTGCAGTCGTCCAGCCCGATCTTCGCGGCGCAGAAGATGTTCGTGATCCAGTCGGTGATCAACTTCTTCATCCACTCGGGCACCGGCCAGGCCGCATTGACCATGCCGATCATGGCGCCGCTGGCCGACCTGGTCGGCGTGACGCGCCAGACCGCCATCCTGGCGTTCCAGTTCGGCGAATTCACCACCCCGATCATCCCGACGTCCGGCATCACGGTCGGGGTCCTGGCGCTGGCGCGCATCCCCTGGATCACCTGGGTCAAGTGGATGATGCCGCTGCAGCTGATCTATCTGGTGCTGGCCCTCGGCCTGCTGATTCCGCCCTGCCTGATGAACTGGTGATCAGCTCAGGTAAATATGCGGGAAATAGCGTTCCATTAGCGTGTCGGGGCACTGCGGCGCGGTGAACCCGAACTGTTCGTACAGCTTGTGCGCGTTGCTGGTGGCCAGCGTGAAGCGGCGCAGGCCTTTCAGGCTGGGGTGCGCCAGGATCGCCTGCATCAGTTCCTTGGCGTAGCCGCGCCCGCGGTACTCGGGAAGAACGAACATGTCGACCAGGTTGCCGAAGGTGGCGAAATCGGTCACCACCCGGGCGAAGGCCACCTGGCGGCCATCGATGAAGCCGCCGAAGCACAGCGAATTGTCGATCG
>CAMLIL010000111.1 GCA_946480015.1 uncultured Oxalobacteraceae bacterium | reverse complement strand
ATGGCTGCCACAAGTGCAAAACAGACTACAGCAAACCCACGCCACCCCGCACACCATTGACCGGCATCAAGTTTGCAATTCGCCCCCGTACGAAGCTGATAGCGCCAGGACAAACCGCCGCTCAATTTCACCCACACGACCGTTGGAGAACGTCATGCTGCCAGTCCACCCTGCCGCCTCGCCGGCCCATCAAATCGCCAATCCGGCCCAGCAGGCGCCGCGCATCCTGGCGGCCAACCAGCGCGATATCGAGGCGCCGAGCGCGTTTGACCGCATGCTGCATGCGAGCATCGCGCGCTTCACCCAGGGCGTATCGCCGACCAGCCTGGCGCTGGCCTGGGCCGACTGGTCCATGCACCTGGCCAGCTCGCCCGCCAAATGGCAGCGCCTGCTGTACAAAGCCTGGAACAAAGACCTGCGCTGGCTGGACTACGCCACCCGCGCCGCCTTGGGCGCGCCCGAACAGCTGTGCATCGAACCGCTGCCGCAGGACCGGCGCTTCCGCGATCCGCACTGGCGCCAGTGGCCCTACAACCTGCTGCAGCAAGCCTTCCTGCTCAACCAGCAATGGTGGCACAACGCCACCACCGGCATCGACGGCGTCAGTGAACATCACCAGGACGTGGTGGCCTTCGTCGCGCGCCAGCTGCTCGATCTCGTCTCGCCGGTCAATTTCATCGCGACCAATCCGGAAGTGACGGAAGCGGCCTGGCGCGAAGGCGGTGCCAACTTCGTGCGCGGCGCGGGCAACCTGGCCGAGGACACCCGGCGCCTGCTCCAGGGCGAGCCGCCGCCCGGCGCCGAGCACTTCCGCCCCGGCATCGAGGTCGCCGCCACTGCCGGCCAGGTGGTGCTGCGCAACCACCTGATGGAATTGATCCAGTACGCCCCCAGCACGGCCACCGTGCATGCCGAACCCATCCTGATCATTCCCGCCTGGATCATGAAGTACTACATTCTCGACCTGTCGCCGCACAACTCGCTGGTGCGCCATCTGGTCGATCAAGGGCATACCGTGTTCATCGTGTCCTGGCATAACCCCGACGCACGCGACCGCGACCTCGGCATGGACGACTACCTGCGCGACGGCGTCAACGCCGCCATCGACACGGTCCACGCACTGGTGCCCGGCCAGCGCATCAACGCCGCCGGCTACTGCCTGGGCGGCACGCTGCTGGCCATCGCCGCGGCCGCGCGCGCCTGCGACGAATCCGACCCGCTCAATTCCATGACCTTGCTGGCCGCGCAGACCGACTTCAGCGAAGCGGGCGAACTGATGCTGTTCATCGATGAAAGCCAGATCGCCTGGCTGGAAGACCTGATGTGGCAGCAAGGCTTTCTCGACAACCGCCAGATGGCCGGCGCGTTTCGCCTGCTGCGTTCGAACGACCTGGTGTGGTCGGTGGCGGTCAACCAGTATCTGCTGGGCCAGAGCGCGCCCATGAACGATTTAATGGCATGGAATTCCGACACCACGCGCATGCCCGCGCGCATGCACAGTGAATATCTGCGCAGGCTGTTTCTGAACAATGATTTATTTTCCGGCCGCTACAAGGTCGACGACAAGCCGGTGGCGCTGTCGGACATCCGGGTGCCGCTGTTTGCGGTGGCCACCATGACCGACCACGTCTCGCCATGGCGCTCGGTCCACAAGATCCATCTGCTCTCGTCCTGCGACATCGACTTCGTGCTCACCACCGGTGGGCACAATGCCGGCATCGTCAGCGAGCCGGGCCACCGGGGGCGCAGCTACTACCACGCGCATCGGCCCAAGGGCGACTGCTATCTCGATCCGGACCGCTGGGTGGAAACGGCCGGTCAGCACGACGGTTCCTGGTGGCCCGAATGGCAGAGCTGGCTGGAACGGATCTCGTCGGGCGCGCGGGTGCCGGCCCGCAAAGTGCCGCCCGGCCTGGGTCCGGCGCCCGGCCACTATGTGCTGGAGCGCTGACGTGAACGGCTCAGCGCCTCTTCAACAGCGAACCGAGCACGCCGCGTATGAGCTCGCGCCCCACCTGCGAACCGATGCTGCGCGCGGCCGACTTGACCATCGCCTGCATGGGCGTGTCGCGCTTGCCGGTGGCGCCGAACAGGCCGCCCAGCATGCCGCCCAGCGAGGTCCCGTCGGCCGGCTGGGCCGCTCCGGTACGCGGCGCGGGGCCGCGCGGGCGCGTCACTGGCGCGGGCGCGGCGGTGGCCACGCGCGCCGTCAGCACTTCATGGGCCGATTCGCGGTCGACCGTGGCTTCATACACCCCGGCCACCACCGACTGGGCCATGGCGCGCTGGCGCTCGGGCGCATCGATGGGGCCGATCTGCGAGGCGGGCGGCAGCACAAAGGCGCGCTCGACCATGTTGGGACGGCCCTGGTCATCGAGCAAGGAAATCAGGGCCTCGCCCACACCCAGTTCAGTGATCGCCTGCGCCGTATCCAGGGCTGGGTTGGGGCGAAAGGTTTCCGCAGCCGCCTTGACGGCCTTCTGGTCGCGCGGGGTGTAAGCGCGCAGGGCGTGCTGAACCCGGCTGCCCAGCTGGCCCAGCACGGTATCGGGAATATCCAGCGGATTTTGCGTGATGAAAAACACCCCCACTCCCTTCGAGCGGATCAGGCGTACGACCTGCTCGATCTTTTGCAGCAAGGGCTTGGGGGCTTCGGCGAACAGCAGGTGCGCCTCGTCAAAAAAGAACACCAGCCTGGGCTTGTCCAGGTCGCCCACTTCGGGCAGGTTTTCGAACAGTTCGGACAGCATCCACAACAGGAAGGTCGAGTACAGGCGCGGCGCATTCATCAGCTTGTCGGCCGCCAGAATATTGACCACGCCCTTGCCGTTCGCATCGGTCTGCAGCAGGTCATCGATATTGAGCATGGGTTCGCCAAAAAAGCGGTCGCCGCCCTGTTCCTCGATGGCCAGCAAGCCACGCTGGATGGCGCCGATACTGGCCGCCGAAATATTACCGTACGTGGTGCGGTACTCGGCCGCCTTGTCGCCCACATGCTGCAGCATCGAGCGCAGGTCCTTGGTGTCGAGCAGCAGCAAGCCATTATCGTCGGCAATCCTGAATACCAGCTGCAACACGCCTTCCTGGGTATCGTTCAGGTTCAGCATGCGCGCCAGCAGCAGCGGGCCGAGGTCGGACATGGTGGCGCGCACCGGGTGGCCGTGCTCGCCGAACACATCCCAGAAGGTCACCGGGCAGGCAGCCCAGGCCGGTTCGGGCAAGGCCAGCTGCGCCAGACGCTGGCGCATGCGTTCGGACATCGCGCCGGGCTTGGCCAGGCCGGACAGGTCGCCCTTCACATCGGCCATGAAAACCGGCACGCCGATCCCCGACAGGGCTTGCGCCAGCACCTGCAAGGTCACGGTCTTGCCGGTACCGGTGGCGCCGGTGATGCAGCCATGGCGGTTGACGAGATTGGACAGCATGCCCAGCTCATGGGCGTCCGGCTGGGCGGTGGTGGCGATCGGCAAAAGGATGGACATGGTGAACGTCTCTGGAAGGGGTGGCGAAAGGCTGACCCGGGCAATTATAGGGGACATCGAACGACCGTAGCGAGCGGCGCAAGTTTCGTTCGAGTAGCAGCCGTACGCAGCGGCAGCGCGCAGCGCAGGGCGAACATGGCGCCGCGCCGCAGGTTTTTCGAAGTCCCCTATGGCGCGGCGGCGCCGCCCCGCACCAGCCGTTCGCCCAGCCGTGCCACGCACAGCCGCAGCCCTTCCGGCGCGCGCACTTCGAAGCCGAACGGCATGCTGGCCAGATGACCGGCGCACCAGTCCAGGTGGTCGGTATGGCCGCGCAGCACCACATGCTGGCCGGCCTGCTCAAACCAGCCGAAGTCGGCGAAGAAGAAGCGGCTTGCCGTGCTCAGGTCGGTGTGCAGCAGCACCTCGAAGGCGTGCTGTCGCGCCATCTGCCCCATCGAGTCGCGCAGGTAGGCCAGCGGATCGAAGCCGGCCGGGCGCGCAAATACCAGGTTGCGCGGCTCGGCCTTGATGATGCGGTCGAGCCGGAACGAGCGCATGCTCTTGCGCAGATGGCACATGCCGACGGCATACCAGCAGCCGCCGCGGTAAGCCAGCCCGTACGGATCGAATTCGCGCGCCGATTCGGCGCCGTCCGGCGCGCGGTAGCGCAGGTGCACGCGCCGCTGGCCCAGGGCTGCCGAACTGAGGATGACCAGCCAGTCGCCGGCCGCCGGCGATACCGTGCGTGCCATTTCCAGGCGCACGGTCTGATCCACCGCGCGCACGCGCTGCTTGAGCTGGTCGGGCATGATGCGTTCCAGCTTGGCCTGGGCGCTGGCCACCGCCGCCGCCGCGTCCGAAAAGCCCAGGCTGCGCGCGGCCAGCAAGCCCACCGACAAGGCCAGCGCCTCGTCCTCGGTGAACATCATCGGCGGCAGCTTAAAGCCGGGCATCAAGGCATAGCCGCCGTGGCGCCCGCGCTCGGTCGTAATCGGAATACCGATTTCCTCCAGGGTCACGATATAGCGGCGCAGGGTGCGCGCATCCACGCCCAGTCGTTCGGCCATCTCGGCGCCGCTCATGCGGCCGTGGGTTTGCAACAGTTCCAGCACCGCCAGAACCCGTGTTGTTGGATGGTACATATTAAAACATTGGTAGATAAATAGGGCGAAATCTGCCCTGATAGGGCCATATGATAGCGCTGTCCTCGCGAAACCGGGGCCCCGGACTGCGCTGAGGAATGTATTTGCGCGGCATGGGTTCCCGACCAGCCGCATTCATCGTCTATCCGGAGTCACGCCATGACCGCTTTGCACGCGCCCTACCCCATCGTCGAACTGCGCCGTACCGCCGTGATCGCCGGCGGACGTCCCCACTATGCGCGCTATCTGGAAACCTGGTGCACCGAGCCGGATGGCCACAGCGACAGTTTCGCCTACGGACAATTCTTCGAGCGCGACCATGACGACAACTTCATCTCGCTGCGCGGCTACCGCGACCTGGGCGCCCGTGCGGCGCAGCGCGAGGCCGCAGTCGCCCGTGCCCGCGACGAAGTGCTGCAGCGCTACACCGTCGACAGCGATGCCCTGCTGCTGCGCCCCTTGCATGCCGACGCCGCCCTGCCCGCGCTGGGCCCGGTCAACCCGAGTGCCGAGCCGGACGGTGCGCAAGGCCTGGCGGTCGCCCAGCTCTTACCGGTCGCACCCGGCGCGATGGCGCGCTGCGCGGCCGCGGCCGACGCCTGGTTCTCCCGTTACAGCGGACGCGGCATGATCGAAGCGGGCATTCTCACCTCGCTCGACGCCGATGGCCCCGCCTATCTGGTCTGGCTCGGCCTGCTGCGCGACGACAACGCCCTGGACGCCCTGCGCCCCCAATGCGATGCCTGCGCCATGGCATTGGCGCGCGAGGGGCTGCTCGACGGCACACCGGAACTGCTGGTGCTGACGCCGTCGCCGCGTTCACGCCTGCGCTGGGGCCCGCGCACGATTGCCTGAGCATTGCCTTTCGGAATCGAATACACTGGTGCTTTCCGGCTCTCCGATCGCCTTTGCCAGTGCCGCCACCGATTCCACCCGCCATCCGGCGCTTTGTCCTGACCAGTATCGCGTCCGTGCCGCACCTCGAAGCGCTGCTGCTCCTGCGCACGGCGGCGCCGCAAGCCTGGGGGCCGGTGCAAGTTGCCGAACGGCTGTACATCGCCGAGACGGCCGCCAGCGCCCTGCTGCGCGATCTGTGCGCCGCCAATATGCTCGGCGAGCAAGCCGGCATGTTCAGCTACCAGCCCTCGACCGCATTGCTGCGCGAAACCATCGACCAGCTGGCCGACCTGTATCCCAGGAATCTGGTCGCGATCACCCATCTGATCCATTCACGCATCGACAGGCAGGCCCAGCATTTTGCCGATGCATTCCGCTGGCGAAAGGACTCATAATGGCCGAAGCCATCTATACCCTGTGCACCCTCACCTCGCTGGCCTGCGCCTGGCTATTGCTGGGCAGCTTTCGCCGCAAAGGCCATCGCCTGCTGTTCTGGAGCGGGCTGTGCTTTTGCGCGATGACGGTCAACAATATCTTTTTATTGCTCGACAAGCTGGTCTTTCCCAACATCGACCTGCTGCCGGCCCGCCTGATCAGCGCGCTGGTAGCGGTGTCCCTGCTGCTGTACGGCCTGGTCGTGGAAAAGGATTAAACGATGAACCAAATATTGGCAGGCGCGGTGAGCATGGGCTCGTTCGTCATCGCGCTGTTTTTCCTGCGTTTCTGGCACACCAGCCGCGACCGTTTCTTCCTCTACTTCGCGCTCTCGTTCTGCATCGAAGGCGTGCACCGCTTCATCGCGGCGCTCGATCCGCTGGCCTCGGAAAGCAGCCCCATGCACTATCTGATCCGCCTGGCCGCCTATGTATTGATACTCTGGGCCATCATCGAAAAGAATCTGCCGCGCAAGCCCGGCAAGCGCTAATTACCGGAACGCCGACGCCGCCGCCATCCGGCCGCACGGTCTCCGGACATTGCCGGAGCCGGCCAGTCGGCCATGACAAATTGCCATGCTAGAATCGCGCCGCAGTATTCGGTACCACCGCCCACACCTGGAGACTACATGCCCTACGTTCCCGCGCCCCACCGCTACGAAGTGCAGCCTTACCGGCGCTGCGGCCGCAGCGGCCTGCAACTGCCGAGCATCTCGCTCGGGCTGTGGCACAACTTCGGCGACGTCGACCGCCACGCCACCGGGCGCGAATTGCTGCTGGGCGCATTCGACCGCGGCATCACCCACCTGGACCTGGCCAACAACTACGGACCGCCGCCCGGCTCGGCCGAGCAAACCATGGGACGCGTGCTGGCCTCGGACCTGCACACCCACCGCGACGACCTGATCATTTCCAGCAAGGCTGGCTACATCATGCAGCCCGGCCCCTACGGCAGAGGCGGATCGCGTAAATACCTGGTCAGCAGCTGCGACCAGAGCCTGAAGCGCATGGGCCTCGATTACGTCGACATCTTCTACCACCACGTGCCCGATCCCGACACCCCGCTGGAAGAAACCATGGGCGCGCTCGACTACATCGTGCGCAGCGGCCGCGCGCTGTACGCCGGCGTCTCGAACTATCCGGCAGAGCTGGCGCGCCAGGCCGCCACCATCCTGCGCCAGCTGGGCACCCCGCTGACCATCCATCAGCCGCGCTACAGCATGCTCGAGCGCCGCATCGAAGGCGGCCTGCTCGACGTGCTGGGGCACGAAGGCATCGGCTGCATCGCCTTTTCCCCGCTGGCCCAGGGCATCCTGACCGACCGCTATCTGGGCGGCGAGGTGCCGGCCGATTCGCGCGCCGCGCGCGCCGCCTTCCTCAAGCCGAGCGACCTCACGCCGGCCAAACTGGCCGCCGTGCGCAAGCTCAACGAACTGGCCGCCCAGCGCGGCCAGACCCTGGCGCAGATGGCGCTGGCCTGGGTGCTGCGCCACCAGGGCATGTCCTCGGTACTGATCGGCGCCAGCCGCCTGTCGCAACTGGACGACGCCCTGGGCGCGCTCGGCAAGCCGGCCTTCAGCGCCGATGAACTGGCCGCCATCGACGCCGCGCTGGCCCTGCAGCACGCCGCGGCCTAGCAGCAAAACCTGAGCCCGACTGCTACCAGTCAAGCGCCAGCAGGCGCTTGGCCATATTCGGCCAGCACAGCCGGCCGATATCGGCCCGCCCGGCCCAGCGGAAGCCATCGGTTTCCGGGGTCGGCTCGCCGGTGGCGGGATGCGGGAAAAAGCTGGTGCAAACCAGGCGTGCCGGGTCGACCTCGTCGCCGGCGCGCACCACGAACAGGTGCAGGCGCTTGTCGCGCCGGTAGTCGAACAGTCCCAGTTCCTCGAAACGCCCGGGCCCGAAGCGCAGCCCCGCTTCCTCGTACAGTTCGCGCATGGCCGCCTCCAGGCTGCTCTCGCCATCGTCGCGCATGCCTTTCGGGATATCCCACTTGGGCGTATTGGTGACATGGCACAGCAGCAGCTGGCCGGCCGTATTGAGCACCAGCGTCCCGCACGACACGGCCGAAGGGCCGCTCATGGGAGGCGCCCGCGCGCGGCGGCAAACACCGCCTCCAGCGCGCCGACGTCGATCGGCTTGGTCAGGTGCAGGTCGAAGCCGGCCCGCACCGACTGCGCCACGTCTTCGCGCGCGCCCCATCCGGTCAGCGCCACCAGCACCATGCCGTCCAGGGCGTCGGTGGCGCGGATCGCGCGCGCCACCTCGTGGCCGTTCATGCCCGGCATGCCGATATCGACAAACGCCAGCTGCGGCACGAAGCTGCGCGCCAGTTCAAAGCCCTGCCTGCCGTCCAGCGCCATGCGCGTCTCGTGCCCGCGCAGCTGCAGCAGCGTGGCCAGGCTGTCGGCGGCGTCGGCGTTATCGTCCACCACCAGAATGCGCAGGGGCGCGCCGGCTTCGCCACCCAAACGCTCGCGCAGCGCCACCAGGCCCGGCCCGCCCAGCGGCAGCCGCACGGTAAACGTGCTGCCCTGGTCGCGTCCCGCGCTCACCGCGCCGACGCTGCCGCCGTGCAGTTCGACCAGACGCCGCACCAGCGACAGGCCGATGCCCAGTCCGCCCTGGGCGCGTTCCGGACTGCGCCCGACCTGGGTGAACATGTCGAACACGGTGCCGATCGCCTCGGCCGCAATGCCCACCCCGGTATCGGCGATTTCCACCACCGCCTGCTCGCCCTCGCGCCACGCCTTGAGCGTAATATGCCCGCCGGGCGGGGTGTATTTGGCCGCATTGTGCACAATATTGCTCAGCACCTGAACGATGCGGGTCACGTCCACCTCCAGCGGCGCATCGCCGTCGTTCACCTCCACCGTCAACCGGTGGCGCGCGCCGTCGATGGCGTGGCGGCTGGTCTCGATCGCCATCGCCACCACGCTTTCCAGGTTGCTGTGCTCGCGCTTCAGATCGATTTTCCCGCGCGTGATACGGGCCACGTCCAGCAGGTCGTTGACCAGGTGGATCAGGTGCCCCAGCTGGCGGTCCATCATCTCCTGCACCCGCGCCAGCGCCCCGGCGTCGGCGTTCGGCATGCGCATCAGATCGAGCCCGGTGCGGATCGGCGCCAGCGGATTGCGCAGCTCGTGCGCCAGCGTGGCCAGGAACTCCGACTTGCGCCGGTCCCCTTCGGACAGGTCGGCGGCGATGCGGCGCAGCTCCTGTTCGGCGCGCTTATGCTCGCTGATGTCGCGCGTCACGGTGGCATAGGCCACGCTGCCGCCCTGGTCGTCGTGCACCGCAAAGCCCTTGTAATACACCGGGATCAGATGGCCGTCGCCGAAATGGCGAAACTGCAGCTCGCCTTCCCACACCCCGTGCGCGCCGCGCAGGGCCGGCATGACTTCGGTCTCCATGCGGGTGCGGCTCTCGGGGGCCAGAAAATCGCTCACCTGGTAGCTGTGCATGTCGCTGCCGTCGGCCAGGCCGACCATGCGCAAGCCGGCCCGGTTGACGTAGCTGACATGGCCGGCGGAATCGGCCACGCCGATGAAATCCGACGATTGCTCCGTCACCGCCGCCAGCCGGCGCAATTCCTGTTCGGCGCGGCGCGAGCGCTGGCGCGACTGCACCAGCGCCGTTTCGCTTTGCTTGAGGCGCTCGGCCGCCAGCTGCTCGGCGGTGGCGTCACGAAAAATCTTGGCATAGCCGCGCGGCCGGTCCTGCTCGTCGCGCAGGGGCACCATCACGCCGTCGGCGAAAAAGCGCGTGCCGTCGCGCCGCAGATGCCAGCGGCGGTCTTCGGCGCGTCCCGTCTCCAGCGCGCGGCGCAATTCCGCCTCCGGCACACCGGCGGCGCGGTCCTCGGGGGTAAAGATGATCGCGCTGCTCTGCCCGCGCGCGCTGCCGGCCCACCAGCCGGTGATCGACTCGGCGCCGCCCTCCCATTCGGTGATGATGCCGTCGGCGTCGGTACCGATGAAGGCATAGTCGCGCGTATTGTCGAGAATCAGGCGGATACGCTCGTCGCGCGTTTTCAGCGCCGCCAGGTGGCTGGCCTGCTGGTGGCGCGCGATCTCGGCGGTTTTCTGGTGCAGCTCGATGAACACTGCCACCTTGGCGCGCAGGATCACCGGATTGACCGGCTTGGTCAGGTAATCGACCGCGCCCAGCGCGTACGCCTGCTCGATCGGGAACTCGGCATCGCTGGCCGCAGTCAGAAAAATGATGGGCACATCGTGTGCGCGCGGATGGGCGCGGATCAATTCGGCGGTCTGGTAACCGCTCAGGGTCGGCATGCGCACATCCATCAGCACCAGCGCGACGTCGCGCTCGAGCAGCTGGCGCAGCGCGTGCTCGCCCGAGGTCACGCTCACCAGCGTCTGCCCCAGCCCGGCCAGCACCGATTCGAGCACCGCCAGATTGGCGGGCTGGTCGTCGACAAGCAGAATGGTGCTGGAATCGGCGTGATCGGCAGCAGGCGAATTTGAAAGGTTCATCCAGGTCGCAGTGATCGAGGGTCCGGCGCGAAGCGTCAGCGTGACAATGTAGGGGGAGCTAGTTGGATTGTCAATTGTGCGCATGGCAAATGTGCTCACGCTGGGAACTTTGCCGGGATCGCTACGTCTAAATTGACGCTTTCACACCATCCGGAATGTGCGCCTCATGCCCGAACGCTTTCTCGCCTCGGTACTGCCCCAGCACGAAGCGGCCGAACTCTATCGGCTGATGGTCATCGGCATCCAGGACGTGGCGGTATTCCTGATGAACCGGGACGGCATCATCACGGTGTGGAACAAAGCCGCCGAGATCATGAAGGGCTACAGCGCCGACGAGGCCCTCGGCCAGCATCTGGGTTTTCTGTTCACCGACGCCGACCGCGCGGCGCGCCTGCCCGAACACAACTTAAACAAGGCGGCCCAGGACGGCGTGTATTCCGAGGAAGGTTGGCGCAAACGCAAGGATGGCAGCCTGTTCTGGGCGCACATCGTCCTCACGGCGCTGCGCTCGGACAGCGGCGAGCTGCTCGGCTTCTCCAAGGTCACGGTGGACTTGAGCCGGCACAAGATGCTGGAGCAATGCGAAATGGAAAACCGTGAAATCGACCTGATTCTCCAGGCCGCCGAATCGGGCACCTGGAAGCTGACCGGCGACGGCCAGATCGAGATGTCGCGCCACCTGCGCGAACTGCTGGGCTACACCGGCGCCAGCCAGGCCGAGCGGCTCGACGACTGGATTTCCCGCGTGCACGCCGACGACCGCGCTCCCCTGCGCGCCCGGCTTGCACTGGCGCGCGCGGATTCGCACGCCGCCCCCCTGGAAATCGAGCTGCGCCTGCTGCGCCGCGACGGCCAGGCGCGGTGGTTCTTCATGCGTGCCAACTGGCACTACGGCGACCCGGAACAGCCGCCGCAATTCATGGGCGTGTGCGTGGCGATCGACAACCTGAAACGGGCCGAGCTGGAAAAGCGAAGCCTGATCCGCCAGCTCGAACAGGAACGCACGCGCTTTTCCAGCATACTGGATCAGCTGCCGACCGGAGTGGTGCTGGCCGAGCTACCCACCGGTAAGCTGGTCTACCAGAATGTCGCCATGACCGCGATGATGGACCAGGACCTGAACCACATGAATGGATGGAAGGATTACCCCAACAATCAGTTTCTCGACAGTAGCGGCAAGCCCCTTCCCAACACCGACTTGCCGCTCACGCGCCGGGTGCGCGGCGACGGCGCCATGCCGCCCACCGAAGAACTGGCCTACCTGCGGCCCGACGGCCACCTGACCCATCTCGCCGTCACCACCGAACGCGTGGTCGATACCGACGGCATCGAACGGGTTGTGGTGGCGGTAGCGCACGACATTACCGAACTAAAAAAAGCCCAGCTGTCGGTGGCCATGGAGAAGGAACGCGCGCTGGTGACCCTGGCCGCGATCGCCGACGGCGTCATCACGGTCGACCGCGACGGCACCGTCACGTCCATGAATCCGGCCGCCGAATCCCTGGTGGGGCTCCACCATGAACGCGCGCTGGGCCAGCACGTGTGCGACGTGCTCAGCTTCGAGGAAGACCACGCGGCGCAGACCTTGCGCGACGCGCTGGCCACCTGCCTGGACGAGCGCCGCGTGGTCAAGAACCTGCCGCCGCTATCGATCGCCCACCCGCACGGCACCAGCCACGCGGTCGAGCACGCGCTGGCGCCGGTGCCGCTCTCCGGTGGCGAACTGATCGGCGCGGTACTGGTACTGCACGATGTCACCGAAGCGAAGCGCCTGCTGCGCCGGCTCGGCTACGAAGCCAGCCACGATGCGCTCACCGGGCTGGTCAACCGGCGCGAATTCGAAGTGCGCCTGCAGCGCGCCATCGAACGCGCGCACGCGCCCGGCAGCGCCGTCAACGCCGCCCTGCTCTACCTCGACCTGGACCAGTTCAAGATCGTCAACGATACCTGCGGCCACCCGGCCGGCGACGCCCTGCTCAAGCAGCTGGCCCAGTCCTACGCCGAGCACGTGCGCGAACGCGACACCCTGGCGCGCCTGGGCGGCGACGAATTCGCCCTGATCGTCGAGCACTGCGACCTCGATCACGCGCTCAGCGTGGCCCACAAGATCCTGGACGCGACGCGCAACCTGCGCTATGTCTGCAGCGGCCGCCTGTTCCAGCTGGGCGTGTCGATCGGCGTGACCCCGATCGACGCCCGCACGGCCGGCCTCGAAGACACCATGCGGCGCGCCGACCACGCCTGCTACATGGCCAAGGAACGGGGCCGCAACCGGGTTTACGTGCACCACCACGGCGATGTCGAACTGGCACAGCGGCGCAGCGATATGCACTGGGTCACGCGGCTGTCGCACGCCTTCCAGTACGGCCAGCTGGAGCTGTACTGCCAGCCCATCGTGGCCCTGGGCCGCCCGGCATCGGCGGCGCATCACTACGAAATCCTGCTGCGCCTGCGCGACGGCGCCGCGCGCCCGATCGGCCCGGCCAGCTTCCTGCCGGCAGCCGAACGCTACGACGTGATCCTCAAGATCGACCGCTGGGTGCTGATGCACACGCTCGAATGGCTGGCCGACAATCCCGAACATACCGAGCAGTTGCAGTTGTGCAGCATCAACCTGTCGCGCCGCTCCCTGGCCGACCGCAGCTTTCACAAATACGCGGCCGACCTGATCGACCATGCCAAAGTCCCGGCCAACAAACTGTGCTTCGAAATCACCGAACACGGCGCCATTGCCGACATGAACACCACCATCAGCTTCATCGAAGCCCTGTCGGCGCGCGGCTGCCGGTTCTCGCTGGACGATTTCGGCACCGGCATGACCTCGTTTTCCTGCCTCAAGCAATTACCGGTCGACTTCATCAAGATCGACGGTTCCTTCATTCAAACCATGGCATCGAGCGAAGTGGACTTCGAAATGGTGCGTTTCACCAACGACATCAGCCACAAGATGGGCCGCCAGACCATCGCCGAATACGTCAGCGACCCAGCCATCCTGGCCAACCTGGAAAAGATCGGCGTCGACTACGCCCAGGGTTACTGGGTCGGCAAGCCGCGCCCGCTGCCCCGCCAAGCGGCCGCGAAGTTGCGAGCTGGCAATACCCCGGAAATCTGATCGGTATATAGTCGTTCCAGCACCGACGCGGCCGGCCGGGCCGACATCTGCACGCGAGGTTCCACATGACACACCACACCGACAACGAGCCACAGCTGGCCGCAGCGGAGATGCCGTTCTCCACATTGCTGTACCGCTTTCTGTTTTTCGACTGGCTGTTCCGCGACACCAGCGCCGCGCGCGACCTGTACGAGCGCCACGCCGCCGTGCAGCACAACCGGCGCATGTGCAAGTATTTCCCCACCTATTTGCGGCGCTGGTCGTTCTTCACCGCCTTCGATTTCGGCCTGGGCTGCCTGTTCGAGCGCGCCCTGCAGGCGAGCGTGCTGTCGGCCTGGTTTTTCACCTGGTCGTGCGTCACCCTGACCGGCATGGTGATCATCTCGGTGGCCTGGGCCTTCCTGGCCAACGCCAAGCTCAATTGATTAGATCAAGGTTGACTAAGCAATTGACTGCCAGATTGTCGCCCCGTATTCGGAAGCGTCAAACGATGGCATGATTTCACGCCGTTTGGAAAATCGACGGCTATCGGTCTTCGCCGGACTGAACCATTCTCCCTCTTGCGGACATGCATGTCTTCCGGCGACACGCAGGATATGTTGGCCACTTTCGATTGTCACGGACGGCGCGGAATACTTTGTCACGATGCGACTCTATCATTCGATTAAATTTTCGCACGGGACGCTCTTGCGTACTGCTTTCTTGTTGACCCAGGTGACTTCCCTGCACGTCGTTGGCGTGAATTTTCCCGTCAAGCGATCCCATGCGTAAGTAAGATTCGCGTGACGTCGTCCCCTGGTCCTTGGCGAGAAAAGCCACCGGGCGTCCCTGCTTGTCGTATCCCAAGGCCTTGAGGTTGGCGATGGGCGGCGTGGCTAAAACTTCGCAAAGTCCTTTGCCGTGCTTTCGCATCAGCAGGGTGACCGGGGAATTGGTTTCGGAAGTCGTATCGCTGGCGGCGTAGTAGACCTGTTTTCCGTAGCGCTCCTCCTTAATGACGAGATTTTCGTCATCGCGATACGCGCTGCCATACTTCGCCACCATGTACGAGCCGCCGTTGGTGCCGGCCAGTTCGGCCGCCGTCACTTAACTGTCAAACGGCCGCGCCACCGCGCCGGCAGTCAGCAGTCCGACCACCCCCCCAAACTCATGCGTTCAATTGCCAGATCGTCATACCATATTCCGATGAATCGAAAGCAGGCATGATTTCGCCAACCTTAAAACGGTGTGCGCTATCCGCTTTCGCCGGGGTGAACCAGATGCCTTCGTGCGGACATGGCTGGCCACCGACGACACGCAGCATTTGCCGACCATCCACAAGTTTCACAGGACGCCGTGGCATGCTTCGAGCGTAGTCAACCATGTCTTTGGGGTAGACGATTTCGTCGCGATAGGAGCTATCGTCGATATCGTATAGATAGGTGAAGGCGCCTGCGCACATTGCCCAGTATCCGAAGTACGGACTGAACTCTGGAGTTATTTTTTCATGCTTCCCCCAAAAGTGCGCACGCCCCTTCATCGATGGATACCATTTGCTTAGGTATTTCTTCATGGTTTTGGCTTGTTCAGTCGGGGTATCGCCATCGATTGCTTGGACCAACATTTGATAGGGCTTGCCCCATAATAATTCGTCCAACAAAGGGCGATCCGGGAGATAGAAATCTAACAATTCTTCGATGACCAGATCGACGCCATCATAGTCAGTACCTTCCAGCAATCCAAAGATCCTTGGAACAAGGTCTTCACGATGAAGCAGGACCGCAGCACTTAATAGATTAAGATAATTGACATATTCGTCCATAGGATCGATAAGTGTAAAAACCGGCTGATAGCGATCAATTGGAACGTCCAGTCCAGATTCCGCCGCGCGCTCATAGCCTACGACAACGGCGGTGAGGAACTCAGCACACTCCGCGCAGTCCGCCCCCGCCGTGTAGCGAAGCTGAAACTCCTTTCGTAGGCCTGCCGCAATAATCTCAAGCGTTGAGCTCTTTTCATACGGTAGGTCTCGCTGTCGCTCAAATTTCTCTTCCAAAAAGAGTCTATCCGACCGAAGGAACGAGATTGTATTATCAAAAGCTTCTTTGGAAATATATGGCTGGCGACGTTTTTCATTAAAACTGGCATTCATTGTTTTCTCGGTTTCATTTTGGAGGGGCGTTTTGGCAGTCCATGCGATAAATACCTCTCGTTTGCGGCGTCAAGGTCAGTGTCACCATATTCCTTCCTGATCGCATGAATAGCGTGTTCAGTCGCATATTTTTGCGCATCTCGCGGATTGCCAACCAGACCCTCGCTTAGAATCTTAGTTGCCGCTATCACGTGTTCTTCGGCTTCGGTCGGTGTAACCAGAAAAACGTGCCGCGAATAGTTTCCGTCGATCCGCGATATTAAAAGGTCAAAATCCTCCGTTAGCCGCTTCTTTATCCATCCATGGCTCATCTGCATAACCTTCGACTGCGTGGGAGTGGACTTTTTCGGGACAGGTTGTGCACCCATTTTCCCAGCCTTGGACTTGCGCGGAACCTTCGTTTTTCGTTCCGATGTGGCTCTCGGGCCCTCATTTGCATCTCCAAGCAGCTCAATGACATCAGCTGGCACATTCATTCGCGCCTTCGCTTCGACGATTGCATATTCGTGCGGTGCCGAGCGGGTGGTAAACCAAACTGAATCAATTCCACCAAGGACAACGTGCGCGCTCGGCGTGCACAGATACAGCGGTACGCCGTCATCGTTAAGCTTCTTGTGCTTGCTTTGCCAGCCGGCTTCTTTGCCTCCGCCTGCGGCGCCGATCATGTCGTGCATATTCCAATCGAGCCCCCATTTCTTATGCTCAATGACGTAGTGTTCCACAATATGCTCGCCCAGCAGTCCTTTCAACATATTGTTCAATGGCCTGTAGATATCG
>CAMLIL010000110.1 GCA_946480015.1 uncultured Oxalobacteraceae bacterium | reverse complement strand
ACGACAGCATCGATCCGACCGTCTACATCGACGACAAGGGCCAGGCCTATCTCGCCTGGGGCAATCCCAATCTGTGGTCGGTGAAGCTGAACAAGGACATGATTTCCTACGACACCAGCGTCGGGGAGAACGGCATCATTCGCCATCCGATGACCGTCAAGGCCTTGGGCGAGCGCATCCCTCCGGACGAAAAACGCGGTACGTCTTACGAAGAGGGGCCTTGGCTGTATAAGCGCAATAATCGCCACTACTTGTTTTTTGCCGGTGGTCCGCTCCCTGAGCCTCTCGGCTATTCCACCGGCCCCACACCCGAAGGCCCGTGGACCTACGGCGGCGTCGTCATGACGCCGCAAAGCGCCTTCACCAACCACCCGGGCGTGGTCGATTTCAAGGGCAAGACCTACCTCTTCTACCACAACGCCGCGCTTCCGGGAGGCGACGGCTTCAAGCGTTCCGTGTCCGTCGATGAGTTGACGTTCAACCCGGATGGCTCGATCCCGACGGTGCAGCCGACCAAGGAAGGGCCGGCACCGGTCGCCACCCTCGATCCCTACAAGCGAGTCGAAGCCGAGACCATCGCCTGGTCTTCCGGTGTCAAGATCGAGCCCGCCATCGGCGTCGGCGGTCAGAATGTGCGCGGCATCCACGACGGGGCCTACATCGAGGTGCGCAATGTCGATTTCGGCGCGCTCGGCGCGCGCGCCTTCATGGCCAGCCTTTCCAGCACGGCCAAGCTGAAGCAGGCTACCGGGGCGACGATAGAGATTCGTTTGGGCAAGGTCGACGGCAAGTTGATCGGCACGCTGCCGGTCTCGGGAACCGGCGGCCAATGGAAGCCGCAGTCTACCCGGATCTCCGGAGCCTCTGGCGTCCAGGATCTCTTCTTCGTGTTCCGCGGTGCGGCCGGCGAAGAACTGTTCAAGTTCGATTACTGGCAATTTTCCCAGCGCGACCTGCCCGCGGACAAGACGGCCTTACGAGCGCCGCGACTCCAGATAAGTGACAAATCAGCATGAATATGAAATTTCAGAAGATCTCCCGCACGCCAGCGATCACGGGAAACGCCTGGGGCTGCGCCTTGACGGTCTTGAAGTACGCCATCTCATAGCGCTGTAGCGGCAAAGTTAGCAAGGCTGGCGCATCAGTCTCGGCGAAGGTGCTGGCGCGGCTGCCGGGTAGTTTCTGGAGCAGCGCAGGCCCAGGCGATGCGACTCGGCGATCAGCGCGCGAAAATCGTCGAGCGTGCCAAACATCGGATCGACCGCGCAGTAGTCGCTCACGTCGTAGCCGAAATCCTTCATGGGCGAGGCGAAAAACGGCGACAGCCAGATCGCATCGACCCCAAGCGCGGCGATGTAGGGTGCAATGGCCGCCCGGGAGGCGGCCATTGCGTGCGGCTGGGTTGCGGACAGTTTAGAACCGGTAGGTCAGGCTGGCCCGGATCGTACGGCCGAACAGCGGCCGCGCCACGCCGCGATTGCGCGTGCCATCGGGCGAGAGCAGATCGTTGAACAGCGGGTCGCCTTCGGTGAACGACAACTGGTTGGTCAAGTTTGCCACGTGCACATGCGCCATCCATCCATCACTGACTTTGTACTCTGCGCCGACGTTGATGATATGGTAGGCCGGGTACAAGGTCACATTGTTGTCGGTGGCTTCGGAGAAGCGCGAACCGACGTACTGGAACTGGCCATACACCGACACCGGCACACCGGTGGCGTACAGCAGGTCGTAGGACGGCATCAGGTTCACCATCGTCTTGGCCAAGCGGCGCGGACGGCGTCCATCTTCGCTGATCTCGGTGTAGTGGAAGCCGGTGATCACCCCCTGCGCGTTCTTCTCTTCGGTCGTGATCGTGTAGTTGGCGCCGTTCACCTTCGGATTCTGTGCCACGACGCTGCCCTTCAACTCCAGCCCCTTTAACTCCTGCGGACGCCACGACAGTTCGATCTCGGCGCCCACATTCTCCACGCCGCGCTTGTACAGCTGCGCGACGTCCGGGCAGGAATTAATTTGCGTCACGCCGCCCGCCGTCGCGCACTGGCTCGAATTGATGTCCTTGTGGACGTTGACCGCACTGCGCGGCGAAAACTTATTGTAGAACAGTGCGACCGCCGCGCCGTACTCGCGCGTCAGGTAGCGCAGCCCGCCCTCGTATTGGCGGATATGTTCGACGGCGCTGATGTCGACCGGCTGGCCATTGACCACCTGGGTGCCGGCGGTGCTCAGGTTGTTCAGGTCTTCCAGGCTCGGCAGGCGGAACGAGTTCGAGGCCAAGCCATACACGGCCAGCGATTTGCTGAAGCTGTAGTTGGCCCCGGCCGACCAGCCGAAGCCGCGATAGGTCTGGTTCAGGGTATGCGGGTTGCCCGGGAAGGAGATCTCGTTGTCCGCGGTCGTGTCAGCGGTCGAACCGACCACTACGCCAGCCGCCGTCACGTCGCGCACGGTGTCGCGGTCGCGCCGGACGACGTTGGCCCTGAGATCCTGCCAACGCACGCCCAGGTCCATCTTCAACTTGCCTTGCAGCGTTTCCCAATGGTCCAGCAGGTAGCCGGCCCGGCCGTTCGCCTTGATGTCGGAGACGAAGCCGAACCAGCCCGGCAAGATCGCACTGCCGCTCGTCAGCGATGGGCCGACCTGCTGGCCGTTGGCGTCCACCACCGTCAGATCGACCAGGCGGGAATTCGCCGCGCTTTCGCCAACCATCAGCGCGGCCTGGAAATTCGGCGCATACGTGTAATGGCTGCCGTACACGCCGAACGTCAGGTCGTGCTGGCCGGCCGCCTCGAAGGATTTCTGTGCCTTCAGGTCGAGCGAGGTGCTGGCCGCGTCGACACTGGCCACGAACGGCAGCAGGAAGTTCAGGTAGGCATTCGCCGGCACCAGCGAACCGTCGTTCAGGTAGTGACCGACGACAGCCACGCCCTTTGCGTATTTGTTGATGAAGTCGTCGCGGCTGATGTTGGCGAACGCGGCGCAGGCGCCGCTGCTCGGCACCTTGAAGTAACCGATCAGCTTGGCATTGCTCAGGTTGCAGCCCAAGGCCGCCCCGTGCGCCGCCGAGATCACGTCGTTTTGCATGCGGGCGTTCAGGAAGGTCGAGGCGGTGGCCGTATCGTTGCCGGTGAAAACGGCGTTAAAACCATTGCTGCCCCCGGCGTGGCGCAAACCGGACGACAGTTTCCAGCCGTTGTCGAGCTCCTTGCTCAGTTTCAGTGTGAACATCTTGAAATCCGGATGGATGCCATCGGCCTGGTCCACGGTGCGCGTGCCATATTCGCCGATCATGTTGAAGCGGCGGTTGTTGGGCGAGGCGGTGGTGCCATGCTCGAAATCGATGCCCAGCGGCTGGATCGTGTCCTGCTTGATCACGGTCGGGTTGGCCGGCGTGCCGCTCTGGGTGAAGCGCGGTACCGAAATCGGCAGATTCTGATAGAACGCGGTACGGTCGTTGATATACAGGGCGTCGAACCGCGCCGTCGTCTTGCGGTCGTCGCTGGTGTACACGAGATTGCCGCGGATTTGCCCCCCGCGGTCGGCGGTGTAGCCGGTGTCGCGAATGCCCTTGCTTTGGCGGTAGAAGCCGCCGATGGCGCCGGCCAGGTTGGGATTGAGCGGGCCGGCGACATACCCGTCCTGGCGCAGGAAGCCGTAGTCGGCATACTCGATCTTGTAGGCGCCCTCGAGGTGGTCGCCGCCGGTGCGGGTGATGTGGTTGATGGTCGCGCCCAGGCCGTTCGAATACAGGATGCCGCCGGGTCCGCCCTTGACCGCTTCCACCGCCTCGGTCATCAGGTCGTCGCGCACGAACACGTCGTTGTTCAGGAAGGGCGCTTCCGGTTCCTCGTAGGCTGGCAAGCCATCGATCAGCTGCGGGGCGAAGCGGAAGCCGCCGGTCACCGGCAAGCCGCGCACGGTGATGTTGTTGCTCGCTTCACCGGCGGTACTGCCCTCGGCGTAGATGCCGGGCAGGTTCGACAGCAGGTCGGCCGTGCTCATCGGCGCCAGGCGCTGGATTTCTTTTGCGCTCAGTGTGTTGATCGAGAAGGTCGCGTTCTTCTTGGTGGTCGATTTGGCGACGCCCGTGACGATGACGGTGGCCTTAGGTTCGTCGGCCTTGGCGGCAGCGGCGTCCGCCGGGGTGGGCGCGCTGGCGCTTTGTTGTTGTGCAAATGCGAGGGCCGGCAGCAAGGCAATGGCCAGTGCGGGGGAGCGACCGATATAACGCGTAATGGAATAAGGCATGGCAAAAAGTCCCCGTAATAAGTTTTTTCAGTTCATGTTGACACGACGCGATGGTGCGCGTCCCGACGCGTGAATACGCCGCATTTCCTACCCTCCCGGCTGGCACCTCCCTTTCTGCTGCAACGGCAAGGGCCACATGGATTGTCCATCGTTGTCATAGTAGGCCAGGCAAGGCCGTATATCTATCGTTGTCATCGCAAGGTGTTGTGAAAAGGATTCGGTCGGCGCGCGCCAGCATCCACTCCAGTGCGGCGCGCCCAGTGCGCGGTGCGCGGCTCGATGGTCAGCCGCACATTCGGGTCATAGCTGACCAGGCTGCGGCCGCGCTGGCGCTCGACCAGCATGCGCAGGGTGGATGCGATTGGCTCGACAACGGTACAGTAGGAACCGACGTGCAGCATCGCACTGTCCTGCGGCACCTTGTCCAGGGCCGGCGCCTCGATTGCGCACTCCGTGATTTGTCCGCCGTAGAAGCGGTAGGACGGCACCCCGGCCCCGTCGAGCTCGACCAGCGCCAGCGTCGTCGGCGCGGCGCTGCGCGGCGCCGCATCGGTGTTCACGCCTTCGCGGCGCAGCCTGCCCTCGAGCCGGCGGCCGAACAGATCCTTCGACAAGCCGCCAAAGAACATCGTCGGCGCCCCCAGGCGTGCCAGGCCGATGGCCAGGTTGAATGGCGAACCGCCATCGTGCGCCCCCAGCGTCAGGCGATCCAGATCCTCATGTTCGGCAAATACATCCATCAGTGCCTCACCGCATACAACGATCATGATGCTTCCTTTTCCAGGTTGCCGGCCGCCTGAATGCGGCCGGAATTGTCCAGTTCCGATGCTGGCGCGATACGCCGCCCATCGGCGCCGAATACGTGAACGGCCCCTGGCGCCACGCGCAGTGCGCAGCGGGTCCCCTCGGCCGGCGGTGCATCCTTCAGCGCAACGATCAAGGCCTTGTCCAGCCCGGCGACGGCCACGTGCACCAGCGATTCCGCGCCGAGCCGTTCGACCAGTTGCACCACGCCGCGCACCGGGCCCTCGGCGGCCAGTTCCAGCTGCTCGGGTCGGACGCCGATGGTGACGGCCTGTGCGCCGACGCCGGCCGGTGCATCGGCCCAGGCAATGCTGGATTGGCCGAACCCCAGCGTGGCGCAATCGTCGAGCACGCCGCCAAACAGATTCATGCGTGGACTGCCAATGAAGCCGGCCACGAACACATTCGCCGGGCGCTGGTACAAATGCATCGGCGAGCCGACCTGCTGCACACCGGAGGGCGCCAGCACCACGATGCGGTCGGCCAGCGTCATGGCCTCCACCTGGTCATGCGTGACGTACACCATGGTGGCGCCGAGCTTGCGGTGCAGTTTGGCGATCTCGACCCGCATGTCGCCGCGCAGCGACGCGTCCAGGTTCGACAGGGGTTCGTCGAACAGGAAGGCGCGCGGCTTGCGCACGATGGCGCGGCCGATCGCCACCCGCTGCCGCTGCCCGCCCGACAATTGCGGCGGGCGCCGCGCCAGCAGATGCTCGATCTGCAGCAAGCGCGCGGCCTCCAGCACGCGCTGCTCGATCTCGGCCTTGGGCGTGCGGCTCAGGCGCAGACCGAAGGCGATGTTCTCGAACACGCTCATGTGACCGTACAGCGCATAGTTCTGGAACACCATCGACAGGCCGCGCCGCGCCGGTGCGACGTCGTTGATGCGCTCGCCATCGATGACGATGTCGCCGCCGCTGATTTCCTCCAGCCCGGCGATCATCCGCAACAGGGTCGACTTGCCGCAGCCGGAAGGGCCGACCAGCACCACGAACTCGCCATCGGCGATGGTGAAGTTGACGTGTTGGAGGATGTAGTGCGCATCCTTGCCCGGGTAGGTCTTGGCCACATTGACCAGGGAAATGCTTGCCATGCCTATTCCTTCGCAGTGTTTGTGATGCCGCCCAACTCCCAGACCGTCAGCTTGAGGACGCGGTCGCCGGCTGCACCCATCAGGTCGATGCCGGTGGCGTCCAGGCGCGAGGGATAGGCGCGGCTGGTCAGGCTCTTGCGGCCGTTCAGGTAGGCTTCGAGCATGGAACGGTCGACAAACACGCGCAGGCGCAGCGGCTCGCCGCCGAGGTCGAGGGCGCCGCCCTGCACGCCGCGCCCAAGCACGTCGGGGTCGAGCGAGCTGTGGCTACGGTCGATTTCAAAGCGTTTGGTGGCGGCGTCGTAGTACAGGGCGGTGCGCTCGGCGTCGTCCGGCGTCTTGCGCAACACCAGGCCGCGGCGCGCGGCGACCACGTTCGATGGCGCTAGCTCCAGTTCGATTTCGAGGCGGTCGCCACGCACGGCCGCAAGCGCCGCACGGGCCTGCTCGAAGTCGACCTGCTCGAGCGACAACAGGGTGCGCTGGCGCAGCGAAGCCAGCTCGTCGATCGGTGCGATGCGCAGGTCGCCGTCGCCGCCCAGGCTTAGCGCGAGCGGCAGGCCGGCATTGTGCGCCCAGCCGCTATCGGACTGGGCCTGCTCGCTGCGCTCGCCCTGCGCGATCGAAAAGACAATACTGCGGCCGGTCTTCGGGTCAACGAAGCCGCTGGGGCCGGAGAAATGATGGTCGCCGACGTCGAACACGCGCGGCGCCGCGACATCGGGCGTGAACTTGCCGCTTTCCTGGTCGAACACGCCGATCCAGTAATACGCCTGGGCCTTCAAGTCCATCAGGTAGACGTGACGCTGGCGGCCGTCGCTGCCCTTCCCCACCGGCAGTAGCACCGGCAGCTCCCAGGTGCCCTCGAAGCCGGGATGGCTGGCCGTGTCGAGCTTCATCAAGGGTCCCTTGAAGGTCCAGCGGATCAGGTCGACCGAGTCATACACCAGTGCCGTGCCGCTGCCGCCGGGGAGCCCTGATCCGACCAGCTGGAACCAGCGCGTGCCGGCCTCGTTTTTAAAAACGAAGGGGTCGCGGAATTCGCCGTAGCGGCCCTTGCCTTCCTGCTGCACGGTGACCGGGGCCGGACGCTTGGTCCAGCGCACCAGTTCACGGTCGTTCAGGTCGGCCGGGACGGCCAGCGCGGTGCGCTGGTTCGGCCTGGCGGCGTCATTGCCCGCGGTGAAAAACAGCACCGGGCTGCCGTCGGCCAGCGTGCTTGCGCTGCCGGACCAGATGCCGTCCGGCGCCAGTTCGTCCGCCTCGGGCGCGAGGGCGATCGGCAGTTCGCGCCAGTGGACCATATCGGGGCTGATCCAGTGGCCCCAATGGATCTGGTGCCAGAACGGCCCGAAAGGATTTTTCTGGAAGAACAAATGGTACTGCCCACGGTAGTAGAACGGCGCGTGAGGCTCGTTCATCCAGCCGCTGCTGGGCATCGCATGAAACTGCGGCCGGTGACGGTCGCCGTCGAACACGCTGGCGGGGATCACCACCTCGTCCCGGCTCAGCACTGGCACGGCGTTGCCGCCTGCGGCGAACAGGGCGCGCGCGCCGGCGGCGCCCAGCGGGCCAGCGGCAATGCGCAATTCATCCATCAGTCCGAGAAAGGTGTTCAGGCGATGCACGCCAAGCAGCAGCGTCGGCTTGGAATAGCGGCCTATGCTCAATGGTAGCGCCGGCAGCGCGAGCGGCATACCGGCCGGGGTAGCGGCGCCCGCGACCTGCTCGCCATTGAGATACAGCGCCACCTCGCCGGCCACCGGGTCGAAGCTCGCGGCCACGTGGGACCAGGCATCCTTGGGCAGCAGGCGATCGCTGACGCGCAGGTCGACCGTCCGCTTGCCGAAACCAAGGGCGAGCCCCCAGCTGCCGTTGCGGTACGCGCCGAGCACGAAGCCCTGCTTGCCGTTCTTGTCGAACTGGCTCGCAAAGGCCGAGGGGAAGCCGCCATCGCCCCATTCGTAGGCATGGGGTGCCACCCAGACACTGATGGTCATACCGCGCGCCAGCTGGGCATCGGTCAGGCCAGGCGCCACGATATCGGTCGAGTAGCCATCGAACAGCAGACAGGTCCCGCTGATTCCCTGTGCACGCCACTCTGGCCCGGTAGAGGGCTTGAAGCGGGCCCGGTTGAACACCGCGTTGACCTGGTCCATCCGTCCCGACACCGCCTCGCGCGTGAGCATGCCCTTGCCTTCGTCGAATGACCATAGCGCCAGCGTGTCGCCGCCCGCTGCGAGCAATGGCGTGCACACCGCCAGCAGGCCAAGCGCAAGCCATGTCCAGCGCCTGCGGGAGGTGGGCAAGTGGGTCGGATGAGGCGTCTTCATTGTGTCTCCTGCTTCGCGTTAAATGGCTATCGTTGTCATATGGGGGCCAAAGGCGTCGCGATCCGGTATGCCCCATCGACCAGCGTCAGTGCGATCGGGTCGCAGATCTGGCCGATGAACTGGCCTTCCGGGCCGGTGTCCTCGAAGGCCATCAGGCAATCGCCGCCGGTCAAGGGATCGACCAGGATTTTGCCGGCGTAGCGGCGGCAAGGCACGTCGCCGTCGAGGAATCCTTCGGCCGGCTGCCACGGTCCCATCGGATCGGCGGCCACCAGGTAGTGGGTACCGGACACGCCGCCGTTCTGGCGTTCGCGCATGGCCGGCGACCAGTGCTCGCGGATATTGCAGAAGGTGCAGTACCATTTGCCATCCCGTTCGAATACCTGCGGCACTTCGAGCTGGCCATAGTGGCCGCCTTCGTAGACCGGCGCGGTGGCGCACCAGTTGGTCAGGTCGGACGACACCGCGTGACCGATCACGCCGCGTTCAAACAAAGGGCCGTCCTTGCGCCGCGCGGTGAAGAACATGTGGAACAACTCGCCGTTCGGATCGGGCATCACCCACGGGTCGCGCAGTGCACGGTCGTGCCAGCCGCCCTCTTCGTGCTCTTCGTAGTAGCGGGTGTCCAGGTCGAGCGCCAGCCCGGTGCCGACCCGTGTCCATGGGCCGTCGATGCTGTCGGCCACCGCATGGCCGATGCGCTGGCGCAGGCCTTGTTCAGCGCGGCAGGTGCCGGTGTAGAACAGGTGGTAGCGCCCCAGCGCCTTGATCACCGAACCGGTCCAGGTGGTGAAGTCATCCCATGCGGGCGTGGCCGAGGGGCCGAAGACGGCGCCCTTGTGCTGCCACGCGCGCAAATCATCCGACACCGCGTGGCCGATCGACACGTTCCAGTGGCGCAGGTTCGGATCGCCGATGGAGCGCTCGGCCTGCAGGAAAAACAGGTGCTGCCGGCCGCCGTCTTCCACGTGCCAAAAATCCCAGATGAACTTGCTGTCTAACTTGACGGTCATTGTCATTTCTCTCTAAAAATTATCCTTTGATGCCGGAACCCACTACCGACGCCACGAATTGCCGCTGGAACGCGAGGAACACCACAAGCACGGGGACGGTAATCACCGACGCATAGGCCATGATCTGTCCCCACGAGTTGCTGTGCCCGAAAAACTGCTGGATGCCAGGCTGCACCGGGCGGAAGGCTTCGCCCTGGATCACCATCGCCGGCCACAGGTATTGGTTCCAGGCGCCGAGGAACAGGATGATGGACGCCGTCGCAATCACCGGGCCGCTGTTGGGCATGATCACGCGCCAGTAGATGGTCCAGGGTCCGGCGCCGTCCATCTTGGCGGCCTCGTCGAGTTCGAGCGGGATGTCTTTGAAGAACTGGTAAAACAAAAAGACGCAAAAGGCGCTGGCCAGAAACGGGACCACCTGCACTTGCAAACTATTGAACCAGCTGTGCTGCAGCACCAGCCGCCCCTGCTCGAAGCCCGGTCCGGGAAGGCGCGCCACCAGCGACAGCAGAGGAATCGCAATCACCTCGAACGGCACCACCAGCAAGGCATGCACCAGCGCCAGCACCGCGCCCCTGCCCCTCCAGCGCAGGCGTGCCAGCGCATACGCGAGCATGCTGTTGACCAGCACGCCCCCGGCCACGACCAGCACCGAGATGATCACCGATATCAACAAGAAGTGCGGCAGCTCGCTCTTGCTGAACACCGTGCGATAGTTATCGAACGACCAGCCGGCGTTGGGCACCAGCGCCGACAGGCTGCCCAAGTCGGCGAAGATGGCGGCGTCGCCCTTGAACGAGGAGGCGAACATGAACAGCAAGGGTGCCGCGAAGATCGCGGCCAGCGCGGTCATCGCCAGGGCCATGGCCGTGGCACGCAGGGTTTTGATCAGGCGGGGGCTCATGCGCGCTCCTTGGACATCACTTGCTGCCACATCGAGATGCTCAGCACGATCATGAAAAACACCAGCGCGATGGCCGAGCCATAACCGACATCCTGTTCATGAAAGCCGCTGCGCACCGCGTGGTAGATCAGCGTCGAGGTCGAATCGAGCGGACCGCCCGAGGTCATCACGTCGACCTGCGCGAACAGGCCCAGCGCCATCAGCGAGGTCGTCACCAGCACGAAGATGATGGTGTTGCGCAGGCCGGGCAAGGTGACATACACAAAGCGCTGCCAGGCATTCGCGCCCATCAGCGTGGCCGCTTCGTACAACTCGGGACCGATCGATTGCAAGCCGGCCAGGAAAATCAGCATTTGCAAACCGGCGCCCTGCCAGGCCGACATGACGGCGATGGCAGGCATCGCGTAGCGACGGTCGCCGAGCCAGTCGGGGCCGGCGTTCGGGTCGCCCGTGATCGAGCGTAGCAACTCGTTGATCATGCCGCGGTCGGTATTGAGCAGGAACGTCCAGACGATCGACGCCACCACCATCGAGGTCACCACCGGCGCGAAATACACGGTGCGGAAAATGACACGGCCGCGCACGCGCTGGTTGACCAGCAGGGCCAGCCCGAGCGCGATACCGCACTGCAGTGGCATGACCATCATGGCGAACTGGAAGGTGTTCAACAGCGAGCGGTAGAACAAGGGATCGGTGGCCGCCAGCAGGAAGCGCCGCTCGCCCAGTTCGACCCGCACGGCTTCGCGATAGCCGCGCAGCTCGGGACGCTGCGCCAATAGCTCGCGCCAGCTGGGAAAGCGCGGCGCGGCCTGGGCCGGCGCGGCGGGCAGCGCGTCGACGCGCACCACTTTCACGGCGAGCAGGCGCGTGAAGTTGTCGATCCCGACAAAGCGCGTCGGTTCCGGCGACACCAGCCGGTGGTTGGTGAACGCCACGCCGGCCGCCAGCAGCAGCGGCAGGATCAGGAAACCGAACAGCAGAGTCAGTGCGGGACCCGCGAAGCCGGCCGCGGCCAGCCAGCTGTCGTGCCCCCCTCGGACGTGTGACTTCATGGTCGGCTCGCTTTCTGTGTGGCGCCGCTGGCGTAATTGCGGTTGCGCTGCATATTGCCCTCGATCGCCTCGACCGCCTCGTCGAGCGCGTCTTCGGCATCCTTGCCGCTGCGGATATCGAGCATGGCCTTTTCCAGCGCGGCGGAGATGGCCGGATAGGCGGGCGTTGCCGGCCGCGGCACGGCATACCGTTCGGCGAAGTCGTAGAACACGCGCCAGACGCCGCCCTGCCGGTAATGCTCGCTGGCGGCAGCACTGGCGGCGCTCATCGGCACATAATCGGTGGCATTGGCCATCGTTGTCATTTCGGCCGTGCTGATCAGGTGGGCGAGGAAGGCGCCCGCCCCTTCCGGCGTCGGGCAACCCTGGGTGATGGCCCACTGCCAGGAGCCGGCGCCCACCTTCGGCCCCTTGCCGAAGTCGGGTGGCGGCAGTACCAGCAGGTCGTCGCCGAAGCGCTGCCGGTAGCTGCGGGCGGCCCACGAGCCGGTGTAGTGGAACAAGGTCCTGCCCTGGATGAAGGCCTGGTCGTCGGCCGGGTTGCGTTCGGCCAGCTTGTCGCGGAACAGGTCGCCAAAATAGGTGCCGACCGAGATGGCGGCGGGACTGTTCAGGATGCCGTCCACATGGCTGGGGTCAAGGCGATCGACCAGGTCCGCTCCCGCGCTTTGCAGCCACGGACCATAGGCATAGCTGACCCACTCGCCCTTGGCCCGTCCGTTGACGTCGATCGGGAACCGGTAGCGCCCGCTCTGCTTGGCCTTGAGCAGGATCGCGCGCAGCTCCTGCGCGGTGTAGGGATGCTCCATGCTTGCCACGCGCACGCCCAAGGCCGCCAGTTGCGAGCGGCGCGCGAACAGCGCGAGCACGACGTCGAACTGGCCGACGCTGTAGGTCTTGCCCAGCGCCGTGCCGCGCCCGCCGGCCAGCAAGCGGCGCAGGCTGTCGGCCGGCAGCAGGTCGTCGAGCGGGCGAATGTGCCCGGCCCAGGCGAAATTGGCAACCACCGGCTGGTCGAGCGCAATCACGCATGGCAGGTGGCCGACCAGTGCGGCAGCGGTAATCGATGCGTTGTAAGAGCCTTGGGGAATGGCCTCGACCACCACGCGCCAACGGTCCTGGCTGGCGTTGAAGCGGGCCACGGCGGCGCGGCCGGCGTCCATTTCGGCGGCCTCGGTATCGTGGCGCCACAGCTTCACTTCGACCGGCGCGGCCTGGCCCAGCAAGGGCAGGCAGAGCAGCAGTGGCAGCAGCGGCTTCATCAACGCTGCCCCTTGCTGAGTTTGCGCGCCAGGACGGTGCCGCGCAAGACTGGCCGGCATTGCACGCGCACGGTCGCCGCTTCCGCCGGCTGCGCCATCAGGACGCTGCGCGCGGACAGTTCGCCGATTTCGCGGTAGGGCAAGGACACCGTCGTCAGGCCCGGATACAGCGCCTCGGAAATCAGCCGGTAATCATCGTAGCCAACCAGCGACACGTCTTCCGGCACGCGCAGGCCGCGCCGCTGCAGCAGGAACATCACGCGCATGGCCATTTTGTCGTTGCCGCACAGGATCGCAGTGGGCCGGCGCGCGGCGCCGAACAGGCGGTCCAGCGCATCGGGCAAGTGGGCGAACTCGTCCCCCTCGACCGGTTCGGCGCCATGCAGCACCCATTCCGGCACCGGGGCCACGCCGCGTTCGGTCAGCGCGCGCTGGAAGCCCTGCAGACGCAGGTCGGTTGCCACCATACCCGGAATCAATTGCAGGAAAGCGATATCGCGATGGCCCGCATCGAGCAGGATGGTCGCCGCCACGTGGCCGCCGGCCTCGTCATCGGGCACCACCTGGGTGTAACGCAGGTCCGCTTCGTAGCAATTGGCCAGCGCGACCGGGGTGTCGCCCATCACCGGTTCGATCGACACTTGTTGGTGGCACAAGGTAGCGAACAGCACGGCTTCGACCCGGTGATTGCGAAAGCCGGAAACCAGGCGTTGCACCGCGTCCGGACGGCCGCCGGTTTCGCCGATCAGCAGCACCTTGCCCATTTCTTCGCACACGGACTGGATGCCTTTGATGATTTCGAATGAGTCTGGCGTGATCGTCAGCTGCTCGGCGATCACCGCCACCAGGCCAGTGGGCACGCCGCGCAGATTGCGCGCCGCTGCCGAAGGGGAGAACGCCAGCGCCGCCATCGCGTCGGCCACGCGCTGGCGCGTGCCCTCCGACACCTGGGTGCCCCCGTTCAGCACGCGCGAGACCGTCTTGATCGACACCCTCGCCTTGTTTGCAACATCATGAATCGTAGCCACGATACCCTAAGCATGAAAAATGGAACCACTGCCCTCGCTGCGCATGTATTCTTGCACGGTGCCGGGAACTCGAAATGTCCATCGTTGTCATTCGATGTCTGAATGGTAGGCATTCACCGTCCGGCTGTCAATGTCTTTGTCGAAATTCCGGTGCTACTGCGTTGCGCCGCGAACTCATTCGGCAACCATACTGGCGATCAGCCCGCGCTCCCGCTGATTGCCCTCGTCGTCGTGATTGCGGCGGTGGCCAGGCGTAGCAGTCGACGCAGACGGGCCAGGCTGAAGGGTAAGCGTCTTCCCAGCGACGTCTGGACCGCCTTACCAGCGTCCTCCATGATCGAATTTTGGCACAGCTTTTGTGCCCACAAATTCTGATTATGGACACAAATTTTTAACCGGTCATTTCGAAGAACACACGCGGCCACTATCGCCAGCACTCGTTGGAGTTCAAGCGCACCTTAGTGGCGCTGTCGCTCGAACCGAGCGCCTCAGTCGCGCGCATTGCGCGCGAACACGGCGTCAACGCCAACCAGGTGTTCAGCTGGCGCCGCCTTTATGAACAAGGCCGCCTTGGTGTGCCGGCGTTGATGCGCGATGATGGCTTGTTGCCGGCGGTGCTGGCGCCCTCGGCGCCCGCTCCGAACAGCGTCGGCGCCGAGGGCGATGCCGATGCCGACGGCACCGTTGTGCTTGAGCTGGGTGCAGTCCGAGTCCGCATCGAAGGCCAGCCCAACGCAGCCACGCTGGCCCAAGTGTTGGATCGGGTGCTGCGGTGATCGGCCTGCCTGCCGGCACCAAGGTGTGGCTTGCCGCAACAGCACGGCGAGCCCGCGCCTCGGCAGGAAGCTATCTCGTATGTTCGCGGTGGCGCCGAATAGCTTCTTCGAGCTCGGCTGATGTCATGTACTGCGGAGATTTTTCATCGGAGATCATGCTGATCTTGTACTTGCCGTTGCAAATAAAAACATGCTGCTTTTATTCGGGACGTTTTTTTTGCCCGTCACGATGTCGAGAACGACAGTTTTGACGGCATCCAAGAATTTTCGAGCGTGTGATTGGTGCTGGAGATGCATATGTGAGCAATTCAAATTGCTCGCAACATAAAGCAGGCTCCAAGCAAGCAATATTTTCACAAAAAAATTCCAACGGAGGCAATTTGAATTCACCTATCCCCTTGAAACGCAGCGTGTTGGCTGCGGCACTGGCGCTGGCAATCCCCAGCTGGCCTTGGCTCAAACCAGCGAATCCACCACTCCAAAATCGCAAGTTATGCAACGCGTCATCGTCACCGGCTCGAACATCAAACGCGCGGTCGTCAAGCCAGGTTGGTTCACTGGTCTACAAGCGCGTCGATGTGACGGTTGTACGCTTGAATCTGCTGGCGCTTGATCACTGCTTGTTCAGCACGTTGCAGGCGGCGTGACGGCATTGGTACGCTCTGGTCGAGCAGCATCTCGCGTACCCACCTATGTTCGGACCCCTGGTCGAAATCCGGCCCAAGCAGGCGAACCAGGTTGGCGAAGCGGACCAGGTCCGGGCATTGCTCAATTCCATAGCGCACTCGGGCAAGGAACAATAGCTTGCTGGCCGCGGACTTTTCCATTCCAAGATCGCTTGCCAGCGCCTCAACGATGGGATCGTACAGCGCCTCGGTCAGGGCGTGTATCTGAGTTTGTCGAATGATAATCATGAAACAATGATATCATGCTAGCCATATGCCTAATCCCACTATTCAACCATGTCCGCTTTCGGAAGCCAAGGCGATCGAAGTGTTAGTTGTGGGCGACGACGAAAACCCTTTGGCTAATATGTGCGTCGCTTTCAGGGCAGGAAGCAAACTACATTTTGACAAAACCAATGCCGATGGGACCTGCCGCTTTGATGGCATTCCGCCAGGACTGAACGTCGAACTCGGCCTGTTCGATCTCGATGGGGAAGCTTGGGAGCTGCTCAATTCTCTGCCACTGCGTGCTGAGGCCGCCAAGAGCGCCGAGCCGGCCGTGTTCGAACAGCTTGCGCCGCCGGACCAGGACGGGCCGGCAACGCATGAAGTCAAGGCGTCTGAATGCTTGCTCAGCATCGGCTATGAGCGTGGCTTTCTTCCCGAGACCATCTGGGCGCATGGCCCCAATCAAGACCTGTGGGGGCAGCACCAGAGCAAGGCGGTGCTCTCACCTGGCTTGCTAGTACATATCCCGAAGCGCCAACGCCAGTGGGTGGGCGCGCAACCCGGGCATTTGCATGTGATCCACCGGATCGGCATCCCGGTCGTCATGTCGATCCGCGTGCTGGACGCTGCAGGCCGTCCTATGTCGGCCGCATCGTACATTCTCAAGCTCGTGCGCAGCAACAGCGAGCCGGTTGCCCATCGCCCCGGGATCACTGATGGCGCTGGCTTCCTGCATGCCGCCGTGATGCCGGATGTGGTCAGCGGAACGCTTCTGCTAAGCACGCCTCACGGCGTGCGCAACTGGACCGTTCATCTGGATATCGGTGCGCTGCGGCCAGCCAACGACCCGCTCGGTGCCCAGGATCGTTTAAAAAACCTAGGCTACCGTGCCACAGCGCAAGAGGGCGTTTGGCCCATGGCAGAACCGCTGCATGTTTTTCAGCGCGACTGTAAACAGCAAGCCGGTGGACTCGACGAACCGAGCGCACGCACGCTAACCCAGCTTCACTTAGGCTAACAGACGTGGAGCCCCTTCCCTTGTTCTCACAGAACGCCAATCTGAACAGCCTTGATTTGCTGGACCAGCT
>CAMLIL010000109.1 GCA_946480015.1 uncultured Oxalobacteraceae bacterium | reverse complement strand
TAGGCTTCGGCCAGCAGGGTGCGGCCCAGGTCGGGTTTGCTCTGGTCGTCCTTGACGATGACCTTGAGCTTGCGGCCGTTGATTTCCATCTTGCCGCCGGTGAGATATTCCAGGCCCATCATGAAGCCGGTTTCGGTTTCCTTGGCGTAGGCTTCCAGCACGCCGGTCTTGCCGGCGATCAGGGCGACCTTGAGGTCGGGCCCGGCTGCCATTGCCGGGCTGGCCAGAACGCTGGCGCCGATGGCGGCGGCCAGGACTTTGAGGATCATTCTGCGGGGGTGTTTCATGCTTGTCTCCGGTATTTGGACTAATCGACCTGTTCGAGGAACCTGGCGATGGCGTGGCGCGCGGTCGGCTCGGTGAGCATCGGCGCGTGGCCGACACCGGGTACTTCAACATAATTCATGCCTGGCGCGGCGCGCCGCATGTAGGCTGCCTGCTCGGCTTCGACCAGGTCGGACAGGGTGCCGCGCACCAGCAAGGTCGGGCGGAAATGCGCCAGCCGCAAGAAGGCCAGGCGTGCCAGCAAGGAACTCGATTTAACCGGGCCACCGGCGAACTGGCGCGCAATGCGGGGGTCGTAGCGCTGCACGATCTGCCCCTGTTCGTTTTCGGCGAAGGCACGGTGGGCCCATTTGCTCCACTCTTGCATATCGTTGGCCGGGAAGGCGCACTGGTTAATATTCATCACGTAGTCCGTGGCCTGTTCCCAGGTCGGAACTTCAACGGTAGTGCCGGCGTACGAGGCGATGCGGCGCAAGCCGCGCTGCGACAAAATCGGGCCGACGTCGTTGAGGATCGCCGCGGCGATCAGGCGCAGGCGCCGCATGGCCAGGCGCATGGTGATGATGCCGCCCATGGAGGTGCCGACAAAGACGGCGCGCTCCACGCCCAGGTCGCGCGCCAGTTTGACGATGTCGCCGGCGTAGACCGCCGGCGTGTAGTGGCTGGGATCGGGATCGCGCGCCGAGCGCCCGCGTCCGCGCACGTCGACGGCCAGGACGCGCCGGCCGCGCCCAGCCAGCCACGGCGCCAGCTCCTCGAAATCGGCCGAGTTGCGGGTCAGCCCGTGGATGCAGATCACGGGCAGGCGCGCCTGGCCGCCGGCCGAAGGGTAGTCGCGCGCATACAGGTCCAGACCGTCGGTACTGGTGTAGCTGAGGTCCGAGTACTCGCTCACGCTGGTCCTTCGGCCGCCGTGCGGCTCAGAAGCGGTATTCCAGGGTGGCCGACACGGTGCGCGGATTGCCGTAGAAGGCGGTCAGCGTGCCTTCGTTGCCCAGGGTCGGGAACACGTAGCCGCCGGTCTTGTAGCGCTTGTCGTTCAGGTTGCGTCCGTGCAGGGCCGCGCGGATGCGGTTGTCGGCACTGGTCCACAGCACGCTGGCATCCCACAGCGAGTAGGCGCCCTGGTCCAGCGCCGAGGCGTATTCGAACTGGCTCACTTCGCTGCGGTAGGACACGTTGGCGCTCAGGGTGACCTTGCCGTTGCGGCCCATCAGCGGCAGCGGGATGTCGTAGTTGGCGCGCAGATTGGCCGAATTTTTCGGGGTGTTCTGGAAGCGGCGCTCATCGGCCACGTTGGTCAGGACCGGCACGCCGCCGACCAGCACCGAGCTTATGAATTCGGTGTATTTGGCATTGATGTGGCTATACATGCCCGACAGGTTGAAGGTGTCGGTCACGCGCGCCATCGCTTCGAGCTCGAGGCCGCGGATTTTGGCGCGGCCGGCGTTGGTGGTCACGCCGGCGAAGCTGTCGTCGACGCCGTCGCCGTTGGTGTCGACCGCGATCGAACCGGGAATCTGCACGTCCTTGTACTTGCTGTGGAACAGGGCGATATTGCTCATGAATCTGCCGCCGCCGTACTGCGATTTCAGGCCCAGTTCCAGCGTGTCGATGGTTTCGGGCTTGTAGCCGGCGCGCGCCTGGGCCGGGCTGATCTTGGTGCCGACCACGTTCATGCGCGGATCGAAGCCGCCGCCCTTGAAGCCGCGCGCGTAGTTCACATAGATGTTCTGGTCGGCGGAAGCCTTGTAGGCCAGGCCGACCTTGGGGGTGAATTTCTTGTCTTCGCGTGCCAGTTCGCCGTGCGTGAAATCGGTGTCGGTGCGGAACAGGATGGCGCCCGGGTTGCCCAGGCCGGGGCTGCCGCCCAGGCCGAAGTAGATCTGGCGCAGGATGCTCGCTTCGCGCTTGTCGACCGTGTAGCGGCCGCCCAGTTCGACGCTCAGGGCATCGTTGATCTTGTAGTTCCCGTCGGCGAAGATGGCCCAGGCGCGCGTGTCGATGTCGCCCAGCGTGTAGGTGGAGGTGGGCACGGCGCCGGCCAGGATGGTGTCGAAGACGTTGAAGGCGTTGGCGTCGATATAGTAGACGCCGGCCACGCCCTGGATTTTCTCGCCGGTGTAGGTGAACTGGAATTCCTGGCTGAACTGGCGGTTCTTGTACAGCGCCGGCACTTCGAAGTCGACCACGGCCAGGGAATCGAAGTCGATCGGGGCGTAGGATTTGTCGCGCCGGCTGGAGGTGATCGACTTGAACGACAGTTCCGGATTGATGGTGTATTCGATCAGCGCGGAGATGCCATGCGCGCGCACTTCCTGCTCGTGGCCGAGGGCGCGCGTGAGTTCGGCGCGGGTGTCGTATTCGTTGGCCAGGATCGGCTCGCCGCTGGTGCGCCCGGCCATCAGGCGGTGGCCGTTGCGGGGATTGGATCGGTCCCGGGTGATGTCGCCCGAGACGCGGATGAACAGGTCCGGCGTCGGCGTAAACTCGGCCGACAGGCGCGCGGCGTTGACGTCCTTGTCGTAGTTGTCCATGCCGGTGGTCAGGTTGTGGCCGAAGCCGTCGCGGCGGAACGTGGCGACCGAGCCGCCGATGCGGACCATGTCCGACACCGGGGTGCTGCCGGTGACCACGAGATCGCGCTCGCCGTAGTCGCCCAGCGTGGCGCGGATGCGCAGGTCGTTCTTGTTCGACAGCTTGCGCGTCACGTACTTGATGGCGCCGCCGATGGTGTTGCGCCCGTACAGGGTGCCTTGCGGGCCGCGCAGCACTTCGATCCGTTCGACGTCGTAAATGTCGGTGATGGCCGCCTGCGGGCGGGCCAGGTAGATATCGTCCAGGTAAATGCCGACGCCGGACTCGAAGCCGGCCAGCGGGTCTTGCTGGCCCACGCCGCGGATGAAGGCGGTCAGGGTGGTGTTGGTGGCGCGCGAGGCTTTCAGGGTGGTGCTCGGCAGCGCCTGGGTCAGTGCGGTGACGTCGGTGACGCCCTGGCGCGACAGCTGGTCGGCCGAGAAGGCGGTCACCGAGACCGGGACGTCCTGCAGGGTTTCCTCGCGGCGGCGCGCGCTCACCATCACCACCCCGGCATCGGCCGGCGCGGCGGCCCCGGCAGCGCCGCTGCCCTGGTCCTGGTCGAGCGCGGCGGCGGCGGGAGCGGCGGCTGCGGCGGCAACATCGCTGGCGGCCTGGGCGTGCACATTGCCGATGGCACCGCCCGACAAGGCCAGCAGGGCCGCGCAGGAACGGTTCAGCAGCTTACGTTTTTTGGTAGTCAGACGCATGGCAAGGGTCTCCTCGATATTGTTCAGGCGGGCTAAGAAGCGCAACGGCATGCAGTGTGCCCTTGTTTTTTTGTCTTCGAAAGATGGCAACATGCGCACCGCTTGTGCATAAATGCACAGCCGGATTTCTCATAGGGGAAGGGGCGCGCACGTGTTGTATTTAGCGAATTTCTCCAACACCTTTGCGCAAAATCAATTCCTAGTCGAGTAGGGCGTGGCATTCCTGACATCTGGTGTGCAGGCATGCACAGTCAAGCGCCCGATCGGCGGTATAGTTAACGATGAATTCCTTGCCCGAATGGACAGACCTGCGGTTCTTCCTCGAACTGGCGCGTGCCGGCACGCTGTCGGGGGCTTCGCGCCGCCTCGAGGTCGAGCACACGACGGTGGCGCGGCGCATCGACCGGCTCGAGACGCAGCTGGGCAGTACCCTGTTCGACCGCAGCCGCGAAGGTTACGAACTGACCGAAATGGGCCAGACCCTGCTGCCGCATGCGGAGGCAATGGAAAGCGCGGCGCTGGCGGCGGCCGAGCAGTTGTCGGGGACCGAAGTGTCGCTGCACGGGGTGGTACGGCTGGGCGTGCCGGAACTGTTCGCGGTGCGGGTGGTGGCGCCGCTGCTGGCGGGGATGCTGCAGTCCAATCCGGATCTGAGCGTCGATCTGCTGGTGCTGCCGCGCTTTGCCAACCTGGCCAACCGCGAGGCCGATCTGGGCGTGATGCTCGATCCACCCACCACCGGGCGCTACATGATCACCAAGCTGTGCACGTTCCGGCTGTACCTCTACGCCGCGCCCGCGTACCTGGCGCGCCATGCGCCGATCCGCGAGCGCGCCGATCTTCCGAAGCACGATTTCGTCGACTACGTGCAGGACCGCCTGGCCAGCCGCGAGCTGAGCTATCTCGACGAGCTGGGATTCACGCCGCGCCGGCGCATTTGCTGCACCGGCATGCCGGCGCAGATCGAGGCGGCCGCCAATGGCCTGGGGCTGGTGATGGCGCCACCGTATGCGGTGCCGGACGATGGACGGCTGGTGCGCGTACTGGAACAGTTCTGCGCAGAGCGCTCGTTCTGGCTGGCCGCGCCAACGGATCTGTACCGGCTGCAGCGGGTGCGGGCCGTGTGGGATTTGCTGCGCAGTTATGTCGACCAGCATCCGGCGCTCTTCGTGGACGCGGCTGTCGGCAAGACGGCAACGCCACGCAGAATGGCGTAGAACGCTATCGATTCAATAGGAATAATTTAGTATACCTATCATATTGACGACGCTACATTGCAGTTCCTACCACATGAAAGGAACTGCCATGACTAAGCATGCACGTGTTACCGGTCCGATTCTCGTCTTCCTGGGAGTCGCCGTCACCAGCGGCGCCGTCGCGACCGATCTGACCCGCGACAATGGCGCCCCGGTGGGCGATAACCAGCATTCCCAGACTGCCGGTCCGAACGGCCCGGTGCTGTTGCAGGACGTACAGCTGATTCAAAAGCTGCAGCGTTTCGACCGCGAGCGCATGCCAGAACGGGTGGTGCACGCGCGCGGTACCGGTGCCCATGGCGTGTTCGTCGCCAGCAAGGATATTTCGGAGCTGACCCGGGCCGTGCTGTTCAAGCCGGGTGAGGAAACCCCGGTGTTCGTGCGCTTTTCCAGCGTGATCCACGGTAACCACTCGCCGGAAACGCTACGCGACCCGCGCGGTTTCGGCACCAAGTTCTATACAAGCCAGGGCAACTGGGACCTGGTTGGAAATAATCTGCCGGTATTCTTCATTCGCGACGCCATGAAATTCCCGGACATGGTGCACTCGCTCAAGCCCGCTCCCGACACCAATTTGCAAGACCCCAACCGCTTTTTCGACTTTTTCTCGCACCAGCCGGAAGCGACCCACATGCTCACGCGCGTGTACTCCGACTTCGGTACGCCGGCCAGCTATCGCGAAATGGACGGCAACAGCGTGCACGCCTATAAGTTTGTTAACGCCAGCGGCAAGTACCGGTACGTCAAGTTCCACTGGAAAAGCCTGCAGGGCCAGCGTACCTTGAGCGCCAAGGAAGCCGAAATCGTGCAGGGCAAGGATTTCAACCACCTGACACGCGATCTAATCGAAGCCATCAGAAACGGCAAGTTCCCCAAGTGGGATCTGTATGTGCAGGTGCTTGAGCCCGCCGAGCTGGCCAGCCTGGATTACGACGGCCTGGATGCGACCAAGATCTGGGCCAATGTGCCGGAAACCAAGATCGGCACGATGACGCTGAACCGTAACCCGGACAATGTGTTCCTGGAGACCGAGCAGGCGGCGCTGGCGCCATCGAACCTGGTACCCGGGATCGAGCCGTCGGAAGACCGCCTGCTGCAAGGCCGGATCTTCGCCTACGCCGACACCCAGCTGCACCGCATCGGCACCAACGGCCTGCAGCTGCCGGTCAACCGTCCGCGCCAGGCGAGCGTCAACTACAACCAGGATGGCGCGCAAAATGCCGGCGCGCGCAAGGGCGACGTGAACTATCAGCCGAGCGTGCATGCGCCGGTGGCCGACAGTGCCCAGTACAAGTACAGCCAGCTGCCGCTGGCCGGCACGACCCGGCAGGAACGGATTGCCAAGACCCGCAACTTTGTGCAGGCGGGCCAGTTCTATCGTTCGCTGGACAAGCAGCAGCAGGCTAATCTGATCAGCAACCTGGCCGGCGACCTGGGGCAGGTGAAGGATGAGAACGTGAAGTACACGATGCTGTCGTACTTCCACAAAGCCGATGCCGCTTACGGGAAGGCGCTGGCGCAGGCGCTCAAGGCCGACCCCGGCCGGGTGGAAGCGCTGGCTGCCAGGCTGGCTGAGTAGAGACTCCTGGGCCTCGCGGTCATGGCAGCAGACGCACAGCTTGTTGCCATCGAGGTCGCGACAATAGGCGCGTCATAGTAGCCGGCGTGGTATTGCGGGAGAAATACATGAGAAATCATGGACTCTCCCGGAACGGATTGCGTTCGTTCAGTTCGTCGATATACGACTCGATGCCGCCGTTTTCGCGTGCCAGAAAGCGTTCGACCGCATCGGCAAAGGCGGGGTGGGCCAGCCAGTGCGCCGACCAGGTTTCGGTCGGCAGAAAGCCGCGCGCCATCTTGTGTTCGCCCTGCGCGCCGCCTTCGAACAGCGCGATGCCCTGTTCGATGCAGAACTCCAGCGGCTGATAATAGGCGGCCTCGAAATGCAGGCAGGGCACGTGCTGCATCTCGCCCCAGTAGCGGCCATACAAGGTGTCGTCATTGTGGATCACCAGCGACGACGCAATCGCCTTGCCGTCGCGTTCGGCGATCACCAGCAGGATATGCTGGGGCATGTCGCGGCCGATCCGCAGGAAAAAATCCAGGTTCAGATACGGGGTCGAATGATGGGCCTGGTAGGTGCGCTGATAGCATTTGTGGAACAGGCGCCAGTCGCATGGGGTGGCGTCGACGCCGCGCACGCGCCGCATGGTGACGCCGGCCTCGCGCACCTTGCGCCGTTCGGCGCGGATGTTCTTGCGCTTCTTGCGCTCGAGCGTGTCGAGGAAATGGTCGAAGTCGCGGTAGCCGTCATTGAGCCAATGGAACTGCACGCCGCGCCGCACCATGTAGCCGGCCTGTTCGAGTTCGCGCACCTGGTCTTCGGGCGGATACAGAATATGGGTGGACGACACCTCGGAGCCTTGCTGGGTCGCGCGCAGCACCGCGATCAGCGCGGCGCGCGCATCGGCATCGCGCGCCATCAGGCGCGGTCCGGTCACCGGCGTGAACGGAATCGCCGACAGCAGCTTGGGATAGTACTCGACCCCGTTGCGATGGTAGGCATCGGCCCAGGCCCAGTCGAACACGTATTCGCCGTAGGAATGCATCTTGACGTACAAGGGCATGGCGGCGGCCAGCTGTTCGCCATCGTAGAGCGCGATGAATTGCGGCTGCCAGCCGGTGTCGGCGCAGGCGCTGCCCGATTCGTGCAGGGCATGCAGGAAGGCGAAGGACAGGAAGGGATTGGCTTTGCCCTGCAGGGCGGCCAAGCCATCCCAGGCGGCCTGCCCGATCTCGGCCAGAGAGGAAGCGATATGCGTGCGATAATTCATTCTTGTCGAATCGGTGATTCCATGGTGGACAGCTTGAGCCCGATGCTTGCCAATGCATTCTACGCAAAAAACCGCACGCCGTTTGCCAGCCTGCACTGCCACATCCGGCGGCGCGCCAACCCCAACACGAACAAGAGCGCGATGAACAACGATTTTTTTAATCTCTACACCCACGACTTCGCCCGCATCGCCGCCGCCACGCCGCGCTGCAGGGTGGCCGATCCCGCCTTCAATGCGGCCGAGACGATCGCGCTGGCGCGCCAGGCACAGGAGCAGGGCGCGGCACTGGTGGCGTTTCCCGAACTGGGCTTGTCGGCCTATACCTGCGACGACCTGTTCCAGCAGCGCGCGCTGCTCGATGCCTGCGAAACGGCCTTGGGCGCGGTGGTCGAGGCGTCCAAAGACCTGACCCTGGCGCTGATTGTCGGCCTGCCGCTGCGGGCCGGCCACCAGCTGTTCAATTGCGCGGTGGTGGTGGCGCGCGGACGGGTGCTGGGCGTGGTGCCCAAGACCTATCTGCCCAACTACGGCGAGTTTTATGAAGCGCGCCAGTTCAGCTCCGCCGACAGCGCGGCCCAGCGCACCCTGAGGCTGCTGGGACAGGAGGTGCCGTTCGGCGCCGGCCTGCTGTTCGAAGCGCTTGACCTGCCGCTGCTGCGCTTTCATATCGAAATCTGCGAGGACGTGTGGGTGCCGGTGCCGCCATCCTCGTTCGGCGCGTTGGCCGGCGCCACGGTGCTGGTCAATCTGTCGGCTTCGAATGTGCTCGTCGGCAAGAGCGGCTACCGCCATCAGCTGGTGAGCCAGCAGTCGGCGCGCTGCCTGGCCGCGTATCTGTACACCTCGGCGGGGCTGGGCGAATCGTCCACCGACATGGGCTGGGACGGCCAGGCCATGATTTACGAAAAGGGCGATCTGCTGGCCGAGTCGCAGCGCTTCCTGGACGACTCGCACATCATCTACGCCGATGTCGATCTGGAGCGGCTCTCGCGCGAGCGCTTGCACACCACCACCTTCGCCCATTCGGTGCGCCGGCATGCCGCCGAAGTCGACGCCTTCGATGTGGTGCGCTTCGAGCTGGGCATGGTGCGCGAAGGGGCCTTGCCGCTGGCGCGCACGGTGGAGCGCTTCCCGTATGTGCCGCAGGATGCGCGCCGCCGCGACGAACGCTGTACCGAGGTGTACAACATCCAGGTGCAGGCGCTGCTGCAGCGGCTGTCCTCGAGCGGCATGTCGAAGGTGGTCATCGGGGTCTCGGGCGGGCTCGATTCGACCCATGCGCTGCTGGTCTGCGCCAAGGCCATGGACCGCCTGAACCTGCCGCGCTCGAATATCCTGGCCTACACCATGCCGGGCTTTGCGACCAGCGAGCGCACCTTGCTCCAGGCGCGCGAGCTGATGGACGTGGTCGGCTGCACGGCCAAGGAAATCGATATCCGTCCCAGCTGCATCCAGATGCTCAAGGACCTGGGCCATCCGTATTCGGAAGGCGAGGAACAGTACGACATCACGTTCGAGAACGTGCAGGCGGGCGAGCGCACCAGCCACCTGTTCCGGCTGGCGAATTTCAACAATGCGATCGTGATCGGTACGGGCGACCTGAGCGAACTGGCGCTGGGCTGGTGCACCTACGGCGTGGGCGACCATATGTCGCACTACAACGTCAACGCCAGCGTGCCCAAGACCCTGATCAGCCATCTGGTGCGCTGGGTGGCCGAGACCGGCCAGATCGGCGGGGCGGGCTCGGATGTGCTGCTCAATGTGCTGGGCACGGAGATCAGCCCGGAACTGGTGCCGGGCAAGGCCGGCGACGGCCAGCCGGCCCAGGTCACCGAGAGCGTGATCGGGCCGTACGAACTGCAGGATTTCAATCTCTACTACATCCTGCGCTACGGCTTCGCGCCATCCAAGGTGGCTTTCCTGTCGTACTCTGCCTGGCAGGAACAGTATGCGCTGGCCGATATCAAGCGGCATCTGCGCAGTTTCCTGTGGCGCTTTTTCAAGACCAGCCAGTTCAAGCGCAGCTGCGTACCGAACGGGCCGAAGGTCGGCAATGGCGGGTCCTTGTCGCCACGCGGCGACTGGCGCGCACCGAGCGATTCCGAGGCGACCGTCTGGCTGGAGGAACTGGGAAATATTCCCGACCAGGCTTGATGCCGAGGAAACAATCATGCCACGCGCGTAGTCGTTTAGAATAGCGTTGAGACCACCGCATTTTTAGAGGAGAAACCCCAATGAAACAAATTACCTGCGTGATCAAACCGTTCAAGCTGGACGAGGTGCGCGAGGCACTCGCCGAAGTCAACGTGACCGGCTTGACCGTGACCGAAGTGAAAGGCTTCGGACGTCAGAAGGGGCATACCGAACTCTATCGCGGGGCGGAATACGTGGTCGACTTCCTGCCGAAGGTGAAGATTGAAGTGGTGGTCGACGACAGCGTGACCGAGCAGGTGGTCGATGCCATCATCAAGGCCGCGCGCACCGGCAAGATCGGCGACGGCAAGATTTTCGTGCAAAACGTCGAGCAGGTGATTCGTATCCGTACCGGCGAAACCGGACCGGACGCCGTGTAAGTGTTCTGTGCGGGGACGCCTGTCCCCGCGCCTGTCAATGTGGGCCGATGCGCAGGTCGAAGCGCCAGGTCAGCAAGCGGATCACGCTGATCGCCAGCGCGCTCGACCACAACGCGAAGTCGTGCTCCACCCCGATCCAGCGCATTCCCAGGAACATCCAGTTGCCGATGAAGGCACAGATGGCGTAGGGCTTGCCATCCCTGAACACCATCGGCACTTCGTTGCAGACAATGTCGCGCAACACGCCGCCGAAAATTCCCGTGATCACGCCCATCATCGATGCGATGAACAGGGGCATCTGCGCGTCCAGGGCGGCCGAGACGCCGGCGATCGAGAACAGGCCCAGGCCGATGGCGTCGGCGATGACGATCATGCGTTCGGACACGATATGGCGCAGGGTGCGGATCAGCGGCGCGGCGATCAGGGCCAGCACGAAGATCAGAATCGCGTATTCCTGATGGGTGACCCAGAACAGCGGGCGCTGGTCGAGCAGGATGTCGCGCAGGGTGCCGCCGCCGAACGCGGTGATGAAGGCGACCGTGAAGATGCCCACCGGGTCCATGCGCTTGCGGCGGGCCTCGATGAAGCCCGAGAAGGCGCCGACCAGGATGGCCATGATTTCGATGAACTTAATAAGGGTCATGCGGCGCTGGCGGAGGTTGAGGCTGCTACCTTACCATGCGCCGAGGCCGGGGAAGCGTCAGGCCAGGTGGCGGTCGTCCGGCAGGGCCGCCTTGAGCAGAACGATCAGGGCGCCGTGATTGCGTCCATCGACGTTGGCGGCGCAGAATGCCACCACGTCCGGCTTTTGCTCGAGCCAGCTGTGCACCATCGAGCGCAGCACCGGCTCGCCGCCGGGCGAGCCATAACCCTTGCCATGAATAATGCACACGCAGCGGAAGCGCCGCTGCTTGGCGTGGCGCAGGAACAGGCCGATCTGATCGCGCGCCATGTCGCGCCGCATGCCGTGCAGATCGAGTTCGTCCTGCACCGGCCAGTGGCCCTTGCGCAATTTGCGCATCACGTCGGTTCCCACGCCATTGCGCAGGAAACTTAAACTCGGATCGTCATCGAGCAGGTGATCGACCTCGAACTGGTCGGACAGCGATTCGCGCAACACCGCGTCCTTCTCTTCTGCCTCGGTCAGCTTTCTCGCGGGAGTGCGGATCGTTACGTTCACCCCGGGCGGGGCGTTAAGCACGTAACGGTCCGACTCCGGCATCTTTTTGACTCCGCCCAGCACGCTGCGAAACAGGCCGGCGTCCTTCTTGGCCGCCTGTTCCCATTCCTGGCGCTCGCGTTCGCGCTGTTCGCGCTCGGCCTCTTCGGCCAAACGCGCCTCGTCGCGCTGCTTGAGCGATGCGCGCAAGCCTTGCAGATCGGCGAAGTCTTTCAAAGATGCCATGACGATCAGTCTTCCAGGCTTTCCAGGTAGCGTTGTGCGTCCAGTGCCGCCATGCAGCCGGTGCCGGCGCTGGTGATTGCTTGACGGTAAATATGATCCTGCACGTCGCCGGCCGCAAACACGCCCGGAATATTGGTCGCGGTGGCCATGCCTTCCAGACCGGTCTTGGTCTTGATGTAGCCGTTGTGCATGTCCAGCTGGCCTTCGAACATCGCCGTGTTCGGCTTGTGACCGATGGCCACGAACAGGCCGTGCACGGTCAGCGGGGTGACGCTGCCATCCACGGTCGACTTGATATTGACTCCGGTGACGCCGCTTTCGTTGCCGACCACCTGGTCCAGGGTGTGGTTGTACTTGATGACGATCTTGCCTTCGGCCGCCTTGGCGTTGAGGCGGTCGATCAGGATCGCTTCCGCGCGGAACTTGTCACGGCGGTGAATGATCGTCACTTTGTTGGCGATATTGGACAGATACAGTGCTTCCTCGACCGCGGTATTGCCCCCGCCAACCACTGCCACTTCCTGGTTACGGTAGAAAAAGCCGTCGCAGGTGGCGCAGGCGGACACGCCTTTGCCCATGAATTCCTGTTCCGACGGCAAGCCCAGATATTGCGCCGAGGCACCGGTGGCAATGATCAAGCTGTCGCAGGTGTACTCATGGTTGTCGCCGATCAAACGGATGGGCTTTTCCGACAACTTGGTGGTGTGGATGTGGTCGAACACGATCTCGGTCTTGAAACGCTCCGCGTGCTGCAACAGGCGCTGCATCAGTTCCGGACCTTGCACGCCCATGGGATCGCCCGGCCAGTTTTCGACATCGGTGGTGGTCATCAACTGGCCGCCCTGTTCCACGCCGGTGACCAGCATCGGACTCAGATTGGCGCGCGCGGCGTAAATGGCGGCGCTGTAGCCGGCAGGGCCGGAGCCGATGATCAGAACTTTGGCGTGTTTGGTAGTGGTCATAAAGGGGCTTTACTTGAATAGTTGTAAGAAACTTACGGGCTGGTTGATGCAGTTCAAGGTCCGCACATCGGAGTTACCGTATAGCGGCGGACCTGCACAGATTATAGACGATGATGCGCACGAGCATGAATGATGGGCCTGATCCGCAGCTTATGCCTTAGAATGAGCGGATCGCCATATTGACGTGGGCGGCACCGCATGACGCGGGCCGATTCTGCAGGGCAGCCAGCACAGCATCAAAGCATGACAAAGACCAGCCAAGCCCCTTCCAATAGTTACAACCGCAACAATCTGCCGCAGCGCCAGCCGCTGCCGAACCGCCTCGTGCGCTTGCTGTCCGAGGCGCGGTGGATCGCGTTTTCCTTCCTGTTCTTGTACTTTGTAATGATCTTACTTAGTTACAACAAGGCCGATCCGGGCTGGTCGCACGAGACGCTGGTGCCGCGCGTCGCCAACCTGGGCGGACGCGCAGGCGCTTATCTGGCCGACCTGATGCTGTTCATATTCGGCTTTTCGGCGTGGTGGTGGTGCATCTGTTTCCTGCGCGTGGTCTGGAAGGGCTACCGCTCCCTGACCCACAAATATATTCTTGAAAAAGCCCTCGATCCCGAGCATCAGCAGGAAGGCTTGATCCGCTGGATCGGCTTCGCCCTGATGTTCGCCGGCAGTGTCGGCATCGAATACCTGCGCATGTGGTCCCTGACCGTGCAATTGCCGCGCGCGCCGGGCGGGGTGCTGGGCCAGCTGATCGGCCATGCCGCCCACGTGGCGTTCGGCTTTACCGGCGCGACCCTGCTGCTGCTGCTGCTGTTCGGCCTGGGTTTCTCGCTGTTCTTCCAGGTGTCCTGGCTGGGCGTGGCCGAGCGCATCGGCGCCGCCATCGAAGACAGCATCGACTGGTTCCGCCTGCGCTACCAGGACCGCGAAGACCGCAAGCAGGGCGAAGTGGCGGCCGTGAAGCGCGACGAAGTGGTGGTGCACGAGCGCGCCAAACATGTTGAAAAGCATGTGGTGGCGCCGCCCGTCAAGATCGAGCCGCAAGTGGTCGAAGTGGTCAAGTCCGAACGCGTGCAAAAGGAAAAGCAGGCGCCGCTGTTCCAGGATCTGCCGGGCGACTCCAGCTTGCCGCCGCTGTCGCTGCTGGATGAGCCGCCGCCGGTGCAGGAAACGGTGTCGGTGGAAACGCTGGAATTCACCAGTCGCCTGATCGAAAAGAAATTGTCGGATTTCGGGGTGGAAGCCAAGGTCGTGGCCGCGTATCCGGGCCCTGTCGTGACGCGCTACGAGATCGAACCGGCCACCGGCGTGAAGGGCAGCCAGATCGTCGGCCTGGCACGCGATCTGGCGCGCTCGCTGTCGCTGACCTCGATCCGGGTGGTCGAAACCATTCCCGGCAAAAATTACATGGCGCTGGAGTTGCCGAACCCGAAACGCCAGATCGTGCGCCTGACCGAAATCGTCGGCTCCAAGGTGTACAACGACAGCCCATCCCAGCTGACTGTTGCGTTGGGTAAAGATATCGCCGGCAAGGCCGTGATTGCCGACCTGGCCAAGATGCCGCACCTGCTGGTGGCAGGTACCACCGGTTCCGGTAAATCGGTCGGCATCAACGCGACCATTCTGTCGCTGCTGTACAAGTCCGATCCGGCCGACGTGCGCCTGATCCTGATCGACCCCAAGATGCTGGAAATGTCGGTCTACGAAGGCATTCCGCACCTGCTGGCGCCGGTCGTCACGGACATGCGCCAGGCCGGTCACGCGCTCAACTGGGCGGTCAACGAGATGGAGCGCCGCTACAAGCTCATGAGCAAACTCGGCGTGCGCAATCTGGCCGGCTACAACGCCAAGATCGCCGAGGCGGCCAAGAAGGAAGAACACATCCCGAATCCGTTCAGCCTGACGCCGGATTCGCCCGAACCGCTGGAAAAGCTGCCGACCATCGTCATCATCATCGACGAGCTGGCCGACCTGATGATGGTGGTGGGCAAGAAGGTCGAGGAATTGATCGCCCGTATCGCCCAGAAAGCACGGGCTGCCGGCCTGCACCTGATCCTGGCCACCCAGCGTCCCTCGGTCGACGTGATTACCGGCCTGATCAAGGCGAACATTCCAACCCGTATTGCGTTCCAGGTGTCGTCCAAGATCGACTCGCGCACGATTCTCGACCAGATGGGCGCGGAAGCCTTGCTCGGCATGGGCGACATGCTGTACATGCCGCCGGGAACCGGCTTGCCCGTGCGCGTGCACGGCGCCTTCGTCTCGGACGACGAGGTGCACCGGGTGGTGAAACATTTGCAAAGCACCGGCGAGCCCAACTATATCGAGGGCATCCTGGAAGGCGGCACCCTGGAAGGCGAAGGCGGGGCCGAGGGCGCGCCGGCGGGCGAGGGCGGCGGCGAGGCCGATCCGATGTACGATCAGGCCGTGCAGGTGGTGCTCAAGAACCGCCGTGCCTCCATTTCGCTGGTGCAGCGTCATTTGCGAATCGGCTACAATCGCGCCGCGCGTCTGCTCGAGCAGATGGAAAACAGCGGCGTCGTTTCTGCGATGCAATCAAACGGCAACCGCGACATCCTGGTGCCGGCCGCCAGCGCCGAATAAACCGCGCGGCTCTTGTGCACGGCCAGCTTGCCCCACACGTTACAGGGCAAGCGGCGGCGCGTCCGCCTCACCACATCAAAGGCAAGCATGCGACTTTCGATCCAATCTGCAATCACCGCGCTCGCGCTGAACCTGGCCGTGGCTGGCTTGTCCCACGCCAGCGCGCTTGAGCAATTCAAGAGTTTCGTTGCCGCCACCAAATCGGCGCGCGGCGAATTTACCCAGCGCCAGGTCAAGAAGACTGAGACCAGCAAGGCGCCGGCGGCGCCGTCGAGCGGCACCTTTGTGTTCGCCCGTCCCGGCAAGTTCATCTGGACCTATCAAAAGCCTTACGACCAGGTCCTGCAGGCCGATGGCGAGCAGCTGTATATTTACGACAAGGACCTGAACCAGGTGACGGTCAAGAAACTGGGCGATGCGCTTGGTTCGTCGCCGGCCGCCATTCTGTTTGGCAGCAACGATCTGGAAAAGAATTTCACGCTGAGCGAAGCGGGCTCGCGCGACGGTCTGGAGTGGCTCGATGCCAGGCCCAAGGCCAAGGACACCGCTTTCGAGCGGATCAGCATCGGCTTGCGCAACGGCACGCCCGAGGCCATGGAGCTGCGCGATGCCTTCGGCCAGACCTCGGTGCTGGCGTTCAAGAAATTCGAAAAGAACCCCAGCCTCGCCGCTCAGCAGTTCAAGTTCGAGATGCCCAAGGGCGCCGACGTGATCAAGCAATAAGCTGAGCGCGATCAGCACCTCATCGATTGGGGTGCGGCCCACGGAACGCGGCGCCCTTGTTTACACTCTTACCCTGATGACGACTTTGCCTGCCACCGCACCACATGGATGATTTGTTCAAGACCGAACCGGCGCCGCCGCTGGCTGAAGCGTTGCGTCCCGCGACCATCGATGAAGTCAGCGGGCAAAGCCATTTGCTGGGCGAGGGCAAGCCGCTGTGCCTGGTCTTCAGGTCGGGCAGGCCACACTCCATGATTCTTTGGGGGCCGCCGGGCGTGGGCAAGACCACCCTGGCGCGCCTGACCGCCAATGCCTTCGGCTGCGAGTTCATCGCCTTGTCGGCAGTGCTGTCCGGGGTCAAGGATATCCGCGCCGCCATCGAGCAGGCCGAGCACTTCCTGGCGACAGGCAAGCACACCATCCTGTTCATCGACGAAATTCACCGCTTTAACAAGTCGCAGCAGGATGCCTTGCTGCCCTTTGTCGAGTCGGGGCTGGTGACCCTGATCGGCGCGACCACCGAGAATCCCTCGTTCGAGGTCAACTCGGCATTGCTGTCGCGCTCGCAGGTGTACGTGCTTAAGGCGCTGACCGACGCCGAAATGCTGCAGCTGCTCAAGCGTGCGCAGGAGC
>CAMLIL010000108.1 GCA_946480015.1 uncultured Oxalobacteraceae bacterium | reverse complement strand
AACTGAAAGTGCCGCTGATCGCCACCATCATCGGTGAAGGCGGTTCCGGCGGCGCACTGGCCATCGCCGTGGGCGACGCCGTGCTGATGCTGCAATACGCGACCTACTCGGTGATTTCGCCGGAAGGCTGCGCCTCGATCCTGTGGAAGACCGCCGAGCGCGCTTCCGACGCCGCCGACGCGCTGGGACTGACCGCGCATCGCCTCAAAGCCATGGGCCTGATCGACAAGATCATCAACGAGCCGCTGGGCGGCGCCCATCGCGATCCGAAGCAGATGGCCACCATGCTCAAACGCGCACTGGCCGACACGCTGCGCCAGTTCCAGGGCATGAAAACCAAGGACCTGCTGGAGCAGCGTCACCAGAAACTGATGGCTTACGGGAAGTTCAAAGAAACAACCCCGACCGAAGAGTGAGTCAGCAACAGGCTGCCAGCGTCCCGGCAATCTTCGAGCGGGCGCTGGCCGCTCTCGGCGCCGCCGCGCCGCTCGCCGTCGCCTACAGCGGCGGTCTCGATTCCTCCGCCTTGCTGCACCTGGCCAGCGCCTACGGGCGCCGGCACGGCGTGCCCGTGTTCGCCTTTCACGTTCACCACGGCATCAGCCCGAACGCCGACGCCTGGCTGGCCCACTGCCAAGCCGGCGCGCTGGCGCTCGGCGTCGGCTTTTGCGCCCGCAAGGTGGAGCTGGGAAAGACCAAATCCGGTGTCGAAGCGGCAGCCCGCAAGCTGCGCTATGCGGCCTTGGGCGCGATGTGTGCCGAGCAGGGCGCTTCCTTGTTGCTGACCGCCCACCATCTGGACGACCAGGCCGAAACCGTGCTGCTGCAACTGCTGCGCGGCTCAGGCACGGCCGGGCTATCGGGCATGGATGGCGCCAACAGCGCGCCCGAGCTGCTCGGCAATGCCGGCCTCGTCATGGCGCGCCCGCTGCTGCCGCTGTCGCGCGCCGAACTCGAAGCCTACGTCGCCGAGCACGCGATTGCCTATGTCGAGGACGAATCGAACACGCACCCGCGCTACGCCCGCAATGCGCTGCGCCATCAGGTCATGCCCGCGCTGGCGCAAGCTTTTCCCGGCTACCAGGAACGCTTCGCCCGCAGCGCGGCGCACGCCCAGTCGGCCCAGCGCCTGCTGAACGAACTGGCCGAACAGGACCTGGCGGCAGTGCGCGAGGGCGACTGTCTCGACGTCGCCAGGCTGCGCGCCATGAGCGCCGACCGTGCCTCGAACCTGCTGCGGCACTGGTTTGCCCTGCGCGGCCTGCGCATGCCCTCGACCGCGTGGTTGCATGAAATGCTGACCCAGCTGATCGAAGCGCGCCACGACGCCCAGTTGCTGGTCTCCCATCCCGACTGCCACATCCGGCGCCACCGCGACCGGCTCTACATCACGCCCAAGCTGGCCGATCTGGCCGGCCAGCGCGATCCGGACGATGAAGGTGTGCTGGTCAAGGAGGGCCAGCTGTTCCGCTGGAATGGCGAAACCAGCCTGGCCTTCCCGGACTACGGCGGCGTGCTGCATGTCGACCCGGCCGAGCAGGGCCTGTCCGGCGCCTGGTTGCGCGAACAACAGCTTCAGATCGACTTCCGCCAGGGCGGCGAACGCCTCAAGCCCGCGCCGAACCGTCCGACCCGGGCCTTGAAGTACCACTACCAGACCTGCGACGTGCCCGCTTGGGAACGTGCCCGCTTGCCCATCGTCAGCGCCGGCAAGGACCTGTTGTTTGCCGCCGGCATCGGCATGGATTGCCACCACGTCGGCACGGGTGACGCCCCATTCTTCATTTTCCGATGGGAAACGGCTGCGAGCTGAGCCATAGGTGCAAAGGTAATTACCTTATGCCAACACTGTATAGCTTTCCCCCTCGTTTGCCTTGTTTTTCTGCATCGCACAATGTAGAGTAAAGCCCTTTAATTTTATCTTCTGAGCGGAAATTTCACTCTTATGGCTTTAATCGTCCACAAATATGGCGGAACGTCGATGGGCTCGACAGACCGCATCAAGAACGTTGCGGCACGCGTCGCCAAGTGGCATGACGCAGGTCACCAGATTATTGTCGTGCCATCGGCCATGTCGGGCGAGACCAACCGTCTGATCGGCCTGGCCAAGCAGATCATGGACCAGCCTGATCCACGCGAACTGGACATGATTGCCTCCACGGGTGAACAGGTTTCCGTCGGCCTGCTGGCCATGGCCTTGCTGGCACGCGGCAAGAAAGCCGTGTCCTATGCCGGCTGGCAGGTGCCCATCAAGACCGACTCGGCTTTCACCAAGGCGCGCATCGAATCGATCGACGACGTCAAGGTCAAGGCTGACCTGGCCGAAGGCAAGATCGTCATCATCACCGGCTTCCAGGGCGTCGACAGCAACGGCAACATTGCCACGCTCGGCCGCGGCGGTTCGGACACCTCGGCCGTGGCGATTGCCGCCGCCATGAAGGCCGAAGAATGCCTGATCTACACCGACGTCGACGGCGTCTACACCACCGACCCGCGCGTGGTGTCGGAAGCGCGCCGCCTGAAGACGATCACGTTTGAAGAAATGCTGGAACTGGCCTCGCTCGGTTCCAAAGTGCTGCAAAGCCGCTCCGTCGAGTTCGCCGGCAACTACCGGGTACCGACCCGCGTGCTGTCGTCGCTGACCGACCCCCTGATGCCGCTCGAAGAAGAAGCCAACTCGGGCACCCTGATTTCGTTTGAGGAAGATACACACATGGAACAAGCCGTCATCTCCGGTATCGCGTTCAACCGCGACGAGGCCAAAATCACCGTTCTGGGCGTGCCGGACAAGCCGGGCGTGGCCTTCCACATCCTGGGACCGATTTCCGATGCCAACATCGAAGTCGACATGATCATCCAGAACCAGTCGGTCGAAGGTAAAACCGACTTCACGTTCACGGTCTCGCGCGGCGAATACGCCAAGGCCATGGCCGTGCTGGAAGGCATCCAGGCCGACATCGGCGCCGCCAAGGTCATCGGCGACAGCAAGGTCTCGAAGGTTTCGGTGGTGGGCGTGGGCATGCGCAGCCACGTCGGCGTCGCCTCGCAAATGTTCCGCACCTTGTCGGAAGAGGGCATCAACATCCTCATGATCTCCACCTCCGAAATCAAGATTTCCGTGCTGATCGACGAGAAATACATGGAGTTGGCAGTGCGCGCGCTGCACAAAGCCTTTGATTTGGAAAAAGCATAAGTTTTTCGAAAAAAGTGGGGGCGTTCCATTGACCAAACCCGCTTGTAGCCGGTAAGATGCCGGTCTTCTGATGCAGCAAAGCTGTGTTGGAATGGAGATGTGGCCGAGTGGCCGAAGGCACTTCCCTGCTAAGGAAGCATACGGGCTTAAACCTGTATCGTGAGTTCGAATCTCACCATCTCCGCCAGTATTAAGAAAAAAGCTCCCTCGTCGGGAGCTTTTTTTTCGCGCCGTCATCGACGTGCTCGACACCTACGTGCGATTGGGCATCAAGGGCATAAAGATCGACTTCATGAACCGCGGTGACCAGGGCGTGGTCACCACGATTTGGGAGGACGGCGACGCTCCCGACGCGGTCCAGGAGCGTGAACTCGACGTGACGGCCAAGGACCGGCTCGACTTGCAGCTGGCGCGCGCATGCTGATATGTCGTCGAGCCTGCGGTCAGGTGGTCAATTGCGGCCAAACTGCGGCGCATGCAGTTCGGGCGTAAGTCCAAAATGTTCGATCACCAGATCGAACAACTGGAAGGCGGCAATCAGAGAGCAACGCCGAGCCAAAGCGAAAGCCAAGGCTTGCTAACGCCTGGATCGTTTCCTCGATCAGACTTGCTTACAAAGTCGCGCCCATAAACGATGCCAGCACTATATTTCGGGTCCTTGACGCTGCTAAGGGTGAATCCGATGGCGCTTGAGAAAGCCGATTTCGTTTCGGTAGATTTCCCATCAGCACTGGGCACGGGAACCAAGCCGACCCCAGCAGCCCACACCGGCATGAGTTCATAGCCGAAGCCTTGAAGCCACGTCAATCTGCCAGCAATATATGGTGCGAAAGTCGCCGAACTGATTAGTTTCTTATCGCTACCAAGTCTGAACTTGAAGGGGACGGCCAAAACGCCATAAGCGATCCCGGCCGTCTTGGATTGGGCCAAAAGATTGGTGGTGTTTGTTATTTCGTATATCGAACCCTCTGCCACTTGGCGCGCCGTCTCGGGACACGTGTCTGCACTCATCTTTGGCTCGATGTGGTAGAACTTGACCAAGCTTGATTTTCCGTCATTTTTCACTAGCGAATATCTCGATCCCTTGCCTGCACATCGTGGTGAATTGTCAGCAGACCCGGATATAGGCGTGAAACCGTACACGTCCACGGTTAGCTTGAGATGGTCGCCAACTTGGTTCCCCTCGCTGCTCGGATATTGTGGAGTTGTCGGTTGTGTCTCTGCCGGTTTGCCACCGTCTTTCGCTTTGTCTCCCGCAGCCGGCTGCTCGGCGTCTGCGGCGATTGCCGAGTGCGAAATCATCAACGGCCAAGTAAGGGCAGCGCAAACCAAGGCACGGCAAATTGTATTTTTCATTTTAGTATCTTTCAGAGCCCCAGATACCGTCCGGGTCGGTTCTAGCAATACTATTCATAAAATTCCAATCCATCAACATTGCTTAACGACATTTGCGCAAATAACAACACGGCTATCCGACCGAAAGGTCATCGTGGCAGTTCTTGGTGGCGACTGTAGTGGACATCGGATTTGCCTGACCGATACGGTACCTGCCGCCCATATTGATTTTTCAGCTTAGCGAGCGGGCGCGGCCTGCATTCCGCCCATCACTGCGCGCTCGATGTAGCCAAAGTCGATAATGGTCTTGAGCCAGTCGCCCGCCAGATACAGATTGGAAAAACCCGATTCATCGCAGGCCAGGTTGCAGCAGGTGCTGCTGCTGCCAATAGCCTGCATCATCTCGCTGCAGCCGACGCAGCGGCAGCGGGAAACGCTTCGACGACAGACTCCCGTGTGACAGGTCCGCCATGTCCCAGGTAGAAGGTTTCGACACCCTGCTTAAGTAAATCGAAGCTTGCGTGATAAATCCAATCGATATCAGTTATGATCGTATATGCATGAAATTAATCTTCGGGGTATCGATCTCAACCTGCTGGTGATATTCGAGACGCTGATGCGGGAACGACACGTCGGGCGTTCAGGCGACGTGCTTGGCATGACCCAGCCGGCGGTGAGCCACGCCCTATCCAGGCTGCGCCATTTGCTGGACGATCCTCTCTTCGTGAGGTATGCCGGCGGGGTCAAGCCAACGCCACGGGCGGAGGCGCTGAACGCACCGATCGGTCACGCACTGGCGGCTGTGCGCGTGGCGCTGGCCGACACCGGCGCTTTCAATCCTTCCCGCGCGGTTCGTACCGTGTTGATCGGGGCTTCGGATTATGCCGATCTGGTGCTGATGCCAACGCTGATGGCCGAGGTGCGGCTGGCCGCGCCAGGAGTCGATATCTGGCGGCGGTCAATCAGCCGGGAGGCAGTGCTGGGAGATCTCAGGCGCCGCGAAATCGATATGGTGATCGGCCCGCTCGGGCAGGCGTCGGACACCTTGGTACAGACAGCGCTTTTCAGCGAGCGTCTTTTACTGGTGGCCCGAAAAGGCCACCCTGCTCTGGCCGCCGAGATGTCTCTGCAGACGCTCGCCGAGTTCGACCATCTGCTAGTCTCGACAGGCGGCGATGCGACGAGCAGTCTCGACGACCGCCTGCGCGAGGCTGGCGTTTCACGTCGCGTCGTGATGACCACGCCGAACTTTCTGGCGGCGCCTTTTATCGTGGCGGCCACGGATCTTGTCTGTCTTTTGGCCGAGCGCGTGGCGCGGCGGCTCGCCAGTGCTGCGGCCATCGGCATTCATCCGCAGCCGGCCCCGGTTGCGCCATCGACTATTGGCCTGGCGCGACTGGCCGGATTGGCGCCGGATCCGGCGATCGATTGGATCGCCGGCGTTGCGGCTCAGATCGCCGAGACGATCTAGGATTACGACGGCTTAAAAATCGGACTCGCCTTCGATCTTCCCGGGATACCCCGACAAGGCGCGCGCGGCCTGCATTCCGCCCATGACCGCGCCCTCGATGCAGCCAAAGTCGATGCCGGTCTTGAGCCAGTCGCCCGCCAGGTACAAATTGGAAAACCCCGATTCATCGGCTTTGAGCCGGTAGCGCGCGCTGCCAGCGAGCGACTGCACGTAGCGCTCGGACGGGCCGACATTGGCGCGCCAGTACTGGCTGTCGAAGCGTGCCGGCCCCACGGCATCGGCGGGATCGACCAGCCATTGCCACGGAAAGGCGCCGGGACGCCCGGCCGCCGGCCACAGCGCGCCGATGCGCTGGCCAAGATGCTCCAGCGCGCCATCCTTGGCCAGTGCGGCACAGCGGGCCGGAAAGCCGGTGTCTGAACGTGGCGGGTAACCGGCCACCGGCAGCACGCTGCAGAAATACGATACGCCCTTCGGCGTCAGATCCGCCGGCCAGTCTTCGCGCGCGACCAGTTGCGCGAGCGGCAGCCAGGTATCGTACGGCTTGCTGAACCCGCCCAGCACCGGGGCCTGTCCTTCGGGAAGATAGGTCCAGCCCAGTTGAGCAAGGTCCTGGTTCAGCCAGACCTGGTAAGCCTGGGTGGAGACGGTGCGGACCTTGTCGGTGGCCGCTTTCAGGGCGGGGCTGCGCGCCAGTAACTGCGGACACAGTTCCGGCACCGCGCCAAGCGGTATCCCGAACACGACATGGTCGAAATCGCGCCCGCGCTCAAGGGTAAGTTCGGGCAATGGCGCGCCGAAGGCCTGCCGGTACAAGGCGGGCCAGTCGCTCCAGTACGACTCGAGGTCGACCTGATGCTCTTGCAGCAGCGCCGCCTGGGCGGCGTCGATCTGGCTAAAGCGCGGCACGCTCGGCCAGCAGTCGAGACCCTTTACCGTCACCAGCGGATCGTAGCTGCCGTCCTTGAGCGCCACCTGGCGGGTGACACGGATGCTGCCGATGGCGTCGCCGTCCGGCACCAACTCGGCAAGCTCGTGGAAGAAGCGGAACCTCACGCCGCGCGCCGACAGCGCCTGGTACAAGGGGGCAAACACAGCGTCTCCCATCCCGGCCTGCATTTCGTACAGCAGGGAGCCCTGGTAGCCGAAAAAGGTGCGCATCATGCAGCGCACGGCAGTGCCGGCCTCCAGGTCCGGGCGCCCGTAGTCGCCATCGGCGTAGGCAAAGACTGCATCGTAGAGCGTGCGGACGGGGGCGGAATCGAGGCACAGCGCGGGATCGCCGCCGTGGCTGGCCAGCCAGGTCCGCAAATCAACGCCGTTGATGGCGTCAAGGCCATCGCGGAAGACGCCGTCGGCGAACATCCCCTTGAGTACGGTAGTGCCAATCTCGATCGCGATGCGCAGGTGCCGCACATCGTCTGCGCCGGTCGTGGCGCGCAGGCCGGCGCGCAGGCTTTCCAGTTGCCTGGCAAGGTGAGCGTGCTCATGCGGCGCGTGCGTGCGCGGATCGGAAGGCAGGGCCTGGACCTGCGCCAGCAGTTCCGTGTCCAGCCGCGCCGGCAGACCAAGGCCGGCCCGGCCGGCACGCAACTGGTTCAGCATAAGGCTGATCCAGCGCAGCATCGCCCGCCCCAGTTCCCACAGCGTGGCTGGGGTGCCGGGGCCAGGTTCACCGGGCATGATGGGAAACAGCTCATGCCAGGGCCGCCATTCGGCGCCGACCCGCTCGGCCATGGCCGAATACTGGTGCGGTGCGAACGCGTCACGCCAGCTTGCCAGCGGCGTGCCGGCCGGCCGCGCAAGCCTGGCGTAAGCGGCCTTCATCAGCGCAAACGCATTGCCATAGAAGCCGAACCAGACGTGGGGACCGTGTTCCTCGATGCGCTGGGCACGTTGGGGGTTGCGCCCGCTCGCGCCTTTGCCGCCCAGACGCCAGCCCTGCTGGTAGACGGTGATGGCGTAGCGGTCCTGCCAGTCTGGCTGGTCGCTCAGGTACCATGCGGCCGCCATCGACCCCATGCCGCCGCCAAGGATGACGATCTTCTCTGGTGTGGTTTGCATTGCGGCTCTCCCCATGGGTTCGCGTGTGCCTAACCGTCCCAATGTATTTCTGATAGCGGCCCCAGGTATTCTGGCAGATCAATTCGGGGTGTCGATGGAGGTAAATGCCGCGCCACACTGCAAGAGACGCAAGTCCGAAACCTGCAACTTCGCACGCGGCATCGCCGCTTCGGTGCGCGCAAGGGCCGGCAGGCGTATTCCCGAGATCATTGCAGTGAACACGCTAGCCCAGCCTCACCCTGCGCGTGTTTTCCCCCCTAACCCCACCGTACAGGAGCTGACATGAGTGTATGCGTACATTCCCACCAATCGCAGCTGAATTTTCCCGATATGCCCAACAGCAGCACCGGTCTGTCCCCGGATCAGCAAGTGGAGCAGATGCTCAAGCGTCTCGAGCATCTGTTTAGCAGCTTGAAGCAATCCGACGACAACGACAACAAGGTCAAGCCGAAGACGAACAACTCGAGGTTGTCGCACCATGTGCCCGACAGCGAACCCCAGCACAAGCCGAAGACGAACACCCCGAAGTCGTCGCACCATGTGCCCGAAAGCGAGCCGGAACACAAATCGACGAAAAAGACGCAGCCGTCGTCGGCCCCGCCGAGCACCGAGGTGCCCAGCGGTACCAAGCCAAGCCGTAATCAGCCCATGCCCGAGCCGACCGGCATCGTCGATGTCGACAAACCCATTATCGTGAAGGCCGGCGAAACCTTCGACGGCGGCGGCAAGTACTATCGTCCGACCAAGGCGATGGGCGATGGATCCCAGGACGAGCACCAGCAACCGGTGTTCATCCTCGAACCTGGCGCCACCTTGAAAAACGTCCAGTACTCGGGCGGCGACGGCATCCACCTGATCGGCGATGCCACGCTCGATCACGTCACCAACCGCGACATCGGCGAGGATGCCATCACGATCGATGGCGAGAAGAACCGCATCCACGACGCCAAGCTCTCCGGCATGTCGGTCGACGACATTCCGAAGGGGCCGGCCAAGGTCGTCATCACCAACAGCTCGTTCTACAACGGTTCCGACAAGGTGGTGCAGGACAACGGCGACGCGGAAGTGCTGATGAGAAATGTCTACGTCAACGGCGCCGGCAAGCTATTCCGCACCAACGGCGGCCAGCCGATCACGACCAAGCTGACGGTGGAGGACTCGACCTTCGAGAACATCAAGGAATCGCTGTTCCGCACCGATTCGAAGACCTCGAGCGCGAGCTTTTCGAACGTCGACGATGGCGGCATGAAAGTGGTCGCGCTGACCCCGGACGCCGCAACGATCAAAGGTACGGACAAGATCTCGTACAAGCCCTACTCGGGCTGATGGTGGCAGCGGCCCGCCACCGGGCCAGCCAGGCAGGTTGACGCAGGCGCCAAGCCTGCGTTTTTCGCTTTATGGGGCGGCGCCGGCGAGCGCGCCTTGCGGTAGCTGCCGCCACCCGGCCAGGATGGCCGCGATGCTGCGCGCATAGCGGTCGCGTTCGGCCGGTGTCTCTGAATGATAGGCGCCCATGGCCGACCAGGTGTTGCCGTGTTTGTCGATCTTGCTGCGCAGGTGCCAGGCGGCGATATAAATGTTCTTGCACGGTTCCATCAAGGTCGTGCTGGTAATGCGGTAGCGCGCCAGCTCGGGCAGATGGATCGAGTTGATCTGCATGACGCCATAGTCGCGCGAACCATTGGCGTTCACGTGCACGGCATTCGGGCGGTTGCGCGATTCCTGCCACGCAATCGCGCGCAGGATCAGGGGATTGACGTGGTGATAGGCGCCGGCGTCGTCGAAACAGTCGGCGCGCGCGGGCGCGGCGGCCACGACGGCGGCCACGACGGCGGCAATGCCGAGCGGCGCGCACCAGGGCAGGCAAGGGGGGCGCAATACGGGATTCATGGGGCGGTCTCCTTCAAAAACGACAGCAAACCTGGATTGGAACATTCGCACGCAGGCCTCTGCGCGCCGCGCAGCGAAGCGCTGCGCTACGGACGCGAAGTGTCCGGCGTGCGCCGCGCAGGCAGGCTGGCCAATCATCGATGCCGTAAGGAAGTTTTTCGTTCTTCCACGCAGCACTTCGCTGCGCGCGGCGTTTTTCCCACAGAATAATTGTTCAATACGGTATGCCAGAACGTCCGCGCGGCCGCGACGGATGCAACCGAGATAGGAGCACATCGTGCGCACTTGCCCGAGGAAGCCATTATGAAAACGAATTCATCCACCGTCACAAGGTCGCGCGACCCTGGCACCGTTGCAGAAACCAGCGGGCGTGCCCAAAGCGAACCGCGCCGCGGGTTCGGGCGCACGCTGAAATCGATGTTGCACCTGGGGCGGCGCACGGCAGCGCGTCCGACGCCGCAGCAGGCGCCAGGCGGCCGCGTGTCGCTGCAGCGGCTTGAACAGTTCAGCGCCCGGCACGAGCCCGCGCCGGGAACCCTGGCGTACCTGATGCGTGCCGATAAAGAACCAACGGCGGCGGCGCCGAGCCAGACCGGCACGCCGCCGCCGCCGCACACGAGCGTGCGCCGCCCCACCGTCAATGCCACCGCCACCGCCGCGCCGGCGCAGCAGGCACGGGCCGGCAGCAGCGTGGCGCCGCCAGCGCGTCCCAAGACGTTCGGCAAGTTGCCATCGGGACCGAAGATGGATTACGTATCGGACACGCTGACGTCGATTCATCGCCTGGGCGATGAGCAGGTCTCGGAGATCACCCAAGCGCTCGGACTGGGTCCGGCGGCAGCGCCCGGCCGGGCCCGGGAGGCGCAGCTCGCGGCCGCTGGCCGCCTGCTGCGAGCGCCCTTGGATCTCAGACCGGCGCTCCCGAGTAGTAGTGCGATCGGGCGGATGCCATTCGGAAGCAACTTGCCAATCGAGGTGATGGCCGAATTGATCCAGGCAGCCAGGGCGGTCAATTGTTTTGTTACCGAACGGCAGACTACAGGTCCCGACGGAAAGACGGTCCATCTCTTGCAGGTGCACATGTCAAACGGGCTCGATTACGTCGGGCAGCCGCTGGCCTCCCAGCCGGACTCGCCCGGCTACCGTGACGTGCAGAACCTTGCGGCGCGCTTTGCCGAAGCGCTGTCCCCTTTGGTGCGTACCGACGGGGCGCAGTACCAGATCGAGTATGTGGCGTGCGGCCGCAAGCAGGGTGGCACTGCCGATGTGTTCACCGATCATCTTGCCACCAAGATGGCGATGGCGCAGCGGCCTGAAACTGTCGAATTGAGTCACGAGCATTTCAACCAGGCCACCATACGCACCTCGCGGCTGTTCGCCATGCTCCCCGCCGGCGACCGGGAAAAGCTGGTGCGTGCCGCCCATGTCGCCCATATGATCTGGGATGAGCAGATCGCGAACGATGCGAATGGCGAGCCGCAGCTCAAGGTGCGCGTCATGTTCAGCGGCACCGAGAACATGCGCGACGTCAAGCAGGCAGTCAGCAGCGTCCGCGGCAAGGTCGGCAAGGTGTTCAGAGCGACTCACGAGGCCGCCGTGCTGGTGGCGCAGGCGGTCGAGCAAGCCCACGAAAAGACGCGTAACGTGAACTTTGAATTCATTGCCGGTGGATCGATGGGCGGGGCGACTGCGCAACTGTTCGCCGCCGCGATCGAGAGCCGCGTGAAACTGCATCAGCCGGCGCCGCTGGTGTTGTTCGATCCGCAACTGCCGAATCAGGCCCAGGCGGAGCACGCGGTCAAGGATGGCAAGTTCGAGTACGACTATGCCAAGCCGCGCGGCATCGCCGTCACGCTCGACTATGCGGCGCGCCCGCGCAAGAGCCTGATGGGGCGTATGAAAGGGCTGGGCTTCAAGTCGCCGGGCCTGGTGCGGCTCAAGCTGGGCTTGAGCGACTACGACGGCAGCTCGGTATCGCGCGGCGGCGGGACGCACCGGCGTGGTCCGGAAACGTCCGGCCCGCCGGGAATGGGGTATCACGCCGATCCGAGTATGTACAAGATGGCGCTCAACCGCTTCACCGGCCTGGCCGGGCTGGTCCGCTGAGGATGGCAGGCCGCCGGCGCGCGGCCGTGTTGCCGGCATGCCGGGCAGGTTCAATCAGGGGAGGGGGATTATGTGGGCGCCCGGCGTCACCGAAAGCGGTGAGCGGGCGTCTGGCGCTGTGCTGGGATGACGGCAATGCGCCGGCAGCGGCCGCCTGCGGCGGCCGCTGCCGGCGGCACGGACTCACATGAATTTGTCCGGGTCGTCCTCGTTGATTTCGGCGCGGCGCCGCTTGGCGCCCTGAAGGATCTTCTGCAGCATCATGACGGTGAACATGCCGATGGCCTGCTCCAGATTTTCCTTGTCCTGGTCTTCCTGGCTCTTGTCCTTGTCGTCCTTCTTCTTATCGGTCTTCGATGGTTTCTCTGGTGGCGGTTTGCTGCCGGTTTTGCTGGTGCCGGTCATGTCATTCTCCTGAAAATGTGAAATATCGGGGGTGGAAAAAAACCTTGTCCGCTCATGCGCGCAGCCAGACATATTCACCGCGCGCGAGGTTCTCGAACATGTCGTCGCGTGCCATGAAGATGTTGTCGCGCCAGTAGCGCCCGTGTTCGACATAGTGCTCGATCATGGCGAGCAGCCACTTGCCGTCGACTTCGTCGTTGAGTGCCACGCGGGCAATCAAGACGATGGCGCCGGTATCGACTTCCAGGCCGAGCTGCGCCTGGTCCTGGGCGTAGACGGCGAGGTTGGCCTCGAGCAGCAGGCGAAATACCCGCAGCGTCCGGCCAGCGGTGACGATGCCGTATTGGAACGTCACATAGACCGCGTCCGCGTCTTCCTCGAAGTGGTCGATCGCCACATCGAAGCTGTCGATGTCGAGCACGCCTCGTGCGACTACCGCGTCGGCGGCAGGCACATCGCGCAGTGTGCAGATTTCCTGGATCAGTTGATCGCGTCGTTCGATGCTCATCGTCCGCCTTTTGTTGCATCATGCGTCCGCCTGGCATGGGTACGCGCAACGGTAAAAAAACAGCCGGTTGGGAGCCCGTTTCCCGCTCCCAACCGGCGCACCATGCGCGGCCCGATGGCGCGCCGTTGGAGCTTACTGGACGATATCTTTCGCCGCCTTCAGACCCATGGTCGAAATCTTGGCATGCAGGGTGGCCAGGTTGATGGCGTTTTCTGCTGCTGCTGCGGCTTCGATCGCTGCGATTTGGGCGCCGGTGTTCAGAACTACTGGTACGTCTGGCATGATGTATCTCCTAAAGGTTAGTTGGATTACTGCTGGTTGAACAATCCCGGATGGGACACTGCTGAAAATGTGTACGCCATGCAGGCCGCACACGCTGGTTTGCCTGCCGTACGGCCGCCCTGGCGGACGGACGTACGGCATGCGGAACTAGTGGATCGCCAGGCGGCACAACTGCGCCGCGGCACGGAATCCGTCGGCCACCGCGCGTCCGGCCTGGGCTTCGGTGCTCGCCGTATCGGTCGAGCGCGCGGCGCAGGAGTCGGCCAGGGTGTCCAGGGCGCTTGCCGCGGCGCGCACTTCCTGGTGCCGGCTGGCTTGGCCGCCTGCCTGGGGCAGGGCGTCCAGCACATCGATCAATTTGTCGGTCATTACTTCGTACATCTCGGTCTCCTCAATGGAAAGTGGTGTTGCCGGATGCGTCGGCCACGAAATTCTTCGTGCCGTCGCTCGATTCGATGTAGCGCACGCTCTCGGCGTTGAGTGCCGAATCGACGTTGCCCGACACGCCCAGTTCGTCGGTGCGCTCGACCTTGACGCCGATGTTCAACACCAGCGGCGCCATGTCGTTGCGAAAGCGCTCAACCACATCGCGCACCACGCCCGGCTGGCGCGACGTGCCGACCACCTCGAAGCGCCCGGCGCCGTTGTAGCGCACCTTGACGTGCGGCTCGTGCAGCGATTCGGCCAGTTCGCGGGCGATGTCGTCGGCCGGCTTGACCTGCCAGCGCAGCCGGTTGCCGGCGATGTTCTGCAGGCTGGCGCGGGCCTTGCGCGCCACGTCCCCGCTGGCCACGATGCCGCTGGCGACAATGCCGTTGCGCTGCTCATGCAGGTCGATATCGGGCTCCTTCAGGTGCTCGAGCGCCAGCTTCAGATCGGCCAGGCTGGCCGCCGCAGGCGGATGGTCGGCTGCCTGCGAGGCCTTGTTCACGGTCAGCGCCAGGGCGCCGACGCCGACCGAGCCGGCCAGCATCGCCATCAGCCCGGCACGCGTCCAGGAGGCGCGCTTGGCGCGCCCGGCTGGCGCTGCCGGCGCTGCCTCGCCCTCGGCGGCGGCGCTATCCACAGCGTCGGCCGGTGCGGCCAGCATGGCCTGCAGCAGTTGCACGTCCGACGGCCACAGCGCCTCGCGCGGCCCGGCGCACAGCACCACGTCGCCGAAGCGGCGCGGCGCGAAGTCCTCGAGCGTCAACAGGGCCGATCCTTCGCCTGCCGCGCCGATCGTTACCCGGCCTTGTGTGTCTGTTGCCAGTTGCATGGTGCCCTCACTCCAGTCCTTGATCAGGATGTCGGCCGCCGCTTCTGCACCGATCGACATCGTCGTTGGATTCAACTGTATCTGAGCGCCGGCATGAAAGCCGGTCAGTACGCGAAGTTCTTTGGACATAAGCGAATCTCCTATTTCAATGTGATGAGGTTGCGCCGGCCGCCATTACCAGCCGCGTCCGCGGCGGATCAGTGCGGCAAGCGAAGAAATCCCGATTGCGCGGCCTTGGGCCGTGCGCTTGCGTCCCAGATTGAGCAGCGCGATCGGCAGCAGCAGGTTGACCGACTCCTCGGCCGCCGACAGGGGACGTTTGGCCCCGGCCTGGCCGGCGCCGCCTGGCGCGGCCGCGGCCGCGGCCAGCAGGCGGTCGCGTACGCCCGCCAGGGTGGCCTGGCTGGCGCGCTCGGCCTCGGGAATGGACAGATATTCGCGCACGATGGCCAGAATCGAGTAAGTCGGGCTGGCCGGCACGCTCTTGCCCGTCGCGGCGGCGCGCCTGGACGCCGCGGGCAGCGCCAGCATTGCCTGTTCGGCGCGCGCCAGCGGCGTGCGCATGCCGCCCCTGCCCGCGGCGCGCCATTGGGTGAGCAGGTCCGCTTCGTTGCGCAGCGGGCGCTGCACCAGCCGCATCGACCAGGTGGCGCTCTTGCGCGCCTCGTCCCCGGCCAGGCCGTGCTGCTGGGGCATGGCGCCGGCTCCGGCGCCGCCGGGGTCGCGCTGCTGCGACGACGATTGCTGGTCGCGCGCGTTGCGCGCACCGATCTTTTGCACCAGGTCCTCGTCGCGCAGCAGATGCTGCTCGAGCATCATCAACAGGTCTTCGCTTTCGGCGCTCGGGTCGGCGCCGTGCGGATTGTCGGCGTCGCGCTTCTTGCGGCCCAGCGCGCGGCGCTTGGCCGCCTGGGCGAGCCCGTGGCGGCGCGGCAGCGGCGCCAATACGGGCTGGTCCTGATCCTTCAGCTGGTCGGTCTGGGTGGCGCCTACCTCCGGCGCCTTGGACGTTTCGGGCGCGGAGGGCAGGAGGGGCGAGGTATAGCCGCCGCCGATGCGTGAGATGCTCATATGAACATTACCTGCCACAGGCTGCGCGCGAAGCTCAGTACCGCCATCGCGCCCCACGGCGCGCTGACCACGATGGTGACCGTGACGACCACCAGTTTCACGCTTTGCGAAATGCTGGAGTCCTGCAGCGAGGTGATCGCCTGCAGGAAAGCGACCAGGAGGCCCGTCAGCGCGGCCACGGCCACGACCGGCAGGGAGACCAGCAGGCACAGCTTGAGTGCCTGGGCGGTCAGATGGGTGAGGTTATCGTATTCCATGACATCACTTGTAGGTGGAGATCAGGCCGTGAATCAGCATCGACCAGCCATCGAGCGAGACAAACAGCAGCAGCTTGAACGGGATCGCCACATTGGTCGGACTGACCTGTGACAAGCCGAGCGCCATCAGCACGTTGGCGACGATAAGGTCGATCACGATGAACGATAGATACAGCAGGAAACCGATCTTGAAGGCGGCAGTCAGCTCACTGAGGATAAAGGCCGGCGCCAGCACGATCAGGTCGTCGTTCTTGAGTTCGGCCGCGCGTCCGGGTGGCCAGATCTCGCGCGCCGAGCGCAGGAAGAAAGCTTTTTCGCGCTCGGTCGCGTGCGCTTTGAGGAAGGCGCGGAACGGCTCGCGCCCGGCGTCGAGCAGCGGCATGACCTGGGCCCCGGCCGACGCTTCGTTCGACAGGTGCGCCCGGTGCATGGCTTCCATGCCCACCGGCGCCATCACGAAGCACGACACGATCAAGGCCACGCCATTGAGCACCGAGGTCGGCGGCACGCCCTGCAGCCCGAGCGCATTGCGCAGCAGGCCCAGCACCACCACGATCTTGGTGTAGGACGTGACCACCATCGCCACGAACGGCAGGACCGCCAGCGCGAGCGCGGCGACCAGCAGCGAGCCGACGTCAGGAGTGGCGTTCATCGGATTTCGCAATGCGGCGGATGTGAAGGCCGAGCTGGTCGCCGATGGCAACGAGCTCCCCGAAAGCCAGGGTCTGTCCGTGCGCGACCAGGCGGATGTCGGCGTCGGCCAGGGTGAGCGGCAAGGTCAGGATGTAGCCGGGCTGCAGGGCGGCAATCTGCCCGATCGGCAGGTTCACCGTCACCACTTCGATGTGAACCGGCAGTTCGACGTCGCTGACATCGATCGGGGCGGAGGCGGCGGCGGCATCGCCGGCGCGCAGGGACAGGTCGGGATCGTAGTTCATGGTGGCGGGTAAGCTCTCTAGAATGACGTTGCGGGAATCGATGCGCGCACGCGCATGGACGGCGTGACCGTTGGCGGCGCCCCACAGCAGGGTGGCCTGGTCGAGCGTTGCGTGCGGCCCGAAGCCGGGCGCGCCCGGCCAGCCGAGCAGCACGTCGCCGGGGCGCAGCGCTTGCAGCAGCGCCGGCGTGGCGTGGCGGCTGCGCAGGCGCAGCCGGGTCGGCAGGGCCAGCGCCGCCAGCGTGGCGGGCAGTGCGGCGCCGGCGCTGCGGCCGGCCGGCCCGATGCGCGCGGCCAGGGCGGCGGCCAGCGCGCCGGAAGC
>CAMLIL010000107.1 GCA_946480015.1 uncultured Oxalobacteraceae bacterium | reverse complement strand
ACCTCGGAAATTCGGAACAAGTTCAATATCCACCACTTCCCGGTGACAGAACCAAAAAAAAACCGCCCGGCGTGAACCGGGCGGCTTCGGGGGGCAAGCGGAGGTGTTAGCGGCCGTAGTGGCCGTGGTGGCCGTGGTGGTGGCCGCGGTAGTAGCCGCGCGGCTCGACGATCACCACTTCCGGCTGGCGGTAGTAGCGTACCGGGCGTTCGTAATACACCGGGGCCGGCTGGTAGTAGCTGCGCGACTCGACGTACACCGGCTGCGGCCGGTAGCGGCGGTCTTCATAGTAGCGGTCGTTGTAATAGCCGCTGTTGTAGGATGCCGACACCCGGGTGCGGCTGTCGCGGGTGGAGATCGAGTTGCCGACCGCGGCACCGATGACGCCGCCGACCAGCGCGCCGTCGCGTCCGCCGGCACTGTGGCCAACCGCCGCGCCCAGCACGGCGCCTACCGCCGTATTCACACCGCGGTCGCTCGCCAGCGCGGTACCGGTCACGGCGCTCGTCAGAATGAGGGCGCCTGCAATTTTGACAGTAGTAGATTTCAACATGGCTTTGTCCTTTCGCTGCCAGCGGGATCGAAGTCGATCAGGAATGCGCTGGTCTATGGAGCCACTATATCTGGCCCACGGCGCAACGCCATTGTTAATACAGAATATTACAAATGGAACACAGCATGTAACAAGCGCGGAAACGGCCTTGCAGTTGGCGTAGAGTGCCCCATCTATCCTGCATCATCTTGTTCCGAGGATTGCCATGCCCCCGCGCCGCGTTGTCGTTACGGTACTGACCCTGCTTGCGCTGTTGCATCTGTATATCGGCTTGCGTCTGATCCCGGCGCTCAACATGGGGCCGGCCGGCGTGGCCATCGGTGCGCTGCTGCTGGTGGTATCGACCATGCTGCTGCCGGCCGGGCTGATCGGCGCGCGCCTGAAGCAGTCGCGCTGGCGCGAACGGCTGACCTGGCTGGGCTTGCTCGCGATGGGCTTTTTTTCGTCGCTGCTGGTGCTGACGGTGCTGCGCGATCTTGCCCTGCTGATCGCCATGCCGTTCGGCGGGGCGGGGCCGGCCATCGAGCGCGGCAGCGCCATCGGCGTGCCCCTGCTGGCCGCGTGCGCAACCCTGGTCGGCTATGTCAATGCGCGCCGGGTGGCGCGCGTGGTCAATGTCGAGGTGCCGATTGAAAACCTGCCGCCCGCGCTGCACGGCTACTCGATCGTGCAGATTTCCGATATCCACGTGGGGCCGACCATCAAGCGCGGTTATCTGAATGCCATTGTCACCAAGGTCAATGCGCTCAAGCCCGATGCGATCGCCATCACCGGCGACCTGGTCGACGGCAGCGTGCGCACCCTGCGCCTGCATACCGAACCGCTGGCGCGCCTGCGCGCGCCGGACGGCACGTTTTTTGTGACCGGCAACCATGAATATTATTCCGGCGCGCATGAATGGATCACCGAATTGCGCCGCCTCGGCCTGACCGTGCTGATGAATGAGCACGTGGTGCGCGAACGCGGCGGCGATGCGCTGATGATCGCCGGCGTGCCCGACTATACCGCCCATCAGTTCGATGAAAGCCACCGCAGCGACCCGTCCGCGGCTGCCGCCAATGCGCCGGACAATGTGCGCGTGCGCATCCTGCTGGCGCACCAGCCGCGCACCGCGCCCGCCGCAGCCGAGGCCGGCTTCGACCTGCAACTGTCGGGCCATACGCACGGCGGGCAATTTTTCCCGTGGAATTTCTTCGTGCCCCTGCAACAGCCCTTCGTCGCCGGCCTGAATCGGCTGGCGCGCCTGTGGGTCTACACCAGCCGCGGGACCGGCTACTGGGGGCCGCCGAAACGCTTCCTGGCGCCTTCCGAAATCACCCGCGTCATCCTGGTCGGTGCGTAATGGAAATGCGCAAATAGTGCAAATACGCTATTGTTTAGTTCCTTCTTGGAACCGATAGGATTTGCCACATGCAACGCCAGCTCTTGTGCACCCTCGTCGCCTGCACCATCAGTGCAAGCGCACTCGCCGCTACCCCCGGCAACGACCCGACAGCCCTGGCCAGGATTCGCGACACCGCCCTGGCCAGCGACTGGGCCTATGAGCGCCTGAGCGACCTGACCGACCTGATCGGCCCGCGCCTGTCCGGCTCGCCGGGCGCGGCGGCGGCCGTCAGCCAGGTCGCCGATGCCTTGCGCAAGCTGGGCGCCACCGTCACGCTGCAGCCAGTCAAGGTGCCGCACTGGGTGCGCGGCCTGGAAACGGCTGAACTGGTCGAGTACGCCGGCCGGCCAGGCGGCCTGTCCCAGCGCGTGGTGCTGACCGCCCTGGGCGGCTCCGGCGCCACCGCCGCCACCGGGCTGGTCGCGCCGATCATCGTGCTGCACGGCTTTGACGAACTGAAGGCCCGCGCGGCCGAGGTGAAAGGGCGCATCGTGCTGTTCGATATCCCGTTCAACCAGGCCATGGCCAATGGCGGCCTGGCTGGCCCGGCCTATGTGCAGGGCGCGCAATACCGCTTCCAGGGGCCGGTGCGCGCCGCCGAGCTTGGCGCGGCGGCGGTGCTGGTGCGCTCGGTCGGCGGCGCCGATTTCCGCCTGCCGCACACCGGTACCACCGGCCTGAAGGATGGCTTGCGCATCCCCGCCGCCGCGGTCAGTACCGAAGATGCGCTGCTGATCGGCCGGCTGGCCGCGCGCGGCCCGGTGACCATGAAGCTGACCCTGACGCCGCAATTGCTGCCGGACGCCGACAGCTTCAATGTGATCGCCGACTGGCCAGGCACGGACAAGGCCGACGAGGTCGTGGTGGTGTCGGGCCACCTCGATTCCTGGGATCTGGCCACTGGCGCCAACGATGATGGCGCCGGGGTGGTCAGCGCCATGGGCGTGATCGCGACCTTGAACAAGCTCGATTTCCGCCCGCGCCGGACCATCCGCGTCATCGCCTGGATGAACGAGGAAAACGGCGGGCGCGGGGCGCAGACCTATTTCGACGCCAGCCGCGCCAGCCTGGCCAGGCATGTGGCGGCGATCGAGAACGATAGCGGTTCTGGCCGTCCGTTCGGTGTGTCGGCCAGCATCGCCGCGCGCGACCTGCCACTGTTCGCGCCGCTGCAGGCTGCATTACTGCCCATGGGCGCGCAGGCGCTGCGGCGCGTCGATGAAATGGGCACGGGCGACCTGGGCCAGCTTGAGCAGGCCGGCGTGCCGGTGTTTTCCCCGCTGATCGACGGCGCTTCCTATTTCAACTATCACCACACGGCCGCGGACACGCTCGACAAGGTCAATCCGGAAGACTTGCGCCGCCATGTCGCGGTGATGTCGGCCACGGCCTGGTTCCTGGCCAACCTGGAACAGCCGCTGAGCCGCTGGAGCGATCCGGCCAAATAGGACTACAGCGGCAGTGTCGGCAGATAGCTGTGAGGAATGATGTTGAAGCTCGCCAGTACGATCACGATGAACAGCACGTTGACGATGGACGCGACCGGGGCAGGCAAGGGCAGCAGGCGGACCAGCCACCAGATCAGGCCAACCACGACCAGGTACACGATGAGACTGATGATGAGATGCATGGCTTTCTCCAGACGTTGGCGAGGGCCGGGCTAAGGTGGCGGACCGGGACCTTCGGCGCAACGATAGCGCCTGGCCCGCCTCCCATCGGTACGGTAGAGCACATAGGCTGCCAGAATGGCAAGAATAATCCCAGATAAAATTTCTTGTAAGAATCAATTTCCGTATGGTACTATTTGTTCTCTCGTTGTGCATAGCATGCCTCGCTTGGATTTGTCTCCCGTTCTCATTCCGGCCCGCCTAGTGCGGGCTGTTTTTTTGAGGGGCGCTTGCGCTGCACCAAGCGTGCGCGGACGCGCAGAACATTTCCCCATGGTATTTTCGTGACTTCATTCCATGGAGAAACACGATGCCCCGTCTGCCAGCAGTCCTGTTCGCCGCCGCACTCTGGCTCGCCGCCGTCGATGCCCGTGCCGGCATCATCCACGTTGCCGATACGCGCCTGTCGACCACCAGCCTGGTGACGTTTGAGCTTCCCGGCATAGTCAAGGACAGTACGGCCATCACCGGCCAGTATGCCAGCCAGGGCTTGCTGTTCAGCGGCGACATCCGCATCAACGGCTGCGGCAACAATAATTTCAACAGGCGCGGGCTGAGCGGCAGCTACCTGAACACCTTCGGCCCGAATTGCTATACCAACCAGATCGCCGACAGCTTTTCGATGACCTTCGCCACCCCGGTCTCGCGCCTGTCGATGAGCGTGATCGCCGGCGATTCCAATCGCGACGACATGTTCAGCCTGTTCTACCAGGGCGCCGAAGTGGCCAGCTTCCAGCTGATGGCGCTGCCGCTCGACAGCGTCTATTGCGCCAGCCTGCCGTGTTCGCAATACGATCCGCCCCTGGTCGAAGCGTTCCTGAACATCGACGGCATCGTGTTCGACCAGCTGCGCTTTACCGAAAACGTCACGCTCGACGCCTCCTACCTGGTCATCGACAACCTGGGCTTCACGCCGGTGCCGGAACCAGCCACGGCCGCGCTGGTGGCGGCCGCGCTGTGCGGCTGGCTGGCCGGGCTTGCATTCATCCGGCGGTCACGCGCCGCACGGCGCGCGCGCGTCCGCGAAACGGCCGGCCGTACATGGTCTGGATTCCGCTCGTAAAGTTCTGCCCCCAAACCAGCTGCGAGCGCGGCTCCTGCGGCTCGTTCGACCAGTACCACATGCGCTGGAACAGCTCGCGCAGATTGGCGTAGAGCAGGGCCAGCTCGCGCCGGGTCGGCAGTTCGCCGCCCTGTTCCAGCGCCCAGCTGCGCGCCGTTGCCCAAGTCACGTCTTCCGCTTCTCCCGGCAGCAGAATCAGGTGATGGTCGGGCTGGCCCTCCTTGCCCAAAATGATCCCCGCATAGTGTTCTCCTTCGCCCAGCAGGGTTACTACTTGTTGGCGGTCGTTCATCCCGTGTTCTCCGTGTGGTGGAGCTACTAAGACAACGCCCAGATCGGCAAGTTGCATCGCAAGTGTTTGATATCTATGGGGAAATTGATTTTAATGTTCAAGTACTGCACAGAAATTTTCTTTGAAAAAGATTGAACCTAATCATTTGACGCGCATCAAAGCTTATCCATTCACCACGTTTAGGTAAGGAACCTTTGATGAATAAGTTTGTCACTTTTGCTTCGGAAATTCGTCTCAACGCACTCGTTTGCAGCAGCATCACGGTCCTTCTGGCCGCTTGCGGCGCCGGTAGCGACCAGGGCAATCCCGCCCAGGCGACCCAGCAAGACCGCACGCTGGCCATGGTCAGCAGCGTCGACAGCGCCGCCCCTGCCCAGGCCGCTCCGGCGGACGCCCAGGCCGTCGCTCCAGTCGACGCAGCTTCACCGGCTGCGGCTTTGGCTCCTGCTCCCGCTGCGCCGGCTGAATTTTCGGTCAAAGGCTATGACGCCACCTCAGCCGGCCAGGACGATTCCTCCGTCGCCGGCGCTACCTTAACCCTTACCGACGGCAATGTGCAGCCACAGTTGGTCGGCACCACCGCGCCGGTGACCGCCCTGGCGGTGACCCCGGCCACGCCGTACAATTACTACGTCTCGCCTACCGGCAACGACAGCAACACCGGCACCTCCACCAGGCCATGGCGCACACTGGCGCGCGCGGCACGCTCGACCCGGCCCGGCACCACGGTCTGGGTTGCCCCCGGCACCTACACCGGCAACATCAAGACCACCATCAGCGGTACCTCCAGCGCGCGTATCTACTACGTGTCGACCACGCGCTGGGGCGCCAAAGTGGTGCCGCCGTCCAAGTCGCCCAATAACACTGCCTGGGATAACCGCGGCAACTATGTCGACATCGTCGGTTTCGATGTCGACGGCACCAACCACGTGAGCGGCACGCGCTGGACCGCCGGCATTTATACCGGTGGTTCGTATGACGTCATCCGCAACAACCACGTGCACCACATCGCCCGCAACATCACCTGCACCAGCGGCGGCGGTTCGGCGATCGGCGTGGATGCCTACTATGGCGGCGTGTCGGGCACGGTGACCTCGAACCTGGTCCATGACATCGGACCTGCGGGCTGCCGTTATGTCCAGGGTATCTATTTCAGCACCACCGGTTCGATCACCAACAACGTGGTGTACCGCGTGGCCGAAGCTGCCATCCACCTGTGGCACGATGCGCACAACGTCATCATCTCCAACAATACCGTGGTGGCCTCGGACACCGGCATCATCGTGGGTGCGGGCGACCACTACCGTTACAGCGGTGCGGCCGACAACGTGAAGGTATACAACAACATCGTGTTCGACAACCGGTATGGCATTTCGGAGCAGGGCACGACCGGCAAGAACAACGCCTACTACAACAACCTGGTGTATCAGAACCCTACCTACAACTTCGGCCTGAAGAACGGCCTGACACACCACAACACGGTGTCGACCAATCCGCTATTTATCGCCTACACCCGCACCGGTACGCCGAACCTGCGCATTTCGACCAGCTCGCCGGCGATTGCACGTGGTACCTCGACCTACGCGCCAAGCACCGATTTCCTGGATCGTCCACGTAATGCTTCGACCGGCTTCGACATCGGCGCTTACCAGCACTAATCAATAGGAGGAAAGAGAGCAGGGCCGTCGTTCCGAAAGGGGCGGCGGCCCTGTTTGCATTGGCGTGCCCTTTTGCAGATATGCATTCTTTGCAAGATTTCGAGATATCGATAACAAAATTGTCATTTATTTATCGAAACGTCCGTGCTATAGTCCTTGTGGTATCGATAACACGGTTGGGAGACAGGTGTCATCGATATGTAACACCGACTTGGTAAACAACAACAGGGACAATATCCATGCACAAGCATTCCAATTCGCTTCTCGGGCGGAGGGCGCAACGCGCCCCCTTCAACGCCAAAATCGGCGCAATGGCGGTCGCCGCGGCGCTGCTGGCATTTTCCGGTGCGCCAGCCCATGCGCTCAGCTTCGTGGCGACGCCGGCGGCACAGCCAACGGTCAGCGCCGCCGGCCTGAAGCATCCGAACCTGGGCTTCACCCTCGATCAGCTCGATTATGCGCGCGCGCAGGTGCGCGCCGACGTCGAACCGTACAAGAGCTATTTCAACACCTTGAGCACGGTCTGCTGCAACTACGCCAACATCAACCTGCTGCCGACCAATCGCGACGCCAGCAAGGTCGATATGCCCAATACGCCGAACTTCAATGGCAGCACGGCCCAGACCCGCATCATCAACGATTCGCAAGGCGCCCTGACGCAGGCGATCCTTTACTACGTCACCGGACGCAACGAATACCGCCGCAATGCGATGCGGATCCTGCGCACCTGGAGCAACATGAATCCGAACGGGTATGCCTACTATCCGGATGCGCACATCCACACGGGCGTGCCCCTGTACCGCATGCTGGCCGCCGCCGAGATCATGCGCTACAGCTGGGCCGACCCCAGCTATACCGCCTATCCGCTCGCCTGGACCGATACCGATACCCAGAAACTGAAGGACAATCTGATCGACCCGATGGAGCGCACCTTCTTCGCCAGCAAGGAGCGCTTCATGAACCAGCACGTGTATTCGCTGGTGGGCCGCATGGCCGGCGCGATCTTCACCGACAACAAGGCGCGCTATGACGAAACGGTCGAATGGATGACGGTTAACGCGAGCTCGACCAGGCAGGACATCAACGGCGCCATTCTGCCGCTGATTCCGCTGATCGATGCCGCCAATCCCTTGAACAAGGTCGGCTATCCGTTCTACCAGATCCAGGAAATGGCGCGCGACCAGGCCCACGGCGGCGACAACGTGGATAACCTGATCGGGCTGCTGCGCATCGTGAACTCGCAAGGCACCAAGGTCGATCCCTTCACCGGGATGCCGTCGACCTCCAGCGATGCCGTCAGCGTCTACAAGTTCGGCGGCAACCGGCTGCTCATGGGCGCCAACGCTTACGCGCAGTTCATGCTGGGCTATAAGGCGCCGTGGGCCGATACCACCGGCGGTACCTCCACCATGTCGGAAGCCTATCGCGGCCGGCTGTACGAAGTGGGCGGCATTCCCGAGGTCTACAACGTCTATAAATACGAGGAAGGCGTGGACGTCGAGGCGGTAGCGCCTTTCCTGGCCACCGCCGCCGCGCAAGCAAACGACTTTGCGACGCGCTGGGGCCCCGGGACACCGAACAACAAGGACCTGGGTTCGGAAGCTTTCCTGACCTTGCCCAAAGCACTGACCGGGGTCGCGCCGCCGGCCGGCAACGGCATGCTCGAAACCGAGCGCAAGGCCATCTTCCTGAACGGCGAATGGACGACCGAGAGCGACTCCCAGCGCACCTATGGCCACGCCAACGTGACGCCGGCCGGCGCCACCGTGGTCTTTCACGACGTGCAATACCCGGACCGCAGCAAGTTCGCGCCGATGGGCATGATGGTGCGCACCCACGGCGTGACCAAGCTGTCCGCCAGCGCCGCCGAGGACGCCAGCCCATGGAGCGTGATCACCGTGCCGGACACCGCCGGGCAGTGGCGCTACATTGTTCCGGACACGGCCGCCGCCGCCATCAACGGACGCTGGCTGGGCGCCAACATCATTTATTTCAAGTTCACCGGTGCCGAAGGCTCGACCGTGGACGTCGACTTCGTGAACCCGTCGGCGCAATCGCAATTGACGCCGCCGGTGTTCGCGATGCCGGTCTTTCCGGAAACCGAGCTGGTCGTGCAAGGCGTGCCGTACCAGGCCAGCTATACCGCCACCGACGCCAATGCCAGCGACACCGTCACCTACGCGGCAATCAGCCTTCCCGAGGGCGCCACGCTGAACACGTCGACCGGCGCATTCAACTGGACCCCGACCGCAGCCCAGGCCGGCATCCACGAGATCATCATCAGCGCGACCGATGGGGTGTCGGTCAACACCATGACCGCCAGGCTGAGCGTGCAGGCCGACCGTCAAGCCGCGTTCGCGGCGGCGCAGGGCGGCTACGATCCGTCAGCCATCTACACCACGCCCTCGCTGGCCACGTTTATCGCGGAGCTGGCGCCGCTGCAGCAAAGCGTGTCCACCGTCTCCGATGCCGAGTTCCCCAATCTGCTCAAGTCGGTAAGGGCGGTGGTGGCCAAGCTTGAGCTGGTCAATCCGCGCGTGGCCCTGGACGGCAGCCTGGACTGGAGCAAGAAAATGGTGACCGCGGTCGGGCTGGACGTCAACCGGGCGCCGATCCTGGTCGATGGCGATTACAACAGCTATTCGGGTGACCTGCGCGCCCCGGTCACCATCGACTTCGGCGAAAATTATCGCGTCTCGGTCAACGCCTTCGGTATCCAGGCGCGCTTCATGTTCGCCAACCGCTCGCAGGGCATCAACGTCTACGGCTCGAACGACAAGAGCACCTGGACCCTGCTGACCAGCCGCGAGACGAGCGACACCAGCGCGCGCAACTTCGAAATGGAGGTGATCCCGGCGATCCCGGGACTGGAGGATGAGCGCTACCGCTACTTCCTGGTGCGGGTGGACCATCCCGGCATAGCGACCGATCCGGCCTATCCCGGCATTTCGTCCTACGGCGAGTTCCGCTTCCACGGCACCCGTTACGATCTGCTGGCGCCGGCCGATGTGAGCGGCAACGTGAAGATGCTGCAGTCCGGGCTCACGGCGAACCGCTTTACCCAGAAGTACAGCGGCACGGTCACCATCAGCAACCCTGGACAGCAAACGGTCAGCGGACCTTTGCACTTGCACCTGCAGGGGCTGCCGAGCGGCGTCACGCTTGACAATGCCACCGGCGTCAAGGATGGCGTGCCTTACATCACGCTGCCCACGACCGACCTCGCCGCCGGACAGAGTGTGACCCTGACCACCACCTTCAGCAACCCATCGAAAGCGCCCATCAGCTACACCCGTAAGCTGATCAGCGTTAAATATTAAGGAGACATAAATGCGCTATCTGAACGACTTGTTGGCCAGGACCATCCTGGCCGTATCCCTGCTGTGCGGTGCGGGACAGGCTTGGGCTGGTCCCATCTACAGTGTGACGATCGATACGTCCACGCTGGGAACCGGGCCGGCTTATCTGGGACTGACTTTCCTCGGCTTGACCGATGCCGCGCCGGCCACGGCGACGGTAAGTAATCTGTCCGGTGCGCTGACGGGGCCGGCGAGCGTGAATGGAACCGTGACCGGTGCCGCGCCTGGTCCGCTGGTGTTCAGCAATGCCAACGGCGGCAGCGATTGGACGCAAGCAATCACGCTGGGCGGTGTATTCTCGTTTGACGTCGGCTTTGCCTTCGACAATGGCGACGCCGGTACCACCTTCGCCTGGGCATTGTTCAACGATGTGGCTTACCTCGGCGCCGATGGCGACCTGGGCACGGTTGCCCTGCAACCAGGGAGCGCGCCGAACGAATGGGATTGGTCAGTGCTGACGAACGCCAGCAGCCAGAGCAGCGTTAATGTTCCGGAACCGTCGACCGTGCTGTTGATGCTGTTCGCCGGTTGCGCGCTGGCCGTGAGCGCACGCCGCGGGCGCTAGCGTGCATTGAGCAGGCGGCGCAAGCCGCCGCCTGCTTACTACTGATCAGAACGGATCGATCGCGATGCCAGCGTGTAACCCTGCCAGCCTGGATAGGCCTGCGGTTCCCACCAGAACACGCCGGCCCCTTTGTCACCCAGCCATTTCACCTTGCCCAGCAGGTCGGTCATCATCTTGTTGGCCGTGCTGGCCTGCTGCCAGTCCATGCCCACCTCCGTGATCATCACCGGCCTGTTATAGCGCACCGTGACGTTGTTCATGGTCTGGGCCAGCATGTTGTTGTAGCTGAGCCAGTCGCTGGCCGGCACCTGGCGCACCAATCAGATTTGCGCGCGGTATGCGATAACAGTATGCTTCTTGCCTAATCTTTCATATTTATGATCTAGCTGATCGTTTTAGACTAGTTCCACCGGAACAACCCCGACGCGATCGCGCTTCTCCCGACCATGAAGATCACCAAACTGACGACTTTCCGTTTACCGCCGCGCTGGATGCTGCTCAAGATCGAGACGGACGAGGGCGTGGTCGGCTGGGGCGAACCGGTTATCGAAGGGCGCGCGCGCACGGTTGAAGCGGCCGTGCACGAACTGTCCGATTACCTGGTCGGGCAAGACCCGGCCCGCATCAACGACCTGTGGCAGGTGATGTACCGGGCCGGGTTCTACCGCGGCGGCCCGATCCTGATGAGCGCCATCGCCGGCATCGACCAGGCCCTGTGGGACATCAAGGGCAAGGTCATGGGCAAGCCCGTCTACGAACTGCTGGGCGGGCTGGTGCGCGACAAGATGAAGACCTACAGCTGGGTCGGCGGCGACCGTCCGAGCGACGTCATCGCCGGCATCGCCGCGCTGCGCGAAGCCGGGTTCGACACCTTCAAGATGAACGGCACCGAGGAACTCGGCATGATCGACACGGCCAAGGCGATCGACGCGGCGGTGGCGCGCATCGCGGAGATCCGCGAGCATTTCGGCAACGACATCGAATTCGGCATCGATTTCCACGGCCGCGTGGCCGCGCCCATGGCCAAGGTGCTGCTCAAGGAACTCGAACCGTTCCGCCCGCTGTTCGTCGAAGAGCCGGTGCTGGCCGAGCAGTACGAGCATTACCCCCGGCTGGCCGCCCACACCTCGATTCCGCTGGCCGCGGGCGAGCGCATGTTCTCGCGCTTCGAATTCAAGCATGTGTTCGAACAGGGCGGCCTGGCGATCCTGCAGCCGGACCTGTCGCACGCCGGCGGCATCACCGAATGCGTCAAGATCGCCGCCATGGCCGAAGCCTACGACGTGGCGCTGGCGCCGCATTGCCCGCTGGGAGCGGTGGCGCTGGCATCGTGCCTGGCGGTCGACTTCGTGTCCTACAACGCGGTGATCCAGGAACAGAGCATGGGCATTCACTACAACAAGGGAGCCGAACTGCTCGACTACGTCATCAACAAAGACGACTTCAAACTCGAACAGGGCTATATCCGCCCGCTGCCCAAGCCGGGCCTGGGCGTGGAGATCGACGAAGCGAAGGTGCGCTTCATGAGCCAGAACGCGCCGGACTGGAAGAATCCCTTGTGGCGCCTGGCCGACGGCACTGTGGCTGAATGGTAAGCATGGTCTGAGGCCACGCCGGCTTCGCGCGCGCGACGCGCCGGCACGCGCTTCCGGCTGTGTTGTTCAGCTGCTACGTCCCTCAAACGCAAAATTGACCGATCGTTCGTTTGCAATCTATGATCAAAACTTTCCCTTATTCAATAACTAAGCGGCAGGCATGACAGATCTCCGTTCCGACCGCTTCGTCCGGTCCCACCTCAAGACCCGTCATCTGGTGCTGCTGGTGGAATTGGGACGGCATGGCTCCATCATGCATGCGGCCCAGGCCGCCAACCTGACCCAGCCGGCCGCGTCCAAGCTGTTGGCCGAACTCGAGCACGTGCTCGGCGTGCAGCTGTTCGAACGCCTGCCGCGCGGGGTGTCGCCGACCTGGTACGGGGCGGTGCTGATCCGCCGCGCCGGCGCGGCGCTGGCCGAGATGGATGCGGCCCACCAGGAAGTCATGGAACTGCTGGCCGGCGCGCGCGGGCGGGTCAACGTCGGCAGCGTGCTCACCCCGGCCACCACCCTGGTGCCGGAAGCGGTCAACCTGTTGAAACGGCGCCATGCGCGCGTGCATGTGTCGATCACGGTCGACACCAGCAAGCTGCTGATCGAGCGCCTGCGTGGCGGCGAACTCGACATTGTCGTCGGCCGCATCCTCGATTCCGATGCCGCCAATGAACTGCACTTCGAACCGGTGACGGACGAACCGCACAGCCTGATCGTGCGCACCGGCCATCCGCTCTTGCAGCAATCCGGCCTCAACCTGGCCGAACTGTCCCGCCATAGCTGGATCCTGCCACCCTCGGGCAGCATCCTGCGCGACCGCCTCACCGCACTGTTCCTGTCCCAGGGACTGGAACCGCCGGTGGAAACGGTCGAGACCATGGCCTTGCCCGTCATCGCCAATCTGCTGGCCGGAAGCGACATGGTGGTCGCGATGCCGGGCGAATTGATGCAGCCGTATATCGATAGCGGCCTGCTGGCCGTGATCCCCTTCGATTTCGGCGTGCGCATGGACGTGTATGGCATCGTCACCCGGCGCGGGCACCAGCTCTCGCCCGGTGCCGAGGCCATGCTGGCCACCTTGCGCGAAGTGGCGCGCCTGCGCTATCCAAACTGATTCTCATGTATATGCTCCAGGAATGGGAATTGAGAAATAATCAATTGGTTTGATATTGCTATCCTTAGTAGGATGGCATGCATGCAGTTATGCTCACGAACATGACCGCATCGCTGTCACACAAAAAAATAATCCCATCAGGAGAGACCTAAATGAAGCAAAAGAAAATGAGCTGGCTTATCGCCGGCCTGTTCACCATTCCCGCCAGCGTTGGCAACGTTTTCGCGCAAGAAGCCCCAGCCGCCGAAGGCCAGATTCAGCAAGTGACCGTGTCGGGCATTCGTGCCTCGGTGCGCAGCGCGCTGGTGGCCAAGGAAGCCTCCAACAGCATGGTCGAAGTGATTGCCGCGGAAGACATCGGCAAGCTGCCTGACACCACCATCGCCGAATCGCTGGCCCGCCTGCCAGGCCTGTCATCCGGTATCGACCGCGGCAACGCCTCGCAAGTGGTGGCGCGCGGCCTGGGTCCGCGCTTTGTCGGCGCCACCCTGAACGGCCGCGAACTGGCCTCGTCGGAGCCGAACCGCGCCGTGCGCTTCGAGCAGTTCCCGTCGGAATCGCTGACCGGCGCGACCGTCTACAAGACCCAGTCGGCTGAGCTGGTCGAAGGCGGCATTGCCACCACGATCGACCTGCAGACCGTAAAGCCGCTCAACTACAAGGAGCGCCAGGCCTCGTTCAAGGCCGACGCCCTGTACTACGAACTGGGCCGCGATATTCCCGGCGCCAAGACCACCAAGCCGCGCATCGGCGGCATCTACATCGACCAGTTCGCCAACAAGACCCTCGGCGTGGCGCTGGCCTTCAGCTACCAGGATCAGCCATCGCTGGTCAAGCGCGTCGAGCACTGGGGCTTTAATGAAGCCAATTCGGAAAACGTCGACGGCAAGCCGGGCGCGGACAAGACCCCGTGGGGCATCGCCGAGGAAGCCAAGCGCGGCACCAACAAGCGTTCCAGCGTGCTGGGCAAGGTGGAATGGAAGCCGAGCGGCGACCTGTTCGTCACCGGCGACCTGTACTACTCGAAGGAAGACATCAAGGAACCGGCGGTGTCGCACTGGTATGAAAACCTGGGCAACTGGGGTGGCGGCCGTACCGCCGATTACAGCAACGTCGACGTGCGCGACGGCTACGTGGTCGGCGCCACCGTCAAGAACCAGACCGTTACCGCCAATAATTCGCTGTGGCTGCAGGACATGGATGTGTTCGCGGGCGGCCTGAACGCCAAATTCTCGCTGGGCGACTGGAAGATGGAAGCCGACGCTTCCACGTCCGGTGGCGAGCGCGACAGCCAGTGGCGCGACCTGCGCCTGTTCAGCAAGAACCCGGGCATCTTCACCTGGTCCTTCCCGGGCAACGGCGTACAGAATTACTCGTACGACCAGGACCTGGGCACCCCGGCCAATTACTGGCCGGCCCAGATGAACGTGGACACCGACGGGCACATGCGTGACCGCCTGTCCGCCTTCCACCTCAACGGTACCCGTGCGGTCGCCTGGGGTGCGCTCAGCCGCATCAAGACCGGCGTGCGCGTGACCGACCGTGAAAAGAAATACCATCAGACCACCTGGTCGATCGGCGCACCAGGCACCGCGATTCCGGATTCGGCGTATGAGCGCGTGGTGGTCGACGGCATGGGTTCCTTCCTGGCGCTGAAAGACTTCATGGGCGGCACCACCGCTGCCTTCGGCGCCAATGTATACAGCCCCGATGGCCGTACCCCGAACCAGAACGATCTGCTGTCGGGCTGGAAAGTCAAGGAGCGCAGCAGTTCGATCTACGCCCAGGGCGAACTCGAAGGCGAAGCGCTGGGCAAGACCTACCGCGGCAATGTCGGCGTACGCCTGGTGCATTCCAGGCAGACCGGCGAAGGCATGCAAGCCCTGGACGGCGGCACCCCGACCGCAGTGTCGGGCGGCACCAGCTACACCGAAGTGCTGCCAAGCCTGAACCTGATCTTCAATATGGACGAAGCCCAGGAGCGGCAACTGCGTTTCTCGGTGGCCCGTGCCATGGCACGCGCGCCGCTGGATGAACTGCGCGCCTCGCGTGCGATCTGGACGGCCGGTTCCGGCGACCAGCCGCTCACCGGCACCGCCGGCAACCCTGACCTCAAGCCAATGATGGCCAACCAGCTTGACCTGGCCTATCAGTGGTACTTCAGCAAAGGTTCGCTGCTGTCGGCCGGCCTGTTCTACAAGCAGATCAGCCGCTACATCGCCATTACCGAAGACACGACCACGCTGAACGGCCGTGTGGCGACCCTGACCCGCTCGGTCAACGGCGAGGGCGGCAATGTGCGCGGTCTCGAACTGATTTACCAGCAACTGTTCGACAACGGCTTCGGTGTCGCCAGCAACTACTCGTACACCAGCAGCGATATCCGCGAGAACGTTCCTGTCGGCAATCCGTATCCGGTCGAAGGCTTGATGAAGCACAATGGTGGCGTCACCCTGTGGTATGAAAAAGACGGATACGAAGCCCGTCTGTCGGCCAATTACCACAGCCCGTTCGTGCGCAACCCAACCTGGGCCGCCGGCGCGCTGACCGTGAACGAAGAAGAAACTTATGTCACGCTCGGCCTGTCCAAGCAGCTCACGCCGAACATCACGCTGCGTTTTGGCATGGATAACGTCACCAACCAGAAAGTTACCTACACCGGTGCGGGCAATCCATTCCGTCAGGAGACCTTCGACTTCGGCCGCCGTTACAATCTGGGTATCACCTTCAAGCTGTGAGATCGGCGATGAGCGCTTGCCTGCTTGGTATCGATTGGGGAACCAGTAACCGCCGCGCGTATCTTATTGAGCGCGGCGGCCGATGCGTGCGCCAGCAGGCTGACGGGCAGGGGCTGCTGGCGGTCGGCGGGCAATTCGCGGCCTCGCTGGCGCAGTTGCGCGCGAGCATGGGCGTGGACGAATCCGTGCCGGTCGTCATGTCCGGCATGGTCGGTTCGGCCAGCGGCTGGCAGGAAGTCGCCTACCTCGATACCGCCGTGCCTTTGGAGCGGCTGCCGGACCACCTGGCGGCCGTGGGCGGCCAGCGCAACTGTCTTATCGTGCCGGGCTACAGCTGCGGCGCGCCGGATGTGGATGTGATGCGCGGCGAGGAAACCCAGCTCCTCGGCGCCGTATCGCTCGGCATGCGCGACGGCTGGATGGTTCTGCCGGGCACGCACAGCAAATGGGTTTTTTTGCGCGACGGCCGTGTCGAACGGATGTCCACCTACATGACGGGCGAACTGTTCGCCATGCTCGGCAACGGCAGCACGCTGGCGGCGATCATGGAAAATGGCCACGACTCGCCCGCCGCATTTTCCGCCGGGCTGGCCGAAGCGGCCCGGGGCCAGGCGCTCACGCACAGCCTGTTCGGCGTGCGCGCCAAAGTCGTCACCCAAGCCATGCCGGCCGCCGACGCGCGCTCCTTCGTCAGCGGTCTGCTGATCGGGAGCGAGTTCGCCGCCGCGCGCACTATTGCCGGGCACGCTCGAGATACTGTACATTTGATCGCCTCGCACGCGCTGTCCGGGCCTTACGCGCAGGCCGCCGCCTATTTTGGCATGCAGGCCCGGACGTTCGATCCGGACCAGGTCTACCTGGCCGCACTGGAGCATTTTTTCTCGAAAGTATAACGATGGACGTCTCGCAATTCGATCCACCGCTGGTGGCGATCATGCGCGGGCTGACCCCGGCGGAAGCGCCGGCGGTGGGCGCGGCGCTGTTCGCGGCCGGCTTTCGTCTGCTGGAAGTGCCGCTTAACCGCCCCGGCGCCATTGAAGCGATCGGCATCCTGGCGCGCCTGGCCCCGGCCGGCGCGCTGGTGGGCGGCGGCACCATGCTCAGCGTGGCCGACGTCGATGCCGTGCACGGCGCCGGCGGGCGCCTGATGGTCGCGCCCAACTGCAACCCGGCCGTCATCGGCCATGCGCGCGCGCTCGGCATGCTGTGCGCGCCTGGCGTGGCCACCCCCACCGAAGCCTTCGCCGCGCTCGACGCCGGCGCCCAGGCCCTGAAGATTTTCCCCGCCGAAATGGTCGGTACGGCCGGCCTGAAGGCGACCAAGACCGTCTTGCCGCCGGGAACACCGTTGTGGCCGGTCGGCGGCGTCACGCCCGAATCGATTGCCGGGTGGGTGGCGGCCGGCGCCACCGGCTTCGGCATCGGCAGCCAGCTGTACGCCCCCGGCGTGACGGTCGAGCAGCTCGCCGAGCGGGCCCAGCGTTACGTGGCGGCCTGGCGCGCCAGCCGGTAAGCACGGGTCGGCCATGCACAGCGAGAAACGGTCCGATCTGATCGGTGTGGAGTTCGCCAGCTAGCCCAGCTTAACTCAGCCATACGGCGCGCGCAACAGTGCGCCATGTTACAAAAGTTACAA
>CAMLIL010000106.1 GCA_946480015.1 uncultured Oxalobacteraceae bacterium | reverse complement strand
AGGGCGGACTCGGTAGCCGTTCCGAAGCGGGCGACAACGTCATCGTAGACCGCGACTTCCTGCTCTGATTGACCGAGGACGCCAAGCCTGAATCCCTTGTAGACAAGCGCCCTGGCAACCTGTTCGCGCAGGGCGGGCTCTGTGGCATCGCCAAAGCGAGCAAGCACGTCATCATAGACCGCGATGGCCTGCTCCGATTGACCGAGGACGCCCAGCCTGGCGCCCTCGTTGACGAGCGCCTTGGCGACCCATTCTCGCTCGGCAGGTTCAGTGGCAGCGCTGGAGCTTACGATTACGTTGTCGTAATCACGCATCGACTGTTCGCCTTTTTCTGGCCTGCGCGCGACGACATTTGACTGTCGTTGTCCTTCATTGCGAAGTTCGTTGATAATCGATTCATATTCGCCGTCCTGACCACTGTCATTCGACCTAATATGCGCTTGCTCGAGTAGTTGTTGCCGAAGCCGCCCCCTCCTGAAACTGCTGGCCAGGGCAAGCGTGTAACCAGGGTCGGATTGGCCACTCTCCAATATGGCGATGGCATGCGAGCGACGCTCAGCCGGGCTGAAGCAGGATTGCAGGAATTTTGTAAGGAAAAAAATACTTTGCCGAGCGCGGCGCGGGCCGTTGCGCATCAGGTACCAGATATTGAAGAAACGTTCGCTCACCTGATAGCCACTGCGTCCCTTGCCGCGTTTGCTCAATGCGACCGGTTCGACGTAACCGGCTTTTTCCAACCGTGTGAGCTGGCTACTGACAACTTGCGTATTCAAACCGGTGACCAGGCCCAGAGCTGCGGCGGTCATCGGGTCCCAGTTCAGCGCTAGCGCATCGAAGACGGCGCGCGCCTGTACTGCCAGCTCCTCGGTGCGCGCCTGGTACCAGCCGGTGAAGGTGTCGAGCATTGCACTGAGTTGCGAAAGTACGTCTGCACTCATGTGCGATTCGAGGACGCCATAGAGTACGCTTAGCGTTCGGGGATTTCCGCCTGCCATAGTGTTTAGCGCCACTACCCGACCCGGGTCTTTGTCCAGCAAGGCCAACACCGGCTGCCCGGCGGAACCGCGGTGCGCCGCAAGATTGCGAAGACAGGCAAACACCTCTTGGTCATTCAGTTTGTCCAACGGGTAATTACGAAAAAATTCGTAGAAAGCGGCGGACTGATCGTGCGTGGCGTCAGGGTAGCGTGAAGCAGCGGCGATCAGGACAGGGCCGTCGTCGCTTTGCAATCGCTTGCGTAATCCCCATTGATGATGGGAACTTAGTCCTGCGAGTAGTGTGTCAAGATTATCGATCAGTAGCAAGGGTCGACGCTGAAGTTGCTCGCAGTGCGCCCGCAGTACTTGCCAAGCGGGTTCGCCGTCCTGCTCCTCCTGCGTCAGGCCCTGGCGCGGCGCGTGGGTAGCCCATGCAGCATCGAGGGCTGCGATTTCGTCCGGTAACGCATCCTCATCCTCTCGCGCTTCAGCCAGGGATTGAAGACAGTTGCGCCAGAAAACATCGAGGCTGATCACATTGTGTTGCTCTTCACGGAATCGAAGTGCGATGAAGCGCGTATTGAGCTGCTCTTCGGTCCGCACCGCAACGGCAATACGGCGCAGCAGCGACGTCTTACCGAATCCGCGCGGCGCGATGATCAAATGGTGGCGTGACGTCCCGCTGACCGGCACGAGCCGAAGTTGCTTGAGAAAAAACTCCAGCGTGTGCTGCCGAGCTACAAAGCCCGTTAAAAAATCGGGCTCTTTCTGTGAATTGGGATTGAAGTAGGTTAAATCCATTGAGCAGGTCCGTTATTGGGTAGGCTTGGCAAGACACCACCAGCGGCGCAGCAATGGATTGAGAAAAGTGCAGCGGGGGGCATCATGCTCCCAACTATCGACTGCAATAAATCCCTCGGTATCCAGGCGCATCAGAACTTTCCTCAGCCGCTCACGGGTAAGATCGGCACGCTGTATCGTGCTTAGCAAACCATCGATATCGGCCCCTTGTGCGTCCATGGCAAGCACGGTTAAAGCACTGAACGCAATGCTGCGGTCTTGATCGAGGTAGTGCTTGTTGAGATGCTCCTCCCACGTACAAAACTTGGGCGATTCGCTAAGCTTGACCAATCGCTTGACGGCTTCCGCAACGGCCAACCTGGCTGGTTCAAATTCAGTTGCCAGTGGTCCCTCGAGCTTCTGGGCCAGCGCATCGAGATAGTAGGCGGCGCGCCAGCCGACGGCTTCGATCAATGCCTGTGCCTCAGCGTCGGTGATTTCTTGTCGATGCTGCAGCAGGCCTTCGGCAGCAATATCTTTGACGAAGTCCTTTGCTTGCCCTTCTGTGAGTGGTTTTAGCTCGAATGTTTCAAACTTGGCCAATACACCCATGTAGTTGCCGGCTTGCGCGAGCGGTTCGATGCCGATCGAACCAGTGATCATCCAACGCACACGCGGATATGCCTGGCGTAATCGGCTCACCTGGTTCATGAAGTCGCGCGCTGCAGCCACACCAGCGGTCCCTTTATCGTGCAAAACTTTCAAGAAAATCGGCAGTTCGTCAATCAGCAGAATCCATTTATGGACCGGATCCTCGTGCATTGCGGCGATGAGCCGCTCGAAGTAGGCCTCATGATCAAGTGTGATGAACGGTTGGTACCACGTGCCACCGCTTTCGTTTCTTGGCGCCGCAAACTGACTGAAACGTTGGCTAAACCAAGCAATTGCCTGCGCGCCGCCAGATCGGGCCTTGCCGATACGACTGCACAACTCGCGGAAGACGGCGCGGGTATCGGCGCAGCCTGCCAACTCAACCTTCATCGCGGACCAGCCATGAACTGGCGCCGCATCGACCAGGCGGTCGAGCAGGAAAGTCTTACCGAGCCGCCTGGGGCCATGCATAGAGACATCGCGATTTGCCGCGAACATCTTGTACAAGATCGTGACTTCGTCGTTGCGGCCGTATGTTTTTGTGTCGTAGGTATGCATGATGCCCCCGATAGGAGCTCAAATAATACAACAAAATTGTTTTAAAACGAATTTGTTTTGCAACGGGTTTGTTGTATTTCTCATGCCGCTTCCACGTTTGATTCGGGGACCGGCAGCGCCGGCGGCGTGCCCAACGCCAGCCGGAACACGAAGGCGGCCCCGCCGCCGGGTGCCGCCTGCGCGCAAATGCTGCCGCCGTGCGCCTGCATGACCGCGCGGCAGATCGCCAGCCCGAGCCCGACGCCGGGGATCGGCGACTCGCGCTCGCCGCGGGTAAATTTGTCGAACACGGCTTCCTCCGATCCGGCTGCCAGGCCCGGGCCGTTGTCTTCGACCGCCACCACCGCCTGCCCGTCCTCGATGCCGGCACGGATGACGATGCAGGCATCCGGCGGCGTGTATTTGGCGGCGTTTTCCAGCAGGTTGCACAGCACCCGCTCGATCAGCACGGCGTCGTAGCGCACCAGCGGAAGGTGCGGGGCCAGTTCGGTACGGATGGCGCGTGCGCCCAGCTGGCGCGCGCAGGCGTGCAGCGCGCTGCCGACCACTTCCTCCAGCGCGTGCCACTGCAGGTTCAGGGTCACCGCGCCGCTCTGCATGCGCGCCATCTCCAGCAGATTGGACACCAGCGTGCTCATGCGCGCGGCTTCCTCGTGCAGCGACTGGGCCAGTTCGAGCTGGCCGGGCGCCAACGGCGGCTGCGACAGCGCCAGCGCTTCCGACAGGCCCACCAGCGATGTAAGCGGCGTGCGCACATCGTGCGACAGTGCCGACAGCAGCGAGTTGCGCAGCCGTTCCGATTCCATGCGCAGCTCGGCCTCGCGCGCCACCTCGACATAGTGCACCCGTTCGATGGCAATGGCCGCCAGCGCGCCGAAGGTGTCGAGCTGCTTGCGCTGTTCGGGGATCAGCAGCGAACGCCCATGCTCGGGCCAGATCACCAGCACGCCGCGGGTGCGCATCGGCGCCACCAGCGGCAGATGAAAGAACGCGTTGCCCGGCATGATGCCGGTGCCGCTGCCGGCGGGCGCCGCGTGGTCGTACGCCCATTGGGCCAGTCCCAGGTCGATGACGCTCATGACCGGAACGCCGGGCCGGCCGGCGCCCTGCGGATAGGCAAGCCGGCCCTTGGCATCGGGCAGCAGCAGCATGGCATGCGCTTCGAAGGTGCGGGCGATGAAGTCGCGCGTGATCTCGAACACCTGGTCGATCACCAGGGTGCCAGAGAGCGCGCGGGCGAATTCGTACAGCGCGCGCGAACGCGCTTCGCGCCGGCGCGCCACCATGGCCTGGTAGCGCAGGCCGGCCGTCAGCCCGCTCGTGATCAGTCCCACCGCCAGCATGACGATGAAGGTAACGGCATATTGCAGGTCGCCGGCTTCGTAGGAAAAGCGGCGCGCTGCGATCGTCAAGGCGGCGCTGCCGGTCAGCGTGGCCATCACCGCCGCTTCGCGTCCCAGCCGCACGGCCACCAGCACCACCGTCAGCAGGAACAGCATGGCGATGTTGGCGATGTCGAAGTAAGGCAGCAATGGCGCGGTCACGAGCGCGGTCAGCACACTGGCGCCGGCGCCAAGCAGGTAGCGGCGCGGACGCGAGAACAGCGGCGCGGCGCTCTGGCGCAAGCTGCCGCGCGCATGCTCGTGCACGGCCACGTCGATGATGTCGAGCTGTCCGTTGGCGGCGGCGATGCGCTGGCCGAGCGGCCTGCGCCACCAGCGCACGCTGCCGCGTCCGAGCACCACGCACTGCGCACCCACCGCGCGGGCGTGGCCGGCAATGGCGCGCGCGATGTCGCCGCCGGCCAGCACGGCGGTGCTGGCGCCCAGCGATTCGGCCAGTTGCAGCATCTCCAGGATGCGCTTGCGCTGCGCCGACGGCAGGCGTTGCAGCCGCGGCGTCTCGACAAACACCGCATGCCAGCCGGCGCCCGCCTCGCCGGCCAGGCGCGCGGCGCGGCGCACGACCTGGATCGCATCGTCGCCGCAGCCGACGCAGGCCAGGTAGCGGCCGCGCTGGGGTTCGTCGTGTGTTTCGGTGGCGCTGGACATGGAGCCGATTGTGCCACAGCGGCGCTCGCGGAAATCGGCCAGGGCGCGATTTTTACGCTTTGTTTACACGGCGGCGTCCAGTCTTTACGACATTTTTAGACAGGCTTCGATAGCCTGAACAGTGTCGAAACAGCCAACCGGAACACCATGCAAACCTCTACCATCCGCAATGCCCTGCTGGGCAAGCCGCTCGATCCGATGCGCGCGGAAACCCGTCATTCGCTGGCCCTGGTCGCCTTCCTGGCCTGGGTCGGGCTGGGCGCCGACGGCCTGTCCTCGTCCGCCTACGGGCCCGAAGAAGCGTTCAAGGCGCTCGGCACCCATGGCCATTTCGGCCTGTACCTGGCGCTGGCGACCGCCGCCACCGTCTTCATCATATCGCTGGCCTATAACCAGGTGATCGAGCTGTTTCCCAGCGGTGGCGGCGGCTACCGGGTCGCCAGCGTGCTGCTGGGGCCATATGCCGGCCTGACCTCCGGCGCGGCGCTGGTAGTCGACTATGTCCTGACCATCGCCATTTCCGTGGCCGGCGGCGTCGATGCCCTGTTCAGCGTGCTGCCGCCCGGCGCGCAGGCTTACAAGCTGGGCACCGAACTGGCCGTCGTGTTTGCGCTGTTGTGGATCAACCTGCGCGGCGCCAAGGAGTCGATCAAGCTGCTGCTGCCGATTTTCCTCGGCTTCGTGGCCACCCATGCGCTACTGATCGTGTACGGCGTGTTCGCGCAGGCCGCTTCGCTGCCGTCCCTGATGGGCGACACGGTGGCCGAAACCACCAGGCTGGCGCACGACACCTCATGGGTGTTCACCCTCGCGCTGCTGCTGAAGGCCTATTCCCTCGGCGGCGGTACCTACACCGGCATCGAAGCGGTATCGAACAACGTCAACGCGCTGGCCGAGCCGCGCGTGCGCACCGGCAAGCTGACCATGCTGTACATGGCCATCAGCCTGGCCTTCACGGCCGGCGGCATCATCCTGCTGTACCTGCTGTGGAACGCCCAGCCGGCACCGGGCCAGACCCTCAACGCCGTGGTGTTCAAGTCGATCCTGGCCCATGCGGGCCTGAGCGGCGGCACGCTGGACGTGGCGCTGGCCGCCACGCTGCTGTTCGAGGCCGGCCTACTGCTGGTGGCCGCCAATACAGGCTTTTTGGGCGGCCCCGCGGTGCTGGCCAACATGGCCGCCGATTCCTGGGTGCCGCACCAGTTCCGCTACCTGTCGACCCGGCTGGTGACGCAGAACGGCGTGCTGCTGATGGGCGTGGCCGCCACCGCCGCCCTGCTCTGGACCGGCGGCAAAGTCGAGGTGCTGGTGGTCCTGTACAGCATCAACGTATTCCTCACCTTCAGCCTGTCGCTCGCCGGCCTGTGCCGCTACTGGTTCCAGCACCGCGCGCGCAAAGGCGCGGCGCAGGGATTGCTGCTCTCAGGCCTCGGCCTCACCGTCACCGCCGGCATCCTCGCCGTGACGGTCGTGGAAAAGTTCTTCGAAGGCGGCTGGGTCACCATGTTCGTCACCACGCTGGTGATCGCCCTGTGCCTGCTGGTGCGCGCCCATTACCGCGATACCCGCAAGCGCATTCTGATGGTGGACGAGGTATTCGCCGGCCAGCCGTTCGGCCCCGTCCAGGAGGCGAGCGCGCCGATAGCCAACGCACACACGGCGGTGTTCATGGTGGGCAGTTCGCGCGGTGGCGGCCTGCACGCGCTGCTGTGGGTGATGCGCATGTTCCCCGGCCACTTCACCAACTTCATCTTCATCAACGCGCGCACAGTCGATGCCTATGCCTACGGCGGCGCCGGGCAACTGGAGGAAATGCGCACGCGCGCGCAGGACTCGCTCGATTACTTCGTGCGCTTCTGCCACAGCCACGGCATGGCGGCGGAAGGCCGGCTGTGCTTCGGCACCGATCCGGTCGACACGCTCACGCAGGCCTGCCGCGAGGTCGGACAGCAGCATTCGAACGCGATTTTCTTCACCAGCAAACTGGTGTTCAAGAGCGATAACTGGTTCACCCGGCTGCTGCACAACCAGGCCGCGCTGGCGCTTCAGCGGCGGCTGCATTTCGATGGCCTTCAGACCGTCATCCTGCCGATGAAGGTCTGACTCTTTTCACTCACAACAAGGAACCAACATGGGAACGTTTATTATCATCGTGGCCAGCCTGCTCGTCATCCTCGGCCTGTCCGGCCTGCGCGTGGCCAACCAGTTCGAGCGCAGCGTGGTCTTCAGGCTGGGCAAACTGCGTGGCCTGCGCGGCCCCGGGCTGTACTGGCTCATTCCGTTCTTCGAGTGGCAGCGCATGGTGGACCTGCGCACCATTACCGCCTCGGTCCAGCAGCAGGAAACCATCACGCGCGATAACGTGCCGGTCAAGATCACGGCGGTGGTGTGGTACAGCACCGTCGACCCGGTGCGCGCGGTCATCGACGTGCTCGACGTCGACGGCGCCGTCATTCAGGTGGCGCTGACCACCTTGCGCAACCTGATCGGCCGCCACTCGCTCGATGAAGTGCTCAAGGAGCAGGAGGAGCTGGCTGCGGCCATGCGCATCGCCATCGACACCGCCACCGAGCCGTGGGGCGTGAAGGTGACGCGGGTGGAGATGCGCAACGTGGAAATCCCCGAATCGATGCAGCGCGCCATGGCGCAGGAGGCCGAGGCGCTGCGCGAAAAGCGCGCGCGCATCATCAAGGCCGAAGCGGAGCTGGAAGCATCGGAAAAGCTGCGCGCGGCGGCAGCCCAGATCATGGCCAATCCGGGCGGCCTGGAACTGCGCCGCATGCAGATGGTCACCGAGGTTGGGGCCGAACAGAACACCACGACCATCATCATGATGCCGAGCGAGTTCGTGTCGATGGCGCGCGGAATCGGCGAGCTGGCCGAGCGTTTCGCCAAGCCCGCCGCGGGTTGAGCCGACGCTACATGCGGCCTGGCGCGGCCGCCTTGGCAGGTGCCGGCTTGCCGGCTGGCTTGGCGGTGGCTGCCGTCTTGGCCGGGGCGGCGGCCATTGCGCCGTCCTTGGCTTTGCCGCCGACGGTCAGTCCGGCGGCCGACAGCTTGACGGCGCTCTTTTCGCCGATGCCTTTGACCCGCGTCTGCAGGTCGTTCCAGTCCTTGAATTCACCCTTGCCGCGTTCAGTGAGAATGGCTTGCGACGTCTTGGGACCAATGCCCTTGACGGAATCGAGCGCGGCGGCATCGGCCTTGTTGACGTCGACCTGGGCGAAAGCCATTCCCATCGTGGCAATCAGGGCGGCAAGGGCTAGCATCAGTTGTTTGATCACGGTGTTCTCCATTAATGAGGTAGGAAGCCAGCGAATGCTGGCCCGCCTGCTCAACGGCTGGAGACCGGGTCAGGGTTGACCCGCACGATTGAGTGCTATCAAGCGCCGAACAGCTCTTCCCGGGTAACCGTGGCGGTACCGAGCTTGCCGACCACGATGCCGCCGGCCCGGTTGGCGGTGGCGACGGCGTCGGCCATCGGCATGCCGGCGCCCAGCATGGCGGCCATGGTGGCGATCACGGTGTCGCCCGCGCCCGAGACGTCATAGACTTCGCGCGCGTCGGCCTGCATGTGGACGATGTCGTCGGCGGTGTACAGGCTCATGCCCTCTTCCGAGCGGGTCAGCAGCAGCGCGTCGAGTCTCAGCTGTTCGCGCAAGCCTTGCGCCTTGGCGGTCAGCTGTTCTTCGTTCGACCAGCTGCCGACGATGCGGCGCAGTTCGGACTTGTTGGGCGTGAGGACGGTGGCGCCGGCGTAGCGCGAGAAATCGTCGCCTTTCGGATCGACCATGACGATCTTGCCGGCCGCGCGGCCCGCTTCGATCATGTGCGCCACGTTGACCAGGCTGCCCTTGTTGTAGTCCGACAGAATCACCACGTCGACATCGGGCAGCAAGGCGTTGAACTGGGTCAGCTTGTCGCGCAGGACCACGTCGGTGGGCGCGTCTTCGAAGTCGATGCGCAGCAGCTGCTGCTGGCGGCCGATCACGCGCAGCTTGATGATGGTGGAAATGGCTTGGTCGCGCTGCAGGTGGCTGTCGATGTTCGAGTCGGCTAGCAGCTGCGCAACCTGGCTGCCGGCTTCGTCGTTGCCGACCACGCCCAGCAGCGAGCACTGCGCACCCAGGGCGGCGGCGTTGCGCGCCACGTTGGCCGCGCCGCCCAGGCGTTCCTCGCGCTTTTCGACGCGCACGATCGGCACCGGCGCTTCCGGCGAAATCCGGCTGACGTCGCCGAACCAGTAGCGGTCGAGCATGACGTCGCCGCAGATCAGGATGCGCACCTTGCCCAGTTCGGGCGCGTGAGGCAGGTGCTGGGTGGCCGGGGTCAGTTGGAGTGTCGTCATCAGTTCATCACATTAAGTTCTTCGGTGCGGCGCGGCGGGTAGCTTTCCCAGCGATTGCAGCCGGGGCACTGCCAGTAAAACTGGCGCGCCTTGAAGCCGCAGTGGCTGCACTGGTAGCGCGCCAGCTTGGCAGTGTAGCCGTGCACCAGGGTCTTGACCATCGACAGCTCGGACACCACATTGGCCGGCGCGTCCATCAGGCGCGCTTCGAGCAGCTTGTCCAGGCCCAGCAGGGTCGGATTGCGGCGCAGTTCGTCCAGCACCAGCTGCTTGGCGGCGTCCACGCCATCGAGTTCGATCACGGCCTTGAAGACCACTTCGATCAGGTCGATCGAGGACGCTTCGGCCAGGTAGGAGCGCAGCAGGTTGACGCCTTCCTGCGCACGGCCGACCTTGCGGTAGCCGTCCATGATGCGCTGGGCGACCAGGGCCACGTGCGGCACGCTTTGCTGTTCGACGCGGCGCCAGGTGGCCAGCGCGCCTTCGACGTCGCCCTTGGCGATGAGCGCGTCGCCGGTGAGGATGGTGGCGCGCACGTTTTTGCGGTCGGCCTGCACCGCTTTGTCGAGCAGGGCCAGCGCTTCGTCGTTCTTGATCTGGACCAGCGCATCGTGCGCCAGCTCGCAATAGAACTGGGCGATCTCTTTCTGGCGCGCGCCGGCACCGGATTCCTGCAGGCCGATGGCCGCCTCGATGGCGCGGTTCCATTCCTTTTCGCGCTGGTAGATTTCCAGCAGCGCACGGCGGGCCTGCACGCTGTAGGTGGTTTCCACCAGGCCGTTGAAGGTTTCCTCGGCGCGGTCCAGCAGGCCGGCCTTGAGGTAGTCCATGCCCAGTTCGTACTGGGCGTGCCCTTGCTGCTCCAGCGGCAGGTCCGGGCGCGCCAGCAGGTTCTGGTGCACGCGAATGGCGCGCTCGATCTCGCCGCGGCGGCGGAACAGGTTGCCGAGCGCGAAATGCAGGTCGGCCGTTTCCGGGTCGAGCTTGACGATTTCGATGAAGGCGTCGATGGCTTTGTCGGGCTGGTCGTTGAGCAGGAAGTTCAAGCCCTTGAAGTAGCCGCGCGGGAGCGTGCGCGATTCGGAGACCAGCTGCTTGATGTCCACGCGCGCGGCCAGCCAGCCGAGCGCGAAGAACAAGGGGATGCCAAGCAACATCCAGATTTCGAATTCCATGCGGTTCTTTTTATTGTTGGGTATTAACGCGATCGGGTTGCGGCTGATTGCTGCCGCGCTGCACGTTTTGCAGGCGTTCGATCATGCTGCGGTGACTGCGCCGCTCGCGCCGGTGGCGGAACACGGTCGGGGTCACGGCCAGGATGCCGAGCGCCGCGCCGCTGACGAAAAACGCCAGCAGCATCAGCACCAGCGGGCCGCGCAGCTCGTAATTGAGGAAGAAATGCAGATCGACTTCCTGGGTGTTTTTCAGCGCGAAGCCAAAAAACAGAATGAACAGAATAAGGCCAACGATGGTAGTGACGAATTTCATCAGCTTGAGTCCAGTCCGAAAAGGTCGCGAGTGTGGCATCTTACACTATATGAAAACGTTCGAAAATGCGCGTCAGCTCGCGCGATCACCCTGCCACGCACCGCCGGCGACCGTTCCAATCCAGCCCTAGCGGACTCAAGTAACATTAACTTTCTGCTATTATTTCGGATCGTCATGCGTTCGGCTCGACCGTCCGAGTCGCCGCGCCGTCGAGCGACATCGCCGGCATCGATTTATCCCAGCGACCATGCTGGACAGGAGGGCTTCCCAGCTGTCAATACAAGTACACCGGCTCGGTGCAGAACACCTTCGTAAGAATGCCGTCAGCAAGGACGCTGTCCTGCGTCTGGATGGACTAGGGAACGATAGTAAATAGAAAAAAAGCAGGCTAACTCTGGAGCTTTCGATGAGTAATGGCATGGACGATGTGTGGCGCGTGTGGCGTGATCTCGAACGCAAAGAAGATGAGCTGAAATGGGGCGGCGGCCAGCCCGGCTTTGGCCCGCAACATGACAGCATGGGACGTCCAGCCACCACATCTTCTTATTTCAACGCCGGTTGGGCGCACGAGCAGATGGGGCGCGTGAGTCGTGTGCGCCAGGCGATAGATGACTCGGGACCGATGGCCCAGCGCATGATTGCACAGACACTCTCTGGCATCAACCTGTCAACGATCTGGGATATTCTCGTTTCAGCGTGCCAAGACATCGCCCTCTATTACGGTGGCTCGGTGGCGGCAGGCGGTTTCGCTGGGGGTGTTGGCGGCGCATTTTTTGGTGGCGTTGGCGCGCTTCCGGGTGCGGCGGCGGGCGCGGCGGCGGGCGGCTATGTCGGTGGCTGGGTGCTGGCGATGCTGGGGCTGAAGTCCCTTGTCGAGGGCCTGGCTCAAGCCATCCCGGACGCGTTGCGCTACTACGAAAAAGGTTTCCTTGAAGCGTGGGGGCCGGCTCGACACGATTACCAGCATGGCTTTGGCCCGAGTACGAGAGGCGATCCAAGGGCTGCGGCTTTCTATTTGGCCAACGGCCACGTCATCATGATCTCGGCCATTCTTGCTGGACTGGTCGCTTACCTCACCAGAGGCAGGGGCGACAAGGCGGTACTATTGGCAGAAATCCGGCAAAGCCCGCGCTTGGGTCCCAAGGTGGCACAATGGGTCGAACAGAACGAAGACCAGCTACGTCGGCACCCCGCGCTTCAACCACGTCGCGGTGGGGCATTGCCTGCCGAGGAGCCGCCACCACCGCCAAAACGCCGGCGCGAACCCACGGAGGACAAGGAGCACCATCAGCCCAGTGGTATGCCGAAGAAGAAAGTGCCATGTTTCACGACCAAGGGCTTGCCTCAAGGCAGCGTGCCAGAGTTTGACCGGCAGCTTGCAGGGCAAGAGTCCGGTATCAACAGCATGACGGTTGAAGAGTATATCAAAGGACGTGAGGCATTTGAGTCTGGGAATTCCGTGCGTGATACAAAGGTGGCACGACAGGCGAGAGCGGACTATCAGGAAACATTGAAGGAGGATGCTTATGAGAAACTTCGCGAACAAGGTGTGTCTAGATCGGAAGCCAAAGTGAAATCTGTCGACATGGCTTCCGAAAAGATGAAGACGTTAGCCGCATTGCATAACCCTGACATAGTAGCAGGGGGGAAGGATGCAATTAGCGACTTCGGAGATCGCAATATCAATTCCCGCATCGGTGCGCAGTGGAAAAAGGGAGAACGCTTGGCTAAACTGGATAAAGCGGCAAATGAGATCCCGGAATCCTTGCGCGCCAATACGAAGATGAACGCGAAACTTGAACGATGCCAATAGAGGAATATTAAATGGATGAGGACTTCGCTGGTTTCCTTGAGGATTTTGGCCCAGCAATCGCAAGGCGCTATGTGCCACCATCAAGCGTCGAACGCTACCGTGGCAAGTTGCCGGACCAATTGCTAACCTATTGGGAAGAACATGGTTGGTGCGGCTATGCGGACGGCCTGTTCTGGACGGTTAACCCGCAGGAATACGAGCCAGCATTGGAGGCGTGGATTGGTGAGACTCCTTTTATGGAACAAGACGCATATCACATAATTGCACGAAGTGCATTTGGGGAACTATATCTCTGGGGCGAAAAAACGGGCAGCTCCCTTAAAGTTTTTGCACCGGGCTCTTACTGCATTCCACGAAAATCCAGATTTCTCGGCGAGAAGATGGATTTTGGAATGCAAGTATTTTTTGGCAGCCTTTCTCGCGATAGCAATGACTTCGACGGCATGTTCCATCCCGCATTTAAGAAACTGGGGCGACTGAAACATGATGAGATGTACGGCTTTGTGCCGGCCCTAGCTCTCGGCGGCCCTGCTACGCTGGAACACTTGCAAAAGGTAAAGGCAGTCGAACATTTGGTGGTGCTTGCACAACTCGCGCCATTGGACGTAATTGCATCCCCACCTCTCTGATCGACACATGGCCAAGCGCTCAAGCAGGCTGCGCTTGGCTGAACTCGACAAAGCAGCAATTAGCATCCCGGAGTCCCTGCGAGGCAGCACGGCAATGAATGCCAAACTTGAGCGATGCAAATGAGGATGAAATAATGGACGAGGATTTCGAGTATTTCTTGGAGAAGATGGGGCCGGCCATTGACAAGCGCTACGTGCCGCCATCAAGCATCGAACGCTATCGTGGCCATCTCCCGGATCAGCTATTAGAGTACTGGGAAGAGCACGGCTGGTGCGGCTATGCTGATGGCCTGTTCTGGACGGTCAACCCGTACGAATATGAACCAGTTCTAGAAGCATGGATTGGCGATACGCCGTTCATGGAAGAAGATTCGTACTACGTTATCGCGCGAAGCGCTTTTGGGGACATTTACCTCCTTGGAGCTAATCATGGACGAATACTCCATATTATCGCGCCTGATTCGAAAATGATGCCTCGCGAGGAAAAAACAGCTGACTTAAATTTAAGTGTGCGCGCGTTTTTTGGATCACAAAGAAGACGTGCCTGCGATTTTTCCGACGTAAATGGTCAGACACTCTTTGCCGCCGCACTCAAAAAGCTAGGCACGCTAAAAGAGGATGAGATGTACGGATTCGTGCCCGCGCTAGCTCTCGGCGGCCCTGCCACACTGGATCACCTGCAAAAGGTAAAGGCCATCGAACATTTGGTGGTGCTCGCACAATTCGCGCCATTGGACATAGTCACGTTCCCGCCTCTCTGACTTTGCTTAATCCTTGCCTCCGTGCGCCCCGGGCAATCCAAACCGCTCGGGGTGGGTAATTAGCATCCGAAGGTCCTCATTAGACAAGTTAAGCTCACCCGTAGACACGCAGCCAAGCGCTCAAGCAGGTTGCCGCATGTTGCGTGAGAAGCAAGTGCCTCGTTTCATAACTCGAAATTCATATGGCAATACGAAGATGAATGCAAAACTTGAACGATGCAAATAGAGGGCTATAAAATGGATGAAGACTTCGCGGCTTTCTTAAAGGATTTCGGCCCAGCCATTGACAAGCGTTATGTGCCGCCGTCGAGTATCGAGCGCTACCGTGGCAAATTGCCGGATCAATTGTTGGCCTATTGGGAAGAACATGGTTGGTGCGGCTATGCTGACGGCCTGTTCTGGACCGTTAACCCACAGGAGTACGAGCCAGCATTGGAGGCGTGGATTGGTGAGACGCAATTCATGGAGCAAGACGCCTATCACGTAATCGCGCGAAGCGCATTTGGCGAACTGTATTTTTGGGGTGAAAAATCCGGTGACAGCTTAACGATTCTGCCTTGGGACGCGTTAGCATTTCCATCAACTGGTGCAGAAAAATACGTGACGGAGGGGAAGGCCGATGATGCGATAAGGTGGTTTTTCGGCGGACTGCAACGAGAAGATTCTGATTTGGAAGATGACCGAGAACGACCGCTGTTCACTCCTGCCTTGAAGAAGCTAGGCCAGCTGAAATTTGACGAAATGTACGGATTCGTCCCGGCACTCGCTCTCGGCGGTTCCGCAACATTGCCTCATTTGCAGAAGGTTAAAGCGATCGAGCACTTGGTGTTACTCGCACAGCTCGCGCCTTTGCGGGTAATGCATTCTCCCTTTTCCTGACGTAAGAACGGCACCCGAAGGTGCCGTTCTTGTATGCATCGCCAGACGACGTTCAGTCTTCGATAATCGGTTGCCCGACCATCGCATCGACCCGCTCGCGCAACTGCTTGCCCGGTTTGAAGTGCGGCACCCTTTTTTCAGGAACCATCACCTTGTCGCCGGACTTCGGATTGCGGCCGATGCGCGGTGGCCGGCTGTTGAGCGCAAAACTGCCAAAACCGCGGATCTCGATACGCTGACCAGTCGACAAAGCGTTGGTCATGGCATCGAGAATGGTCTTGACGGCGTACTCCGCATCCTTGGCCACCAGCTGAGAATAGCGCTCAGCCAGGCGGTTGATCAGCTCGGACTTCGTCATCTGGTGAAATCCCGCAGGTCTTAGTTCTTGTTATCGAACTTGGCCTTGAGCAGCGCGCCCAGGCTGGTGGTGCCCGATGCGGCGTTGCTGTCTGCCGAAGCGGCCATCTTCTGCATGGCTTCCTGGGTCTCGACGTTATCTTTCGCCTTGATCGACAGCTGGATGCTGCGAGCCTTGCGGTCGATGTTGATGACCAGTGCTTCCACCGAATCGCCCACTTTCAGGTGGGTGCCGGCGTCTTCCACGCGGTCACGCGAGATTTCCGAAGCGCGCAGGTAGCCTTCGACTTCTTCCGACAGAGCGATCACGGCGCCTTTAGGCTCAACCGATTTCACGGTGCCGGTCACCAGCGAACCCTTGTCGTTCATGGCGGCGAAGTTGTTGAACGGGTCGCCTTCGAGCTGCTTGACGCCCAGCGAAACACGCTCGCGCTCGACGTCGATGGCCAGAACCACGGCTTCCAGCTCGTCGCCCTTCTTGAAGCGGCGCACTGCCTCTTCGCCCGGCTCGGTCCACGACAGATCCGACAGGTGTACCAGGCCGTCGATGTTGCCGGCCAGGCCGATGAACACGCCGAAGTCGGTGATCGACTTGATTGCGCCACGGACTTTGTCGCCCTTCTTGTGGGTCACGCCGAAGTCATCCCATGGATTGGCTTTGCACTGCTTCATGCCCAGCGAAATACGGCGACGCTCTTCGTCGATTTCCAGAACCATGACTTCGACTTCGTCGCCCAGCTGGACAACTTTGTTTGGAGCCACGTTCTTGTTGGTCCAATCCATCTCGGACACGTGCACCAGGCCTTCGATGCCCTGCTCGACTTCAACGAACGCGCCGTAGTCGGTCAGGTTGGTGACTTTACCGAACAGACGGGTGCCTTGCGGGTAGCGACGCGACAGACCGGTCCATGGATCGTCGCCCAGCTGCTTGACGCCCAGCGAAACGCGATTCTTTTCCTGATCGTACTTCAGAACCTTGGCGGTGATTTCCTGGCCGACGGTCAGCACTTCCGATGGGTGACGCACACGACGCCATGCCAGGTCGGTGATGTGCAGCAGGCCGTCGATACCGCCCAGATCCACGAACGCGCCGTAGTCGGTGATGTTCTTGACGACGCCGGTAACCACGGTGCCTTCTTTCAGGGTTTCCATCAGTTTCTGACGCTCTTCGCCCATCGATGCTTCGATGACGGCGCGGCGCGACAGCACCACGTTGTTGCGCTTGCGGTCGAGCTTGATGACCTTGAATTCCAGGGTCTTGCCTTCGAACGGAGTGGTGTCCTTGACTGGACGGGTATCCACCAGCGAACCTGGCAGGAACGCGCGGATGCCGTTGGTCAGCACGGTCAGGCCGCCCTTGACCTTGCCATTGACGGTACCGACGACGATTTCGCCGGATTCCATTGCTTTTTCCAGAGCCAGCCACGATGCCAGGCGCTTGGCCTTGTCACGCGACAGGATGGTATCGCCGAAACCGTTTTCCAGCGATTCGATGGCCACGGAAACGAAGTCGCCTACTTGGACTTCCAGTTCGCCCTGGTCATTTTTGAATTCTTCGATGGGGATGAAAGCTTCGGATTTGAGGCCGGCGTTGACGATCACGAAATTATGGTCGAGGCGCACGACTTCAGCGGAAATGACTTCGCCGGAGCGCATATCTTGACGCGACAAGGACTCTTCGAAGAGTGCTGCGAAACTTTCCATACCGCTTGCTTCAGTTGTTGCTGTAGACATAGGATTTACACGTGTGAGCCAGCAGAGATCGCACAATGCGACTTAAACTGGGTTAGGGTTGAAACAACGCCGCATCCCGGCCCAATTGCCGGAACGAAGCACCTTTACGACGACTTCACTTGCGCATACAGCCGGAGCACTTCGTCGATGGCTTGATCAGCCGTCATGTTCGACGTGTCCAGGATGCTTGCGCCTTCCGCCGGAACCAAGGGGGCGATGGCCCGGTGGGTATCCCGGTCGTCGCGCGCCTGCAAATCAGACAGGAGGTCTTGCATACTAGCAGAAAAACCTTTGTCAATCAATTGCTTATATCGGCGTTGCGCTCGCGCCTCAACGCTTGCAGTGAGGAATATTTTCAGGCGGGCGTTGGGGAAGATGACGGTGCCCATGTCGCGCCCGTCGGCCACCAGGCCGGGCGCTTTGCGAAAGCCCAGCTGCAGGCCGTACAGGGCCTGGCGCACGGCCGGCAGCACGGCGATTTTGGAGGCCATGTTGCCGACCTCTTCGGCGCGGATGGCTTGGGTGACCGCTTCGCTGGCCAGCAGGATTTCGCCCCCCGTGAAGCTCGGCTGCATGTGCTCGGCCACCTTGGCCAGCGCGTGTTCGTCCGCCAGGT